>NZ_DASUHS010000011.1:0-88517 GCF_036273375.1 Mycobacterium sp. | reverse complement strand
GGCGGACAACACCCGCTCGCGGCGGACACGATCGAGGCTGGGCTGAGCGGACGCGTTGTCCAGCAGCAGCAGAAACAAGTCCTCGGCGATCTGCGCCATAGGCGGACTGTAAACCGCCCCGCGGCGGGGCCGCGAATTAGGAGTCCGCGGCGCAGCCGCGACTTAGGAGTGGTAGGGCTCCGCGCTGACCAGCGTGACCTTGACGGTGTTGCCGTTGGGCACGGTGTAAGTGCGGGTGTCGCCCACCTTGGCATCGATCAGGGCCTCGCCCAGCGGGGACTTCGGCGAGTACACCTCGAGCTTGCCGTCGCTGACGCCCTCCTGGCGGGTGGCGATCAGGAAGGTCTCCGTGTCGGACTCGTCGCCGTTGTAGCAGACCTTCACCACCGAGCCCGGCAGCGCGACGCCGGACTGCTTGGGCGCCTCGCCGACCTTCGCGTTGTTGAGCAGGTCTTGCAACTGACGGATGCGCGCCTCCTGCTGACCCTGCTCTTCGCGGGCGGCGTGGTAGCCACCGTTCTCGCGCAGGTCGCCTTCCTCGCGGCGGTCGTTGATCTCCGCGGCGATGACCGGACGATTCGCAATCAAGTGATCGAGCTCGGCCTTGAGTCGGTCGTGTGACTCCTGGGTAAGCCAGGTCACGGAAGTGTCCGTCATCTCGTCGTGCTCCTCGTATGTTGTTCCGCGAGTTCGCGTTTGAGTCCTGTTAGCTCCGCCGCTCCCGACATGTGCGGGTCCCGCCCCGTGTGCTGCCGCTCCGTTTGCTCACGGCCGCTAATGCAGCAACACGGTCCCAACCGGAACCGTGTATTCATCCATGTTACCACCGCGCAAACAGTTGATGACCCCATATTCGCAGTTCGTCGCGGATTAGGAGGTCACGCCGGGCGCAGGTAGGCGGGCACATCGGTGCCGCAGCCATAGATGTCGGCCACCACCGGCGGTTCGGAGGATTTCACCGTCGTGGTCACCTGCACGGTGGCGGCGTCCGACGGCGGAACCAGCAGCTCTCGCCGGCCCGTCTCGCTGCCGTCCTGCGAGCGGACCCGCACGATGCAGTCCACCGGCCGCGACGGATCCGATCGCGTCACGCTGATCGTTATCGAGGCCGTGTGGTCGTCGATCACCCGATAGCCGGCCATCGTCCCCTTGACATCGCTGGTGCCGAATCGGTGATAGCCGATGAGGGCAACGACGAGCCCGGCCACGATTACCAGCGCGCCCAACGTGACGATCAACCACCGCCGGGGGATACGCGACAGCCGGGAGCGCCCGTAGCGGGCCTCCCGACGCTCAATCGGGGTTTCGGTCATGCCTGGTTATGCCTGATTGTCGGCTGCTCGGCACCGGCCGACAGCATGCAACGAACTCGAAACTGGAATTATAGGGTCAGACCGGGCGACCACCAGGTGAGACAAGGGGGCACGTGAGCGAATTGCGGTTAATGGCGGTGCACGCCCACCCCGACGACGAGTCCAGCAAGGGCGCGGCCACGCTGGCCCGCTACGCGGACGAAGGCCATCGAGTGCTGGTGGTGACGTTGACCGGTGGTGAGCGCGGCGACATCCTCAACCCGGCGATGGACCTGCCCGAGGTGCACGGACACATCGCCGAAATCCGCCGTGACGAGATGGCCAAGGCCGCCGAGATACTCGGCGTCGAGCACACCTGGCTGGGGTTCGTCGACTCCGGATTACCCCAGGGTGACCCGCTACCGCCGTTGCCCGAGGGCTGTTTCGCGCTGGTGCCGCTGGAAGAGTCGGTCGAGGCGCTGGTCCGCGTGGTCCGCGAGTTCCGCCCGCACGTCATGACCACGTACGACGAAAACGGCGGCTATCCCCATCCCGATCACATTCGCTGCCATCAGGTTTCGGTCGGCGCGTTCGAGGCGGCCGGTGATTATCGCCGGTTCGGCGACGCCGGCGAGCCGTGGACGGTATCCAAGCTGTACTACAACCACGGCTTCCTGCGTGCCCGGATGCAGTTGCTGCACGACGAAGCCATCAAGCACGGTCAAGAACCCCCGTTCAAGAAGTGGCTCGAACATTGGGACGCCAAGCACGATCCGTTCGAATCCCGGGTGACCACACGCGTCGAGTGCTCGGCGTACTTCAGCCAGCGCGACGACGCGCTGCGGGCGCACACCACGCAGATCGACCCCGACCACGACTTCTTTGCCGCTCCCATCGAATGGCAGCAACGGCTTTGGCCCACTGAGGAATTCGAGTTGGCGCGTTCGCGGGTTCCGGCTCGGCTGCCCGAGGACGACCTGTTCGCCGGAATCGAGGGCGACTTGTGAATCACCTGTATCTCGCCGCCGCCGGCTGGCAAGCCGACGGCCCGCCGCACCACACCGGCCCCGATTTCGGCAAGGCCAGCCCGATCGGGCTGCTGATCGTCGTATTGCTGTTGATCAGCACGCTGTTTCTGCTGCGTTCGATGAACCGGCAGTTGAAGAAGGTGCCGGAAACGTTTGATCCCAAGCACCCCGAACCGGACCAGGCCGCCGACGAGGGCACCGACGCGGTCGATGGTGGCAGCGCCCGGGATGAGGCGAACGGCTCGCCGCGAGCGCCGGGGCCCGGCGATGAGCCCGGCTGACCCCGCTTCGACGAATACCCTTGGGCTGGCGACCAGCCCGTATCTGCGCCAGCACGCCGACAATCCGGTGCATTGGCAGCAGTGGACCCCCGAGGCGCTGGCCGGCGCCGCCGCGCGCGACGTGCCCATCCTGCTGTCGGTCGGCTACGCCGCCTGCCATTGGTGCCACGTCATGGCCCACGAATCATTTGAAGACGACGAAGTAGCCGCCGCGATGAACGCGGGATTCGTCTGCATCAAGGTCGACCGTGAGGAACGCCCGGACATCGACGCGGTGTACATGAACGCCACGGTCGCCCTCACCGGGCATGGCGGCTGGCCGATGACGTGTTTCCTCACGCCGGACGCCCGCCCCTTCTTCTGTGGGACCTACTATCCGAAAGAAGGCTTCCTGCAACTCCTCTCGGCTGTATCCGCTACCTGGCGGGAGCGCCGCGGCGAGGTGGAGGAGGCCTCCGACCATATCGCCGGCGAGCTACGCAAGATGGCTTCGGCTCTTCCGGGACTGCCGGGCTACGGCGGCCCGTCGGTGGCGCCGGACTTGTGCGACCACGCCGTCGCCACGCTGCTGCAGGAGCGCGACGCGGTGCACGGCGGGTTCGGCGGCGCGCCCAAATTCCCGCCGTCAGCGTTGCTCGAGGCGCTGTTGCGTCACTTCGAGCGCACCGGCTCACCGGCGGCGCTTGCGGCGGTATCGCACACCGGCAACGCGATGGCGCGCGGTGGCATCTACGACCAACTCGGCGGCGGCTTCGCCCGGTACAGCGTCGACAACGCTTGGGTGGTACCGCATTTCGAGAAGATGCTCTACGACAACGCGCTGCTCCTGCGCGCGTACGCGCAATGGGCGCGGCGCACCGGTGACCCGCTGGCGCGCCGGATCAGCGCCCAGACCGCCCGGTTTCTGCTCGACGATCTGGCCGACGGTGCCATGTTCACCTCGTCGCTGGACGCCGACGCCGACGGCCGCGAGGGTTCGACCTATGTCTGGACGCCGGCGCAGCTGAACGAAGTGCTCGGCCCCGACGACGGCCCTTGGGCGGCAAGCATTTTCGCGGTTACCCAGAACGGCACGTTCGAGCACGGCACCTCGGTGCTACAGCTATCCGCCGATGCCGACGATCCGCAGCGGTTGGAACGCGTGCGGGCCGCGCTGCTGGCGGCACGCCTCACTCGAATCCAGCCCGGGCGTGACGATAAGGTCGTCACGTCGTGGAATGGCCTGGCGATCACCGCGTTGGCCGAGGCCAGCGTGGCCCTCGACGAGCCCGAACTCGCCGAAGCCGCGCGGCGCTGCGCGCGGGCGTTGCTGGATCTGCATGTGGTCGACGGCCGGTTGCGACGCGCCAGCCTGGGCGGCGTGGTCGGCGACAGCGTTGCCATCCTTGAGGACCACGCGATGCTGGCGACCGGGCTTCTTGCGCTGTATCAGCTGACCGCCGAGGCGATCTGGCTGACTTCGGCAACCGATCTGCTGGACACCGCGTTGGCGCACTTCGCCGATCGGGCGCAACCCGGCCGCTGGTTCGACACCGCCGACGATGCCGAGCAATTGGTGCTCCGGCCCGCCGACCCGCTGGACGGCGCGACTCCGTCGGGTGCGTCGTCGATCACCGAGGCGCTGCTGACCGCCGCGCACCTGGTCGACGGTGACCGTGCCGAGCGGTATCTGCGCGCGGTCACCGAATCGCTCGGCGCGCACTCGGTGCTGCTGGAACGCGCGCCGCGGTCGGCCGGGCACTGGCTGGCCGTCGCGGAAGCGGCGGTGCGCGGACCGCTGCAGATCGCGGTTGCCTGCGACCCGTCGGCCTCGACGCTGCTGGCCGACGCGCGCCGGCTGGCGCCGGGCGGGGCCATCGTCGTGGGCGGGGAGGTGGATTCGTCGGCGCTGCTGGCCGGCCGGCCACGGGTGGGAGGCGCCGACGCCGCTTATGTCTGCCGCGGCCAGGTCTGCGACCTGCCGGTGACCGGCGCAACCGAACTGGCCGCCGCCCTGGGTGTCGCAGGTCACTGAAGCCGATGGTGGCGACCCGCTGCGCCCGGCTGCGCCGCGCTGGCGATCACCACTAGCGCGGGGTTACCCTGCGTCCCATGCCGAATGCCGCCAGGACCGAAGCGATCAGAAACACGGTCAACCGCTACATCGAATTGGTCGCCAAGGGCAGCGCCGATGACCTGGTCGAGTTGTACGCCGACGACGCCACCGTCGAAGATCCGGTCGGCGGCGAGGTGCACATCGGCCGGCAGGCGATCCACGGCTTCTACTCCGCGGTCAACGAAGTGCAGCGCGAATGCGAACTGGTCACGCTGCGCGTTGCCGGCAACGAGGCGGCCTTTCAATTCCGGCTGACCGTGACCGCGGGCGAGCACCGCATGGTGATCGAGCCGATCGACGTGATGGTCTTCGACAGCCGGGGCAAGATCGCCTCGATGAAGGCTTACTGGTCGCCGGAGGACGACGTCACCCCGGCCTAATCGGAGTGACGAGGCAGCCCTAGCCGCCCGCCAGCCAGGCGTGGTCGCCCGTGTAGAAGACGGCGAACCACATGGCGATGTAGTGCAAAATCGCCGCGATCGCGGTGAAGGCGTGGAAGAACTCGTGATAGCCGAACGTCTTCGGCCACGGGTCGGGCCAGCGCAGCCCGTAGAAGATGCCGCCCACGCTGTAGAACACGCCGCCCACCGCCAGCAGCACCATCGCGGCCACGCCGGCCTGGTGCACGATCGTGGGGGCGAACCAGACGGCCACCCACCCCAGGAGCAGATAGAGCGGCACGCCGAGCCAGCGCGGCGCCGTTGGCCAGCACATCTTCAACGCGATGCCGGCGGCCGCGCCGCCCCACACGATGCACTGCACCAGCACCCCGGTGTTCTGCGGCATGGCCAGCCGCGCGAACGGGGTGTAGCTACCGGCGATGAAGACGAAGATCATCGAATGGTCGAGTCGCTTCATCCGGCTGCGCGTGACGTCTGACTTCCATTGCACCCGGTGATAGGTGGCGCTGACCGCGAACATTGCCACCGTCGCCGCGGCGTAGACCAGCGTCGAGTGGCCGGCGCGGGGCGAGGAGACCGCCCACGACACCGACACCAGCGTGGCGCCGGTGATGATGGCCAGCCACGCCGAGACGAAGTGGATCCAGCCGCGCATCCGGGGCTTGCCCAAGAACTGGGCGGCACCCTCGACGAGCTGCTCGACGGTGTTGCCCGGAACGATCGACTCGGGTTCGGGCTCCGGGTTGGGGACGGTGCTGGTCTGGCTGCTCATGTCTCCGGTGTCTTGTTCTCGCAACTTTGGATACCAGTGGGAAGGTCGTTGAAGGCTGCTCAGGATCCACAGTAGCGAGGGATGGTTACGGCACAGTCTCGACTTCTCAAACGACCGGTCCGAAATGAGAACGGGTGAATAGATCACCGCTGGCAGTAGGGTAAATGCTCGTGGAAATTATCCCGCCGCGTCTCAAAGAGCCGCTGTATCGCGTCTACGAGCTGCGGCTACGGCAGGGCCTGGCCGCCTCGAAGTCCCAGCTGCCGCGGCATATCGCCGTGCTGTGCGACGGGAACCGACGGTGGGCCCGCGACGCGGGATACGAGGACGTCAGCTACGGCTATCGGATGGGCGCGTCCAAGATCGCCGAGATGCTGCGCTGGTGTCAGGAAGCCGGCGTCGAAATGACGACGGTCTACCTGCTGTCCACGGAAAATCTGCAACGCGATCCCGACGAGTTGGCCGGGCTGATCGAAATCATCACCGACGTCGTCGAGGAGATCTGCGCACCGGCCAACCGCTGGAGCGTGCGCACGGTCGGGGATTTGGAACTGCTCGGCGACGAGCCGGCCAGCCGGTTGCGCGGTGCCGTCGAGTCCACGCCCAGCGTCGCGTCCTTTCACGTCAACGTGGCGGTCGGCTACGGCGGCCGGCAGGAGATCGTCGGCGCGGTGCGTGCCTTGCTCAACAAAGAACTCGCCAACGGCGCCACCGCCGAAGAACTCGTCGATGCGGTGACCGTCGACGCCATCTCCGAGAACCTCTACACGTCTGGGCAACCCGACCCCGACCTGGTGATCCGCACCTCGGGCGAGCAACGGCTGTCCGGATTCCTGCTGTGGCAGAGCGCGTATTCGGAGATGTGGTTCTGCGAAACGCATTGGCCCGCTTTCCGCCGCGTCGACTTCTTGCGCGCGCTGCGCGACTACAGCCGGCGGGATCGCCGGCACGGCAAGTAATCACCGGAGGTCTTAAGGGCCCGCTTGCCTGCGTGCCACACTGAGTGCATGGCTGCGCTGTCGGCGATGGTGTTCACGCTGAGCGCCTGGCTGGGTCTCTATCTGGCGGCCCGCGATCCGCGCAAACCCGTCCTCGCACTGGCGGCGATCGGACTGTGTGGATTCGCGCTCGTGGTGGGGCTGGATGCGGTTCGGACCGCCAGTGCCGCGTACGCCCAGGTGTTGAGCAGAGCCGAGATCTACCTGGCGACCATCCCCGGCCTGGCGTGGTTCGCGGTGCTCGTCGAGCTGTCCCGGCCCAGTGACGGCGCGCGGGCGCGCACCCGCGAGTTGTTGCTCGTGGCCGGGGTTGCCGCGCTGACCCTGTTCGGGGCGGCGTTGGCCGGCAGCGTCGACGGGCCGCTGCGGCCGGGTCACTGGTTGATGTTCGCGGTGATCTCGGTGTCGACCCTCGGCGCGATGGTCGTCGCGTTGCGCCGCCCGCGGCGCCCGAGGCCTGCGGTGGGACTCGCCATTACCGCCACCCTGTTCTTCGCGCTGAGCAATGCGATCCTGATCATTCCGCTGGGCCTGGTGCCCAGCTGGGTTGCGTTGGCGTCGACGAGTTGCGACGTCCTGGGGCTCGGAGTCGCCGTCGCGCTATGGGACGCGTTCGATGAGGGCCACGCGCTGCGCGCTGACATGCTCCGTTCGTTCGCCGGTTCGGTGACGGTTGCCGTGCTGTTCGGCGGCCAGGCTCTGATCGGGTTGGCGGTGACCCGCGACGATTCCGGCGCGCAGACCGCGCTGACCGTGCTGCTGTTCACCAGCCTGGCGATCGCGATCACCGTGCAGGTGCTCGCGGATCCGCTGGCTGGGGTGCTCGACCGGCTGGCATTCTCGAAATCGCCTGCGCTGCGGGCGGATCGGGCCACGCTGCGGCATACCGGTGCCGCCCTGCCGCTGCGGCAGGAGCACCCGCTCGCCGACGTCGACGACGTCACCTTCGCCAGGCTCACCCGGCGGGCGCTGGGCCACTACGGCGACCTGACCAAGCTGGTCGCCAGCCCGCTGACCGCGTTACCGGTGATCGACGAGCGGCTGGCCGCCCGGGGAGCCCCCGACCATCCGATCGAGCGGGCCAACGAACTCAAGGCCGTGCTGGCCGACGGCATAGCGCGGCTCAAACCGCGCGACGGCGGCGACTTCGGGACCACCGAGCAGTGGCGGTACTACAACTCGCTGTATTTCCCCTACGTTGTGGGGGTGCGCGCCTACGCGCAGAACGCCACCGCCTCGGGCCTGGATCCGACCGCGCGCCAGGCCTGGCACTGGTTCGTCACCGAGGTGCCGCAGCGTTCGCTGCACAATTGGCAAAACGCCGCGGCCCGGCTGATCGCCGCCGATCTTCGTGGCCGGGTCCCGGTTCCCAGCGACTAGCACGGGTACTTCAGTCACCGCGGTCGCCGGACGGCACAGTGCTGTTCCCGTGCGCCTGGGACTTGTGGGGCCGATGAGGCTCATCGGGCTGGCGCGTGTCAAATATTTACCCGCTGATGGGAATAGTCGGGTGAACCACCTCGTCGTTGTATCCGTGGCAGTAGTTGGCAGCGCCACGAGTCGATATGGCAGTGCACTGGCGGCACCCTCAAAGCTGATCGACCCAACCCGCCATCGCGAGGAGTAAGCACATGAGCTCTATTACCGGCGTATCAACCATCCCAACCCGGCCCCTCTACGACTCGACGGACTCGCTGTTGCGTTTTGCCGTGCGGGCCGACGCGACCCTGACGGGGATGTTCGGTTTGGCCATCGCCTTTCTCGCCGACCCGATTTCGTCGCTGACCGGCCTGACGTCCTTCCAGGAATACGGCGTCGGCGTCGTTTTCGTGCTCGCCGGCCTGCTGGTGTTCAGCCTCGGGGCGCTGCCGGAACTGCGCCGTGTCGGTATCAGCGTCGTGGTGGTCAACGTCGCATTCACGCTGGCATCGATCGTGGCCGCGGAAGCGCTGCCGCTGACCGTCACCGGCGTGGCGTTGACGCTGGCCAGCGCTGCGTACACCGCGGCGTTCGCTGGGCTGCAATACCTGGGACTGCGTCGCCTCGAGGCGTGATCTGCCCTGCGGTGGGCGCGGCGTTAAAGCTTGCGCAGCCGCAGCCGGTTGATGGCGTGATCGGCATCTTTGCGCAGCACCAGCGTGGCGCGCGGCCGGGTCGGAAGGATGTTCTCGACCAGGTTGGGGCGGTTGATCGAGCGCCAGATCTCGCGAGCGGCGGCGACCGCCTTCGTGTCGTTCAACGCCGAGTAGTGGTGAAAATGCGATTCGGGATCCGCGAACGCGGTGCTGCGCATGGCCAAGAATCGCGATACGTACCACTGCTCGATGTCCTCGATTCGGGCGTCGACGTAGACCCCGAAGTCGAACAGGTCCGACACCATCAGGGTCGGACCGGTCTGCAGAACGTTGAGGCCCTCCAGGATCAGGATGTCGGGGTGGCGGACCACGTGCTTGGCCCCGGGGATGATGTCGTATTTGAGGTGCGAATAGACCGGCGCGCAGGCGTAGTCCGAACCGGATTTGACCGACGTCACGAAGCGCATCAACGCCCGACGGTTGTAGCTTTCCGGAAACCCTTTGCGGTGCATCAGGTTCCGCCGGTCCAGCTCGGCATTCGGGTACAGGAAGCCGTCGGTGGTGACCAGATCCACCCGTGGGTGATGGTCCCAGCGCGCCAAGAGCGCCTGCAGCACACGGGCGGTCGTCGACTTGCCGACCGCCACGCTGCCGGCCACCCCGATGATGAACGGCACCGGCCGGTCCGGGTTTTGCTGAGGTTCGCCAAGGAATTCGGCGGTGGCGGCAAACAGTCGCTGCCGCGCGGCGACCTGCAGGTGAATGAGCCGGGCCAGTGGCAGGTAGACCTCTTCGACTTCGAGCAAGTCGATTTGTTCACCCAAGCCACGCAGGCCGACGAGCTCTTCCTCGGTGAGGGCCAGCGGCGTCGACATACGAAGCGCACGCCATTGCTTTCGGTCGAACTCCACATAAGGGCTCGGCTCGCTAAGCCGCGGCATAGTGCAAGTGTTACAGGAGCGCCGAAATGCCCCACGGCTGGGCTGGCGAAAAGTCAGCGCTGGATAGACTGGCGGCCGTGACTGCTGCACCTGATGCCCGCCCCTCGACGTCTGTGATGTCCGCCCCGCTGGCCGAGGTCGACCCGGATATCGCCGAGCTGCTCGGCAAAGAGCTCGGCCGGCAACGCGACACCCTCGAGATGATCGCTTCGGAGAACTTCGTGCCGCGCGCGGTGCTGCAGGCGCAGGGCAGCGTGCTGACCAACAAGTACGCCGAGGGGTTGCCCGGGCGGCGCTACTACGGCGGCTGCGAGTTCGTCGACGTCGTGGAGAACATCGCCCGTGACCGGGCCAAGGCGCTCTTCGGCGCCGACTTCGCCAACGTGCAGCCGCATTCGGGTGCGCAAGCCAACGCCGCCGTGCTGCACGCGCTGATGTCGCCGGGGGAGCGGTTGCTCGGTCTGGACCTGGCCAACGGGGGTCACCTGACACACGGTATGAAGCTGAACTTCTCCGGCAAGCTCTACGAGAACGGTTTCTATGGCGTCGACCCGACGACGCATCTGGTCGACATGGACGCGGTGCGCGCCCACGCGCTGGAATTCCGGCCGAAGGTGATCATCGCCGGCTGGTCGGCCTACCCGCGGATCCTCGACTTCGCGGCGTTCGCCTCGATCGCCGACGAGGTCGACGCCAAGCTCTGGGTGGACATGGCGCACTTCGCCGGCCTCGTCGCGGCCGGACTGCACCCGTCTCCGGTGCCGCACGCCGACATCGTCTCGACCACCATTCACAAGACGCTCGGCGGCGGCCGCTCGGGCATGATCCTGGGCAAGCAGGAGTACGCCAAGGCCGTCAACTCGGCGGTGTTCCCGGGCCAGCAGGGCGGCCCCCTCATGCACGTCATCGCCGGCAAGGCCGTCGCGCTGAAGATCGCGAGCACCCCCGAATTCGTCGAGCGGCAGCAGCGCACGCTCTCCGGCGCGCGCATCCTCGCCGAGCGGCTGTTGGCCGCCGATGTCGCGAAGGCCGGCGTGTCGGTGGTCAGCGGCGGCACCGACGTGCACCTGGTGTTGGTGGACCTGCGCAACTCCCCGCTCGACGGTCAGGCCGCCGAGGATCTGCTGCACGAGGTCGGCATCACCGTCAACCGTAACGCCGTGCCCAACGACCCGCGCCCGCCGATGGTCACGTCGGGGCTGCGAATAGGGACGCCCGCTCTGGCCACCCGCGGCTTCGGCGACGCCGAGTTCAGTGAGGTTGCCGACGTCATCGCCACCGCCTTGGCGGCCGGCAGCTCGGCCGACGTGGCGGGCCTGCGGCAGCGTGTGACGCGGCTGGCGCAGGAGTTTCCGCTGTACGACGGCCTCGAAGACTGGGCGCTGGTCGGCCGCTGACTCGGCGTCGGTGCGGCCGGTCGGCGCGGCGAAACGTGTCTGAGGACCAAAGTCATCAGTCGACGCGACACGGCCCGGTCGATTTCATGAACCTGTGTACGCGGGTTACAGTTATCTCATGGCACAGAGACCTGTCGCTAACGCGCTGACCCTGGAACTCGAGCCGGTCGTCGAAGCGAACATCGACCGCCACCTGTCCACCGAAGAAATCTGGTTCGCGCACGACTACGTGCCGTTCGAACGGGGCGAGAACTTCGCCTTCCTGGGTGGACGCGACTGGGACCCGTCGTCGATGACGCTGCCGAGGCCGTTGACCGACGCCTGCGAGATCTTGCTGCTGCTCAAAGACAACCTCGCCGCGCACCACCGCGAGCTGGTCGAGCACTTCATCCTGGAGGAGTACTGGGGCCGCTGGCTGGGCAGGTGGACCGCCGAGGAGCACCTGCACGCGATCGCGTTGCGTGAGTATCTGGTGGTGACCCGCGAGGTCGACCCGACCGCCAACGAAGAGGCCCGCGTCCAGTACGTGATGAAGGGCTACCGCGCCGACACCTACTCGCAGGTGGAGACCCTGGTGCACATGGCGCTCGTCGAACGCACCCACGCGGTGTTCGGCGAAAACCTGGCCGCGCAGCTCGAGGAGCCCATCCTGTCCGGCCTCGTCGACCGGATCGCCCGCGACGAGCGGCGCCACGAAGTCTTCTTCTCGAACCTCGTCGCGCACTGCATCGAGTACACCCGCGACGAGACGATCGCGGCGATCGCCGCGCGGGCGGCCGACCTGCAGGTGCCCGGCGCAGACATCGACGCGTACCGGGACAAGGTGCAGAACGTCGAGAAGGCAGGCGTTTTCGGCCCGGAGCAACTGCGTCAGGCGATCTCCGACCGGATCACCGCATGGGGGCTCGCGGTCGAGCCCCAATTGCGGCAATTCGTCGTCGGCTAAGCCGGCCCGCGCGCATCTCTCGACATCGGCCACCCATTGAAGGTGGTCGCGGCTCTCCACGTCGGCGCGCCTGCACAGCGGGCACGCGGCCACGGGAGTAGCGTCGTTCTCGATGGTCAGCGTCATGCTCTGCTGCCAGGGCGGCACCTCCCGTCACCACAACGGAGGGACCGGCCCCGGTCCTGGTGCTGCGGTTCCCGTCGACATGCCTGTGCGGGTCCGCGCGGGCTCATCCCGCTCGAGGAGCGCTACGTGACCGATATCCGGACCTACGTGATCGACACTTCCGTGCTGCTGTCCGACCCCTGGGCCTGTAGCCGGTTCGCCGAACACGAGGTGGTTGTTCCGTTGGTGGTGATCAGCGAGCTGGAGGCCAAACGCCACCACCACGAGCTGGGATGGTTCGCCCGCCAGTCGTTGCGGCTGTTCGACGACCTTCGGCTTGCGCACGGACGGCTGGATCAGCCGATTCCCGTTGGGACGCAGGGCGGTTCGCTGCATGTCGAGCTCAACCACACGGACCCCTCGGTGTTGCCGGCCGGCTTCCGCAGCGACAGCAACGACTCCCGGATCCTGAGCTGCGCCGCCAACCTCGCGGCCGAGGGCAAGCGAGTTACGTTGGTCAGCAAGGACATTCCGCTTAGGGTCAAGGCCGCCGCGGTGGGGCTGGCCGCCGACGAATACCACGCGCAGGACGTCGTCGCCTCCGGATGGTCGGGGATGCGTGAGATCGAGACCGCCACCGAGGACATCGACGCCTTGTTCACCGATGGCGAGATCGATCTGGTGGAAGCGCGAGACCTGCCGTGCCACACCGGTGTCCGGCTGCTCGGCGGCAGCTCTCATGCGCTGGGCCGGGTCAACGCGGACAAACGCGTTCAGCTGGTGCGCGGCGACCGCGAGGCGTTCGGACTGCGCGGGCGGTCCGCCGAACAGCGGGTGGCGCTCGATCTGCTGCTCGACGAGTCGGTGGGCATCGTGTCGCTGGGCGGCAAGGCCGGCACCGGCAAGTCGGCGCTCGCGTTGTGCGCCGGTCTGGAGGCGGTGCTGGAGCGGCGCACTCAACGCAAGGTGGTGGTCTTCCGCCCGCTCTACGCCGTCGGCGGCCAAGAGCTGGGTTATCTGCCCGGCAGCGAGAGCGAAAAGATGGGCCCATGGGCGCAGGCCGTCTTCGACACCCTCGAGGGTCTGGCCAGCCCTGCGGTGCTAGAGGAAGTGCTGTCCCGCGGCATGCTCGAAGTGCTGCCGCTGACCCACATCCGGGGCCGGTCGCTGCACGACTCGTTCGTCATCGTCGACGAGGCGCAGTCGCTGGAGCGCAACGTCCTGCTGACCGTGCTGTCCAGGTTGGGTACCGGATCGCGGGTGGTGCTGACGCACGACATCGCGCAGCGCGACAACTTGCGGGTGGGCCGCCACGACGGGGTCGCGGCGGTGATCGAGAAGCTCAAGGGCCACCCGTTGTTTGCGCACATCACCCTGTTGCGCAGCGAGCGATCGCCGATTGCCGCCCTGGTCACCGAGATGCTGGAGGAGATCGCCGGCCCGCAGTGAGGGCGCCTGACCAGCGCGCTCGACCCCGGGTCAGCACCTCTTCGATAAACTTCCACGGTGGCGAAACGACCCGACACCCAAGCCTGGCGCTACTGGCGCACGGTTGTCGGTGTGGCGGCGGCCGTCGCGGTACTGGTGATCGGCGGGCTCACGGGTCATGTGACGCGCGCCGACGACCTCAGCTGCTCGGTGACCAAGTGCGTCGCGTTGACCTTCGACGACGGGCCCGGGCCGTTCGATGAGCGACTGCTGCAAATCCTGAAGGAGAACGACGCCAAGGCCACGTTCTTCCTGATCGGCAACAAGGTGGCCGCCAACCCGGCCGGCGCCAAGCGCATTGCCGACGCGGGGATGGAAATCGGCAGCCACACCTGGGAACACCCCAACATGACCACGATCCCGCGCGAAGACATCGCCGCCCAGTTCTCCAAGGCCAACGACGCGATCACCGGCGCGACCGGGCGCACCCCGAACCTGTATCGCCCCGCGGGGGGACTGTCCGACCCGGTGGTGCGCCAGACCGCCGGCCAATTCGGGCTTGCCGAAATCCTCTGGGATGTCATCCCTTTCGATTGGGCGAACGACTCGAACACGGCGGCGACGCGTTACATGTTGATGACCTACATCAAGCCGGGCTCGGTGGTGTTGTTCCATAACACTTACTCGAGCACCGTCGACCTGGTGTACCAGTTCATCCCGGTGCTCAAGGCCAACGGCTACCGGCTGGTGACGGTCAGCGACCTGCTGGGGTCACGGGCTCCCGGCAGCAGTTACGGCAGCCGGGAGAACGGCCCACCCGTCAACGGCCTGCATGACATCCCACCCGGCGACATCCCCACGCTGCCCAACACGCCGTCGCCGAAACCGATGCCGAATTTTCCGATCACCGACATCCCCGGGCAGAACTCCGGAGGACCGAACAACGGTGCCTAGCGCAAATTTCGGATCACACGCGGCTACCTTCATATGATCACCGTGGGCTGGCTTCGGCATCGGCTTCCGTCACCGTGGCGTAGCCCGGTGCGGCAGCACGTCACGGGGCAACGAAAGTCTTTTCGACGGTGGTTGTTTCAATACGGGTTCGATCTGAGCCTGTCCTACGCTCTGGCCGTGGTCGAAGCGGCCGCCATCCTCATTCCGTTGCGGGGCCACACTTCCGTCGGCGCCAACGCCGACTTCGCCCGGCAGAACACGGTGCCCGTGCTGCTGCTCGTCGTGCTGGGCATCGTCAGCGTCGCGGTAGCCGGCGCCGTCAGCCTGGTTCCCACGGTCCGCTGGTATGTCGCGGGTGACGAACCCACCCCACAACAACGCGAAGCCGTGATGAAGCTGGCCGGGCGTCAGTCGGCAATCCTGGTGACGTCCTGGGCGGTGACCGGCGGGCTCTTCATCCTGCTGAATCTGACCGGCGGGGTACAGCTTCTGCTGCCCATTGTGCTCGGCGTGCTGCTCGGCGGATCGGCCGCCGCCGGCACCGGGATGCTGATCGCGCAACGCACCCTGCGGCCCATCATGCGCGCCGCCACATTGGGCGCCGAGCCGCGGCTGGCGGTGCCGAGCGTGTATGCCCGGCTGGTTCTGCTGTGGTTTCTGTGTAGCGCGTTCCCCATCGCCGTCATTGCGACGCTGGTCGTTCTCCGCTCGTACGGCTGGCTGATCGAGAAGTCCACCTCGCTGGACGTGCCGATTCTGGTGGTGTCGCTGGCGGCGCTGGTATTGGGATTGCCCGCGATGATTCTGACCTCGCGGTCCATCTCGGATCCGGTCGGCGAGGTCGTCGACGCGATGGCCGAGGTCGAGCACGGCCGCATGGAAACGTACGTCGGCGCCTACGAACGTTCCCAGATCGGGCGTCTGCAAACGGGATTCAACCGAATGGTGACGGGGCTCGCCGAGCGAGACCGGCTACGTGACCTATTCGGACGCCACGTCGGGGCCGACGTCGCACAGCGGGCCCTCAACGAGGGGGCATCGCTGTCGGGGGACGTGGTCGAAGCGGCCGTGCTTTTCATCGACCTGGTGGAATCCACCCGGCTCGCGGAAAGCCGCCCCCCGCAAGAGGTCGCGGAGGTGCTCAACGACTTCTTCCGGATCGTCGTGCGCGCCGTCGACGAACACCACGGGCTGGTCAACAAATTCGCCGGTGATGCGGCACTGGCCGTCTTCGGGGTGCCGCTGCCGGCCAGTGAGCCAGCATCGTCGGCGTTGGCGACCGCCCGGGCACTCGGCTCCCAACTGCGGCGGCTGCCGGTCGATTTCGGCGTCGGCGTCTCAGCGGGTCGGGTGTTCGCCGGCAACGTAGGCGCCGAGAACCGGTACGAATACACCGTGATCGGTGACGCCGTCAACGAAGCCGCGCGGCTGGCCGACCTCGCCAAGACCTCCAACCGGCGGATCCTGTGCTCGGCGGGTGCCATCGATGCCGCGGGCGAGGCCGAGCGCGCGCAGTGGGCCGAATGCTATTCCACGGTACTGCGCGGGCGATCCGAGGCCACCCACGTCTCGGCGCCGACGGGCCCGGCCGGCTAGCCGGGCCGACCTGCGTCAGGACTTGGAGACCTTCAGCGCGGCAATGATTTTGCCGACGAGGTCCGCCGAAGCGGCATCACCGATGGGTGTGCTGCCGATGAAGACGGTGACCGGCTTGGTGTCGACGGCGATGATGGTGACGGAGTCGCCCTTGACGTTGCGACTGGGATCGGCGATCGTGACGTCGGCGTCGATCCGGGCGGCCTTGGCGCCGTCGACGGTGATCGACGAAGACTTCGTCGGTCCGAGCGTGGGCTGCGCGTTCGCGTAGCCGGGGCCCCCGACGATGCATTGCATCAGCTTCGTGGCTTGCGCCGTAACGTCCATGCTGGCAACGAAATTGGTGACGCCGACCTCGGCAGTCATCATCCACTGATTGGCCCCGGGCACGTCCTGGGCGACACCCAGCCCGCCGATCAGGTTCGGGCCCTGGTCGTCGGAGAACACCGTCCACCCGCCCGGCGCCGCGCTGGCGGGGAACGAAAGCTTGCCGGCGGCAATCGAGTCGGTCCGGGGCATCTCGCCGCCGGACACGTTCGGGGTGCAATCGGTCGCGTTCTGCGCGGAGTTTTTCGGCTGTGCGACCGAGGTGCTCGTTGTTGAGGGAGCGGTGGCCGGCTTGTTGTCATGGCCGCCTCGCATTACCAGCAGCGTCGCCACCAGCGCGATGACCGCCAGCACGACCAGACCGGCGACGATCAGCCACGGCAGCTTCGAGCCGGGACCACCCCGCGGGGGCCCCGGGGGGTAGGGCCCGCCCGGGCCACCCGGCGGAAATTGCTGTCCGGGTTGGGAATACTGCTGGTTCGGGTAGGGGGCACCACCGGGCGGGTACGGGTACGGGCCACCCGGTGGGTACGCGTATGGCCCACCCTGCGGATAAGGACCAGGCCCGCCCTGCGGGTAGGGGCCAGGCCCGCCCTGCGGGTATGGACCAGGCCCGCCCTGCGGGTAGGGGCCAGGGCCGCCCTGCGGCTGGCCACCCCAATGCGGGTCCTGCCCATACGGATTGCTTCCGTAGGGCCCCTGGCCGTAGGGACCGCCGGGAGGAGCCGTCATTGATAACCACCCTTACTCTCGTCGACCACCGCCGCCACCCCCTGACGGCTGGTTCACTCTTCGGGCTTGACCTTGGCCATCGCCAGCACGTCGAGCCGCCGGTCGAGTTCGTCGATCGACAACTTGTCGCCGATCAGGCCCCGATCGATCACGGTCTGACGAATCGTCTTGCGCTCCTTGAGCGCTTGTTTGGCCACCGCGGCGGCCTCCTCGTAGCCGATCGCCGAGTTCAGCGGCGTCACGATGGACGGCGACGACTCGGCCAGCTCGCGCAGGTGTTCGACATTGGCGGCCAGGCCGGTGATGCAGCGCTCGGCGAACAGTTTCGACACATTGGTCAGCAGCTTGAAGGACTCGAGGATGTTGCGGGCCATCATCGGGATGTAGACGTTGAGCTCGAACGCGCCGTTGCCACCGCCCCACGCGACCGCGGCGTCGTTGCCGATCACCTGCGCGGCGACCTGCGTAACTGCCTCGGGCAGAACGGGGTTCACCTTGCCCGGCATGATCGAGCTGCCCGGCTGCAAGTCGGGCAGCTGGATCTCGGCCAGACCGGTCAGCGGGCCGGACCCCATCCAGCGAACGTCGTTGGCGATCTTGGTCAGTGATACCGCGATGGTGCGCAGCGCGCCGGAAGCCTCGACCAGCCCGTCGCGCGCCGCCTGCGCTTCGAATGAATTTGCCGCCGTGCGCAATTCACTCAGGCCGGTGGAGGTGACCAGCGTTTCGACCACCTTCGCGCCAAAGCCGTCGGGGGCGTTCAAACCGGTACCGACCGCGGTGCCGCCGATAGCCAGCTCGCCCAGCCGGGGCAGCGTCGCGCGCACTCGCTCGATACCCGCCTCGATCTGCCGGGCGTATCCGCTGAATTCCTGACCGAGCGTCACCGGGACGGCGTCCATGAGGTGGGTGCGGCCCGACTTGACCACGGTGTGCCACTCGCGGGCCTTGCCGGCCAGGGCGTCGTGCAGCACCTCGAGCGCCGGGATGAGATGACGCACGGCGGCCTCGGTGGCCGCGATGTGGGTTGCGGTCGGGAAGGTGTCATTCGACGACTGCGACATGTTGACGTCGTCGTTGGGGTGCACTGTCACACCCTTGGCCGCCGCAATGCCGGCGATCACCTCGTTGGTGTTCATGTTGGAGCTGGTGCCCGAGCCGGTCTGGAAGACATCGATGGGGAACTGGTCGTCGTGCTGGCCGTCGGCGATCTCAGCCGCCGCGGCGATGATTGCGTCGGCCTTCTCGGGCGCCAGCAACCCAAGGTCCTTGTTGACCTGCGCGCAGGCGCCCTTCAGCAAGCCCAACGCGCGGATCTGGGTGCGCTCCAGGCCGCGGCCCGAGATCGGGAAGTTCTCGACCGCACGCTGAGTTTGCGCGCGCCACAACGCTTTTACGGGTACGCGGACCTCGCCCATGGTGTCGTGCTCGATGCGATACTCGGTGTCTTCAGAGCTGTCTAAGGCCATAAAGTGGCTTCCTCGTTCTTCGATCGGTGGTCAGGGCAGGGGATAGGCGGCGGAGGTATCACCGGTGAAGTCGATGGCGGAGTACTCGTTGAGTTTCGAAAGCCGGTGGTAGGCCTCGATCATCCGGACGGTTCCCGACTTCGACCGCATGACGATCGACTGCGTGGTGCAGCCGCCGGGGTAGTACTGCACTCCCTTGAGCAGGTCGCCGTTGGTGACCCCGGTGGCACAGAAGAACACGTTGTCACCGGACACCAGGTCCTCGGTGGTCAACACCTGGTCGAGGTCGTAGCCGGCGTCGATGGCCTTCTGGCGTTCCTCGTCGTCCGTGGGAGCCAGCTGCGCTTGGATTGCGCCGCCCATGCAACGGATCGCGGCGGCGGCGATGATGCCTTCGGGCGTGCCGCCAATCCCGGCCAGCATGTCGGTGCCCGAGTGCGGCCGGCAGGCCGAGATCGCTCCGGCGACGTCGCCGTCGGTGATCAGCCGGATCCGGGCACCGGTGGCCCGCACGTCCTCGATCAGCTTGGCGTGCCGCGGCCGGTCCAGGATGCACACGGTCATGTCGCGCACCGACAGCGCCTTGACCTTGGCGACGGCCGTGATGTTCTCGGCGATCGGGGCGGTGATGTCGAGCACGTGCGTGGCCTCTGGCCCGACGGCGATCTTGTTCATGTAGAACACCGCCGACGGGTCGAACATCGCGCCGCGGTCGGCCACCGCGAGCACGGAGATGGCGTTGGGCATGCCCTTGCTCATCAGCGTGGTGCCGTCGATCGGGTCCACGGCGAAGTCGCACTCGGCGCCGTCGCCGTTGCCGACTTCCTCGCCGTTGTAGAGCATCGGAGCGTGGTCCTTCTCGCCCTCGCCGATGACGACGACGCCTCGCATCGACACCGTGTTGACCAGCTCGCGCATCGCGTCGACGGCCGCCCCGTCGCCGCCCTCTTTGTCGCCGCGGCCTACCCAGCGACCTGCGGCCATGGCGCCGGCCTCGGTGACCCGTACCAGTTCCAAAGCCAGGTTGCGGTCTGGAGCCTCACCGCGCGGTCGACCCTGCGCTGGGGCCCGCCCGGTGGTGGCGGTCGAGCGCTCGCCCTCAACTGTCATGGTTGTCGATTGTCCCAGAAGCGGATCGGTCCGCTGGAACTGGGATACTTGGGGCATGACGGAGGAGCCGCCGCTGAATGCCCAGCTTGAGGGGAACGTAGCCGGCGCGCCGTCTCCGCAGGCTGGACCGGCCCCCAGGCCGGCGAAACCCCGGCTGCTGCAGGACGGCCGGGACATGTTCTGGTCCCTGATTCCGCTGGTCATCGGGTGCGTTGTGCTGGCCGGCATGCTGGGCATGTGCTCGTTTCAGCTCGGCAGCCACCAGGGCTCCGTCCCGTCCTATGACGCGGGGGCGGCCCTGCGTGCCGACGCATCCGCACTCGGCTTTCCCGTCCGACAACCGCGGCTCCCCGCCGGCTGGCAGGCCAACTCCGGCCACCGCGGTGGCATCCAGGGCGGACGGACCGACCCCGCGAGCGGTCAACGGGTGAACGCGCCCATCTCGGTCGTCGGCTACATCAGTCCGACCGGAATGTATCTGAGCCTGACCCAGAGCGACGCCGACGAGGACAAGCTCGTCAACTCGATTCATCCGTCGGTCTACCCGACCGGAGCGGTCGATGTCGGCGGAACCAGCTGGGTGGTCTATGAGGGTTCCGGCCAAAGCGGCGCGGACGCCGAGCCGGTATGGACGACCCGGCTCAGCGGTCCGGGCGGTGCCACCCAAATTGCGATAACCGGCGCCGGAAACACCGATCAGTTCCGTACGCTGGCGTCGGCGACGCAATCGCAACCGCCGTTGCCCAGCCGCTAGCTCACCCGCGCGAGCAAAGGGATCCTGTCAACGTGACTGCACCAGAGGCTGATCTGTCCGGATGGTCGGTGGCACCATTCAGCGGCGGCGGATACACCCATGACGTGTACCGCAAGGGCAGCGGCCCCGGGGTGGTGCTGATTCCCGAGATTCCCGGAATCCATCCCGGCGTGCTCGCCCTGGGTAACCACCTGGTGGACAACGGTTTCACCGTCGCCATGCCGTCACTGTTCGGCGAGCCGGGCAGGAGCAAGACGGCCGGATACCTCACCGGCGCGATCGGCCGAGCTTGTGTGGCAAGGGAATTCGCGGCGCTCGCGCTGAACAAGCAGCGGCCGGTGGCGCTGTTCCTGCGTGCGCTGGCCCGTGATCTCAACGCATCCACGCCGGGCAAGGGCGTCGGCGTGATCGGCCAGTGTTTCACCGGCGGGTTCGCGCTGGCCGCCGCGGTCGACGACAGCGTGCTGGCGCCGGTGCTTTCGCAGCCGTCGGTCCCATTCCCGCTGGGCGCCGCGCGGCGCCGCGACCCCGGCCTGAGCGAATCAGAGCTGGCCACCGTGGCCGATCGGTGCATTAATGACGGCCTGTGCGCCATGGGCCTGCGGTTCAGCGAGGACAAGATGGCGCCCGGCGAGCGGTTCGTGACGCTCAAGGAGCGCCTCGGTGATGCCTTCGAGGTGATCGACATCGATTCGGGCCCCGGCAATCAGCACGGCTTCGGCAAGATGGCGCACTCGGTGCTCACCGACGAGGTCCGCGAAGTCGACGGCCACCCCGCCTTCGAAGCCCGTAAGCGCGTGGTCGAGTTCCTCACGCAACGCCTTTTCTAGGTTCTTCAGGAGATTTTGCACACGCATGGCAATCGACGACCTCGTGGTCGAAACCAACTACGGCCCGGTCCGGGGCGTCGAAGAGGAGGGCGTCAAGGCGTGGAAGGGCCTTCGGTATGCGGCCGCGCCCGCCGGCGAGCTGCGGTTCCGGGCGCCCGAACCGCCCGCGCGGTGCACCGAGGTCACCGACGCCACCGCTTTCGGGCCGGCCTGCCCGCAACCGGTATTTCCCAACCTGCCATTGGATTTGGGCGCACCGCAGGGCGACGATTGCTTGCGGCTCAACGTCTGGGCGTCTGCTGACACCAACCCGGGTGACGCCAAACCGGTGATGGTGTGGGTGCACGGCGGCGCCTACGTCCTGGGGTCGAGTAGCCAAACGCTCTACGACGGCCGCAGACTGGTCAGCCACGGCGACGTCATCGTGGTGACCGTCAACTATCGGCTCGGGGTGCTTGGCTTTCTCGACCTGTCATCGTTCGACACCGCGGGCCGGCGTTCCGACTCGAATGTCGGGCTGCGCGACGTGCTGGCGGCGCTGGAGTGGGTGCGCGACAACATCGCTGCCTTCGGTGGCGATCCGCGGCGGGTCACGCTGTTCGGCGAGTCCGCCGGGGCAGGCATCGTCACCACGCTGCTGGCCAGCCCTGCGGCCGAAGGTCTGTTCGCGGGGGCGATCGCGCAAAGCTCGCCGGCCACTTCGGTGTACGACCGCGAACGTGCGGGACGGGTAGCGCAGGCCTTCCTCGACCGGCTCGGGATCGCACCGTCGGAATCTCAACGTTTGGTAGATATCCCGATGAAGGCGATTCTCGCCGCGTCGCAGCGGGTGTTCGACGAAGTGCCGGTGCGCAACCCGGGAACGCTGGCGTTCGTCCCGATCATCGACGGCGACGTTCTGACCGACTACCCGGTCAAGCTTGCGCAAGAGGGCCGCTCACATCCGGTCCCGTTGATCATCGGCACCAACAAGCACGAGGCGATGCTCTTCCGGTTGCTGAGGTCGCCGCTGATGCCGATCACTCCGAGAGCGATCACGTCGTTGTTCAACCAGATTGCCGCCGAACAACCCGATCTGCAGTTGCCCACCGAAGAGGAAATCGTCTCCACGTATTCCGGATTGCGGCGCAGGGCACGGAGTTTGAGCATTGCGACCGACGTCGGCTTCCGGATGCCGTCGGTGTGGCTCGCCGAGGGGCACGCCCACGTGGCGCCGGTGTATCTGTACCGGTTCGATTACGCCACCCCATTGCTGAAGCTGACAATGGTCGGGGCCGCGCATGCCACCGAATTGCCTTACGTTTGGGGCAATCTCGGTGCGCCCAAGGATCCCACGCTGATGCTTGGCGGCACCAAGGCCGCCAAGGCGGTGTCCAAGAGGGTGCGGACCCGATGGATCAACTTCGCCGCGCACGCCAGGCCCGCGGGCCCCGTCGGTGAGCCGGAATGGACGTCGTATACGGAGAACGACCGTTCCTGCCTGATCATCGATCGCAGTGATGCCCTCGCGCACGATGTCGACGCCAACATCCGCGCGGCCTGGGGCACCGAGATGGTGAGCTTTCGCTAGGCGATCTCGGCGCCGGTTCTACTGCTGTCTGCCGGCCGGAGCGGCGGATGCCTTGTCCGCCAGGGCTTGTCGCTTCATCTCGTCGAACATCTCGACGTAGTACGACAGGCATTCCGACAGCGCCTGCTCGGTATTGAACAGGGGCTGATACCCGAGATCGCGGGACGCTTTCGCGGTCGAGAAGAAATTGTCCAGATACAGCCGCTCGACGGCGAGCGGCTCGAGCAGCGGCGCTGGTATCCCGAACCGGAAATGCAGCCGCTGCCAACCCGTCATCGCCGCGCGCACGATGGGGCCGTTCACCCGGACCCGCGGCCACTTCTCCCCACAGGCCTCGACGACCGGCCTGGCGAACTCGAACATGTTGATCGGCTCGGCATCGTTGATGAAGTAGGCCTGGCCGGGCGCGGTGCCGCCGGGGGTCAGGTGTTGCGCCGCCAGGATGAAACCGTGAATCAGGTTGTGCACGTACGAGTTGTCCAACCGGGCCGATTTGCGCCCGATCAGCACCTTGACGTGGCCGGCGATCACGCTTTCGAACAGCTTGCGGAACATCGTTTGATCGCCGCGGCCCCAGATGCCACTGGGTCGAATCGCACACGTCAACAGGCCGTCAACGCCGTTCTGGCCCAGGACGAATCGTTCGGCGAGCACTTTGGTCTCGGTGTACAGGTCGTTGAACCGGTTGGTGTAGGGCAGCGTCTCGTCACCGCCGGCGATGTTCTGGCCGCCCATGACGACGCTGTTGGACGAGGTGTAGACGAAGCGCTGCACCCCGGCGGCCCGCCCGGCCTGGACCAGGTTCTCGGTGCCCCCGACATTGACCCCGAAGCTGCGCTGCCGGTACTCGTCGGTCACCGACGCACCGCCCATCAGGTCGATGATCGCCGCGGTGTGGAAGACGGTGTCTATGCCGTCGACCGCTTGGGCGCACACGGCCGTGTCGGTGATGTCGCCCTGCAGCACCTGAAGCTGCGGATGTGGTGGCAGCGGCGAGGGCACACGGTCGAAGGAGCGGACCTGATGTCCGCGGTCGAGCAAGGTGGAGACCAGGTTGGCGCCGACGAATCCGGAGCCCCCGGTGACCAGGACGCGGCCGAGTTCGGCCGTCAGTGATGCATCACCCATGGCCGAAAGCATAACTGAAACGTGTTCCAGTTTGGAGAAAGATTTTCAACCCAGCGCTCTAGTACCCCGAATTCAGGCGTCCTCGGCGTCGCCTGCCGCCAGCGCATCTTCGATTCTCTTGCGAGCACCAGCTAAGTGCTCTTCGCAGCGTTTAGCCAGCTGTTCTCCTCTTTCCCACAATTTCAGCGACTCATCTAAGTCTAAACCGCCCTGCTCCAACACCCGAACGACTTCGATGAGTTCGTCTCTGCACGCTTCATAAGCCAGGTGACTAATAGGTGTAATGGATTCGCCCTCTATTGGGGTGGAGTCGTCCCCGCCGTTGGTTTTACGCGCCATTGGTCCGTCCCTCGCTCACCGCGGCCACCGCGCCGTCGGCCACCCGCACCCGCAGCCGCGTGCCCGCCGGCGCGTCGTCGACCGAACGGAGCACGCGGTTCGTCGCCCCGATGGCTTGCACGACGGCGTAACCGCGGGCCAGTGTGGCCGCCGGCCCCAACGTCGCCAACCGTGCGCTCAGGTGGCCGACACGTTCGGCCTCGGTGGCGGCCAGCCGGGTGATGTCGCGGCGAATCGCCGATCGGGCGCGGCGAACCTCGTCGGCGCGCGCCGTCAACGCCGCCAGCGGCTCGGCCAGCACCGGGCGGCTGCGTATCTGGGCCAGCGCCCGTTGCTCGCGGGACACCCAGTTGCGCAACGCTTGCGCGCTGCGCCGGCGCAGGTCGTCGATCAGCCGCTGCTCGGCGGCGGTATCGGGCACCACCTTCTTGGCCGCGTCGGTGGGGGTGGCCGCCCGTAAATCGGCGACGAGGTCACACAACGGGTTGTCGGGTTCGTGGCCGACCGCGCTGATCACCGGGGTGCGGCACGCCGCGATGGCGCGGCACAGCGTCTCGTCGGAGAACGGCAGCAGGTCCTCCACGCTGCCGCCGCCGCGGGCGATCACGATCACGTCGACCTCGGCGTCGCGATCGAGTGCGCCCAGCGCCTCGACGATCTGGGCGACGGCGCCTGGGCCCTGGACCGCGGTGTTGCGCACCGCGAAGCGCACCCCGGGCCAGCGCGCGGCCGCCACGGTTGTCACGTCGCGTTCAGCGGCGCTGGCCCGGCCGGTGATCAATCCGATCTTGTTGGGCAAGAAGGGGATCGGTCGCTTGAGTCGAGGATCGAAAAGGCCCTCGGCATCCAGCAGCCTTCGCAGCCGATCGATGCGGGCCAGTAGCTCGCCCACCCCGACAGCGCGAATCTCGGTGAGCCGCAACGAGAACGTGCCCCGGCCCGTGTAGAAAGACGGCTTGCCGCGCACCACCACCTGCGTGCCCTCAGCCAGCTTCACCGGCGCGTCAAGCACCAAATCGCGTGGGCACGTCACGGTCAGCGACATGTCGGCGGCCGGGTCACGCAGCACCATGAATACGGTTTTGGAGTCCTGTCGCATCGAAATCTGGGCAAGCTGGCCCTCGACCCAGACGGTGCCGAGCTTGTCGATCCAGCCCGCGACCCGGATGGCCACCGCGCGCACCGGAAATGGGTTCTCGGCGGAGTTTGGTTCGGAGGTAACGGCCGGGGTCACTTCGCGTTCGCGCGGGTGATCCTGTTGGCGAGCAGCGTCTGGAACGGTGCACGGCCCTTGGTGGCCTGCTCGTAGGCCAGCAGGGCTTCGAGTTCGTCCACACTCAGCGATTGCAGACGGGCCCGCAGCTGCGCCAGCGTCAGCGACGGGTAGTCCAGGTCGGTGACCACCTCGGGTTGCGGAACCGAGGCGTTGGCGGCCGCCTTCTTCGATTGGCGGGCGGGCTTGGTCAGGGCGCTGGCGTCTTCGTGCGCGTCGGCCACCGAGTACAGCGCGAACCGGCCCTCGGCCCGGCGCTCGCCCTCACCGCCGTCTTGCGCCGGGCTATAGGCAATGTCGATCGCGTCGTTCAGGTCCTCGTCGAAGGTCGCCCATTCCGGCTTCTCATCCCTGGGCGGGAAGATCGATTCGAGGGTGCTGTCGCCCTTGATCGCCAGCTCGGCGAGGTTCTGCTGAAAGCGCATCACGATGTGCGCCGCCTGGCTGGCCAGTGTCATCGGGTACATCAGGATGGTTTTCGGGAGCCTGATGGTCTCCTCGACAGCGACTGTTGCCGCGCCGACCAGCAGCCGAACTCCATACGGTGCAGTGCCCATGGGTCCAAGATTGCCCTAAGCGGCGGCTAACTCCAAGCCCACCGGCGCGAGCTGGCAAACCCGTGTCGGCAGTCAGTACCCTGGACGACATGCCGCCGACTATCGACATGGGGATTCCCGGCGCGGTGCGATCGGTAGCCAGCGACCCAGCCCGTAAGCGAGTGCTCCTGGCCGAACCGCGCGGGTACTGCGCGGGCGTGGACAGGGCCGTGGAGACCGTGGAACGCGCATTGGAAAAGCACGGCCCACCGGTCTACGTGCGTCACGAGATCGTGCACAACCGCCACGTCGTCACCACCCTGGAGAAGGCCGGTGCGGTGTTCGTCGAGGAGACCGACGAGGTCCCCGAAGGCGCGATCGTGGTGTTCTCAGCGCATGGTGTCGCCCCCACGGTGCACGCGGCGGCCGCCGACCGGAACCTGCACACCATCGACGCGACTTGCCCTCTGGTGACCAAGGTGCACAACGAGGCCAGGCGATTCGCTCGCAACGACTACGATATCCTGCTGATCGGCCACGAGGGCCACGAGGAGGTCGTGGGTACCGCCGGGGAGGCACCCGACCACGTGCAGCTGGTCGACGGGGTTGCCGCCGTGGACAACGTGACGGTGCGCGACGAGAACAAGGTGGTGTGGCTCTCGCAGACGACCCTGTCGGTCGACGAGACCATGGAGATCGTCGAGCGGCTGCGGCAACGGTTCCCGAAGCTGCAGGATCCGCCCAGCGACGACATTTGCTACGCGACCCAGAACCGGCAGGTCGCGGTCAAGGCGATGGCACCGGAATGTGAGCTGGTGATCGTCGTCGGGTCACGCAACTCATCGAATTCGGTGCGGCTGGTCGAGGTGGCGCTGGGTGGCGGGGCCGCGGCCGCGCACCTGGTCGACTGGGCCGACGACATCGACCCGGCGTGGCTGGAAGGCGTCACCACGGTGGGCGTCACCTCGGGGGCATCGGTCCCCGAGGTCCTGGTGGAGGGCGTGCTGGCGCGGCTAGCCGAGTGCGGCTACGACGTGGTGCTGCCGGTCACGACCGCTCAGGAGACCCTGGTGTTCGCGCTGCCGCGCGAGATCCGTGCGGTTCGCTGAGCCGCGCAGCGCCTCAGACGTCGTACTCCCAAGATTCCGCCGGTGACCGTCCGGGTGTCCGCGAGCGGCTGCGACGCTCGGTGTGCGGCTCGCGCGGCGGGTCTTGCGAGCCCGCGCCGCGGTAGCGGACCTGCGAGATGGGGTGATGCGTCCCGTTGGAGCCGTTTGACGGGGGCCGCCGGCGCCTCGGTTCATAGGACGGCTCGTACGGCTCGCGGCTTTCGTACCGGCTGTCATACCGGCCCCCGAAATTTGTGCCGCTCGGCGGGTCGTACCTGTCGCCGTAGGACTCAAGACCGTCGAAACGGCTGCTCCGCGGGGTGGGCCGTTCGTAGGGATTGCGCCGCGTGCGCGGTTCGCGACGGGCTTCCCGGGGCGATTGGCCACGCGGATCGGGGTCGGCATCCGGCCGGGGCCGGCGGCGCGGACGTCGGGGCGGCTCGCCGGCGTCATAATCGCGGGCCGACGCGGCGCCGCGCCGGGTGCTGCGCCTCGGACGCTCGGACTGCTCGATCGTTTCGGACTCATCGCCGAGCAGCTCGCGTGAATGCCGGGAGCGGGTCCGGGCCGAACGCGTGGCGGAGCGGGTGCTGCGTGTCGTGCGGCGGGTCCTTGACGAAGAGCCCGACGTGCGGCCGCGGCGGGAACCGGCGGTGTCGTCGGCGTCGTCCGCGTCGTTATCGGACTGCAGCGCCGACTGCGCTTTGGCGACGATGCCGTTGAAGAAGGACTTGACGCCGACACTGGCGGCCCCCGGAGCATCCTCAGAGGTATCCGCCGTGGTGCTTTTCTTATAAGTGTTTCCGAAATACCAGCGGGTCAGCCCGATCGCCAGCACGCCGCCGGCGGTGCCCAGCATCAGCGGGAAGCGCTCGATCAGCGGGTAGCCGCAGTTGATCAGCAGGTCTTTGAGGCGGCCCACTTTGGCGTCGTGGAACAGCCAATAGGCGCCCGGGACCGCGCCGAACAAGATCAGGGGCGGCTGGATGATCGTGGTGAAGATGCCATCCTGGCGCACCGCCAGCACCGCCGCCACGCAGCCGGCTATATAGAAGCCGGCGAAGACGTGGGTCAGTTCCTTGTGACCAGCGTCAATTCCGTAGCCGATAGCAGTCGCGCTGACGGCGATAAGCAGGGCTGCGTACCAGGGGACACCTGGGATATTTGGGTGGATCGAACGGTGAGCACCCTCCACCGTCGAACTTGCCCGCTGTGCTGACACATGTAGACCGTACCGGGAATGGGCCGAAAGGCCCGTAAATACCTCGTAGGGATCCTGGGCGTGCCATGCCGGGGTGCAGGTCGGCGGTGACCAATGGTCCCCGGCACCAGCCGCCACCAAGACCCCTAGACTTGGTTCCCCGTGAGCCTGAGCCTGGGAATAGTGGGTTTGCCCAACGTCGGCAAGTCGACCTTGTTCAACGCGCTGACCCGGAACAACGTGGTGGCGGCCAACTATCCGTTCGCGACGATTGAGCCCAATGAGGGCGTCGTCCCGCTGCCCGATCCTCGGCTGGACAAGCTGGCGGAGCTGTTCGATTCCGAGAAGATCGTGCCGGCGCCGGTGACGTTCGTCGACATCGCCGGAATCGTCAAAGGTGCCTCCGAGGGCGCTGGGCTGGGCAATAAGTTCCTGGCCAACATCCGCGAGTGTGACGCGATCTGCCAGGTGGTGCGGGTCTTCGCCGACGACGACGTCGTGCACGTCGACGGCAAGGTCGATCCGGGCTCCGACATCGAGGTGATCGAGACCGAGTTGATCCTCGCCGACCTGCAGACCTTGGAGAGGGCCATCCCGCGGCTGGAGAAGGAGGCCCGCAACAATAAGGACCGCAAGCCCGTGCTCGAGGCGGCCGTCGCCGCGGACGCGGTGCTGAACGCGGGAAAGACGCTCTTCGCGGCCGGTGCCGATGTGTCACTGCTGCGCGAACTGAATCTGATGACTACGAAGCCGTTTCTGTACGTGTTCAATGCCGACGAATCCGTGCTGACCGACGATGCCCGCAAGGCCGAGCTGTCCGCGATGGTCGCACCTGCCGACGCGGTATTCCTCGATGCGAAGATCGAGGCCGAACTGCAGGAGCTGGACGACGAGTCGGCTGCCGAGCTGCTGGAGTCCATCGGGCAAGCCGAGCGTGGGCTAGATGCGTTGGCGCGGGCTGGTTTTCACACCCTCAAGCTGCAGACCTACCTGACGGCGGGCCCAAAAGAGGCGCGGGCGTGGGTGATTCATCAGGGCGATACCGCGCCTAAGGCCGCCGGGGTGATCCACACCGACTTCGAAAAGGGCTTCATCAAGGCCGAAATCGTCTCCTATGACGACCTGATCTCCGCGGGCTCGATGGCGGCGGCCAAGGCGGCCGGCAAGGTGCGCATGGAGGGCAAGGATTACGTCATGGCCGACGGTGACGTGGTCGAATTCCGCTTCAACGTCTAGTGACAACGCCGCTGCGCGTCAGGCGTTTATTGCGAGTCCTCCGCGGTGAAGACGTCGATCGGCCGAACGGGCGTCAACATCACCAGGGGGATCTGACGGGTCGTCAACTTCTGACAAGTGATGTACGGCGGGTACAGGTGAGCCATGTAGGACCACACTTGATGCCGTTCCTCGCCTTCGGGTTCCCGCCACGTGGCCTCGAACGCCTGGGTCGCGATCTGCACGCCGATCGTGTTGCTCGCCAAGATATTCAGGTACCAACCCGGATGGGTATCGGCGCCACCCTTCGATGCGACGATCACGATCTCGCCACCGAAGTTGCCGTAGATCAACGGCCTGATGTAAACCTTCGCCGACTTTCGGCCCACGCACCTGATCAAGCAGTGCGTCGTCATCTCACGGCCCCCGACCGCACTGACGTCGAAGATATGGCCCCGCGTGCCACCGGAAGTCAGGTAGGTGTCGAGGTGCTCATTGATCCAGTTACCTCGCGCCGCTCGGGTCGCTGCGGCATCGGTGTCGGCCATGGATGACTCCTGAATTCAGACAGGCGAAGGTGATTGGACTTAATCTACGTTGCTTACCGCCAGGCTGATGCATTCGCATGGAAGTCGAAGCCGGGCTGGTTCATCGTGGCGGAGGATGACCATACCGTGCATCCTGATCTTGAGCGCTTTCTCGCGAAACGCACGGGGGCGACCACCGTCGAGACGACCAGCAGCCACGTTCCCAGGCTCTCTCAGCCGGAGGTCGTCATCGACGTGATCCGTAAAGCCGCAGCCACTCTCGAGAAAAGTTAGTTCCGCCAACAGCTTCGATGCCGGGTGACGGCGCAGATCTTCGCCGCGGCGGAGCCGACGCCAGCGCCCCGCCAACTTTGGTCGTGCTACCGCGCCATTCGCGCTTGCGCCAGGAGCCGTGCCTGGCGTTGCATGGCAGGGCGCGGAGACCTCCGGGCGAATGATTCGGCGCACTCGATTGGCAAACGGGTTGTCGGAGGCGGCGTTTAGCATTCGGTGCTCAGACACGCACCACTGTGACCTCGAGGGAGACCGCATGAAGTTCATTTCGACCCGAATCATCACGGCCGACATCAGGCGGCTCGTCGGTTTCTACGAGATGGTCACCGGGGTCTCAGCGACCTGGGGAAACGAGCTGTTCGCCGAGATCCCGACCCCGGTCGGCACGCTGGCAATCGGCAGCGACAAGACCGTCCCGCTATTTGGAAACGGATCCGCCGAAGCCGCGGCCAACCGAAGCGCCATCCTGGAGTTCATCGTCGAGGACGTGGACTCCGAATACGAGCGGCTCCGCGACCAGGTGGGCGAGGTCGTGACGACGCCGACGACGATGCCCTGGGGGAACCGGGCGTTGTTGTTCCGAGATCCGGATGGAAACCTGGTCAATCTGTTCACTCCGGTGACCGAAGAGGCGCGGGCCAAGTTCGGAGTGTGACCGCGCGGCGAGAGTTGCGCCGCGACATGGCGAGCGGCCGCCGCCGACCTCACCCGAAGACTTCCGAACGAATCCGAATTGCCACTTGCCGAGATCCTCGCCGAGGGAAATCCTTGGGAGATGGCGACTGTAAAGCGGGTGGTGCGGTGGTCGACGGGCGTGATGGTGGGCGGCGCGTTGGCCCTGTCTGCTCTGGGTCTGACCGGCAGGACCGTCGCCCATGCGGCCCCAGCCCCGTTACCCACCGGTCACTGGTGCCCCGGTGATTCATGGAACCCGGCCTGGGGCAACGTCTCGGACTGGGACTGGAATCAGTGCCACGACTGGCAACGTCCGGGCGGCCCGTCCGCCCCGGCAGGATGGGGGCCCTGGGGACCTCCGCCGCCATGGGCCCCGCCCCAACCACCTCAACCGGCCTGGGCGCCTGGAGCGCAAATGATGTGGAACCCGACCGGCGCCGGTAACTGGGGAATTTGGAACCGCGGAGTATGGACTCCGATCTGACCAAAGATCGCTGATTGCCAGCGCGCGGACGAACGCGAGGGCGCGGCCGCGGAGCGCGAACGCGAGCGGCTGCACCGGGTGGACGAACGGAGCAAGCGTGTGCGAGCCCGCGCAAAGCGAGAGCAGGCCGACGTCGACCGTGAGACGGCGCAACGCGAACGAGGGCGCAACCCCGCTTAATCGGTAACCACCGGGAAGCGTCCGCGGGACGCTACAGAGCCGCCCCCGGAAGCGCATATATTTTGCTGCGGGAAATATACCGACCTGTAATCCGTTTCCTCTAACTGCGGCGCACGTCATCGTCCATGCGGCGAATGACCTGCGCCACAAATTTTGGTTCGCGATAAATGTTATTGCTAGCCTCGCTGCCCATGGTCGTTATTGCAACATTGATGTCGTTGATCGGTCAGGTCTCCGGCACGCCTTATATTGCGGGTGGAGATTCGCCCGCCGGCACCGATTGTTCGGGACTTGCGTCGTGGATTGCGAATGCAGCGACTGACAGGCCCGTTTTTGGGAGTCGGTTCAACACCGGAAACGAAGAGGGTGCATTGCTGGCGCGCGGCTTCCAATATGGAACCGCCCCCAACGCCGTGGTTATCGGCTGGAACGGTGGCCACACCGCGGTGACGCTGCCGGATGGAACGTCCGTTTCCAGCGGAGAGCGTGGCGGCGTGCACCTCGGCGGTGCGGGCGCCTACCAGGCCGGATTCACCCACCACATGTTCCTTCCGATGGCGCCGGACGACGGCGCGCCGCCGCCGCCGGACGCTCCGCCGCCCCCGCCGGACGCCCCGCCCCCGCCGGACGCCCCGCCCCCGCCGGATGCCCCGCCGCCACCGCCGGCCGTCTTGATCGACGCTCCGGCGCCGGCGGATCCGCCTCCGCCGGGTGTCTGAAATACCTTTATTCTGGCCACGGGGTAATTGCATATCAATAACAAATAGAACGCTGACTGTCGGCAATAATGGAGAGGCTTTCCTGTGCTGTAGGCACCGGCGGTCCGGCCGTTCCGCAGAATAGTGAAATACCGCCATAGGCGACTAATTTGTGAGCTACACCACTAACCGCGGAGAGCATAGTTCGGCCAAAAGTGTGCTCATGTGTCATATGTGACGCATGAGCACACTTTGCTCTAACCATTACCCAAGCAAACTACGTGCGGCGTTCGACCGGTGGACGCCAGCGCGGCGCCACCCACGGCCCGGATAGGCTGGCGCTGCCCGCAAGATCGGGCGGGCCTATTGGAAGCAGCGAACCGAGGCGGGGCCGCAATGATCTTCATCGTCGTCAAGTTCGAGACCAAACCCGAGTGGACCGACCGCTGGCCGGAACTCGTCGCATCGTTCACCGAGGCCACCCGGGCCGAGGAAGGCAATCTCTGGTTCGAGTGGTCGCGCAGCCTGGATAACCCCGCTGAGTACGTTTTGGTGGAGGCGTTCCGCGACGATGAGGCGGGCGGCGTCCATGTCAACAGCGACCACTTCAAGCGCTTCATCCAAGAGCTGCCGCCGGCGCTGAAGTCCACGCCCAAGATCATCAACCAGACCATCGATGCCACAGGCTGGTCGGAGATGGGCGAGTTGGCGATCGACTAGTCCTCGACTAGCCGATCGCAATCTCGATTTCGTCGCCCAGGGCGTAGCCCGGTGCGAGCGGAAGCTTGTCACCGCTCCAGAACGAGCCCGGGTCGAAGTAGTTCGAGTACTTCTCCGTGGTGAGCAAACCCACTTCTTCGTAGGTGATTGCCACCGTCTCCGCGCAGTACGCCGCTTCCAGGCCGAGCCGCTGGCGCTCTTTGCGTCGCTCCGTCGATTCTCGAACCTTCTCGTCCACCAACGGGATTCCCCGCACCCAGTCGTAGGCGTTCGGCAGCCGGCCACGCAACCACCGGCCGGTCAAGCGCATGGTGGTGGGAAACGCGGTGCCGTCCATCCGGGCGATCACGCGCAACAGCTTGTTCTCTTGCTCGCGATTGGCCGGTGGAGTGAGCTGGCGTAGCCAGCACCGCTGGTGGTAGCGCTGCGACCACTGCAATACCGACTGCGCAAGATCGTTGAGTTGCACGCCACGATGATTCGTTCCCGTCCACAGGTCAACGAGCTTGTCACCCAGTTCGGCGTGCCAGATCAACGGCGGCAAGTCGTCGATGGCCACCGTCATGCCGACGTGGTTCACCGGGCTGTTGGTCAACGTCTGGATGGCGCGGTCGGGTCCCGAACCCCCGCGAAACAGCCACAGATCACCGGTCCGGGTCTCTTCGAGCGCTTGGTTCAAGGTGAGCATCTTCGTGTAAGCCCGTTCGCCGCTGCAGGTTTCGCCAATATCGTCGCCATCACGAGCCCGGCGTTACGTCACGCTCAATGCGTCACCGTATGTGCGGGCACACAAGTCAATCACAACCGGACCATAACGACCTGGCTGCGCATAGCCTGGTGTCATGCGCAATGTGTGGAAGTGGCTTGGCCTGGCCGGGGCGGCCGGCGTCGTCGCCGGGGGCGTGCTGGTGGTTCGTGACCAACGCAAACGCCGCGCATACACCGCTGACGAGGTCCGGGATCGCCTGCATCAGCGGTTGGCCGAATACAACGGGGAAGGCGCTTAGCCCGAGTCTGGATCGGCCGGGGCCTCAACGGCGAACAAGCGGTAGGTGCCCGAAAAGCCCTTCAGCTCCACATTGCGCCCGTCGTCGAATCGGATGCCATCGGAATCGGAGAGCGCGTCTCGCACCGGCTGACTCACCAGAATCTGGCCACCGACCGCTTGGGCGGCGACCCGTGCCGCCATTGCGACGTTGCGGCCGAACAGATCATCGCCGCGACGCACCGAACGGCCCATGTGGATGCCGATCCGCACCCGAATCTCCTCTCGCCGCTTGCGCTTCGCATCCCTGCGCAACGCGTGCTGCAGGTCGATACCGCACCAGACCGCTTCCTCGGCGCGCGCGAACGCGATCATGAATCCGTCGCCCTGACTCTTGACAACGTGACCGGACCTTCGCTGCACCAGATCCGAGACCATCTTGTCGTGCGAGCTGATCAGCTTGACCCACGCCCGGTCGCCGATGCGCTCGTTGAGTGCCGTGGATTCCTCGATGTCGGAGAACAAGATCACCACCCGGCCGTCCGGGGTGACGCGGGCAAGGTCGGGTCGCTCGACTTCGGCCCAGTCCGCGAGGTCCTCGATGCTGCTGCGCACCGCCGCGCCGAAACCTTCCTTGCGCATCAGGTTGGCGGTGTTCCATACCCTTTTGACGGCCTCGCGACCACCCAGCAGCAGCTGATTGCGGGTGTCGGTCCGTTGGCGCATCTCGTCGAGCTCCTGCTGACTACCCACGAGCAACCGCCACAGCACGATCAGCGCGACACCTTCGATCGCTGCAATCCCGGCCAGGATGTAGACCGTGATGTGCAGCGCATCAGCCATGCCGACCATCCTTTCAAGGCCGCGATCCACTCGGGTTGTCGGCCCTATCGGCAGTGTCTAGTGTTGACTCCGCCAGCCGCGGGTAGTGCTCTCAAGGGAGCCGATCAGGTGACTTTCGGGAGGAGCGGTTTTGGCCGAGGACGACAGTAACCCATCCGACCTGCTGGTGATCTTCGGAATCACCGGTGATCTTGCGCGCAAAATGACGTTTCGGGCGTTGTACCGGCTCGAGCGCCGCGACATGCTGAACCACCCGATCGTGGGTGTCGCCAGTGACGACATCACCATCGAGCAGCTGCTGGATCGGGCGCGCGACGCCATCAAGGCATCGGGCGAGACGTTCGACGACGCCGTGTTCGAGCGGCTGGCGGACCGGCTGTCCTACCTGCACGGCGACGTCACCGACGCCAACCTCTACAAGCAACTCGCCAAGAAGATCCCTTCAGACTCCCATCCGCTCTACTACCTGGAAATGCCGCCGGCCTTGTTCGCACCCATCGTGGAGAACCTGGCGAAAGCCGACCTGCTGGAGCGCGCCCGGGTGGCGGTGGAGAAGCCGTTCGGCCACGACCTGGACTCGGCGCGCGACCTCAACGAGCGGCTGCGCGCGGTGCTCGACGAAGACCAAATCCTGCGCGTGGACCACTTTTTGGGTAAACAACCCGTCGAAGAATTGCAATACCTGCGGTTCGCCAACCAAGGGCTCGCCAAGCTGTGGGACCGCGACAGCATCTCCGAAATCCACATCACCATGGCCGAGGACTTCGGCATCGAGGACCGCGGCAAGTTCTACGACGCGGTGGGCGCACTTCGCGACGTCGTGCAAAACCACCTGCTGCAGGTGCTTGCCCTGGTCGCCATGGAGCCCCCAGTCGGTGCGGGGGCTGACGACCTGAACGACAAGAAGGCCGAGGTTTTCCGTGCGATGCCCGCGCTGGATCCCCAACGTTGCGTCCGCGGGCAGTACCGCGGCTACACCGACGTCGCCGGTGTGGCAGAGGATTCCACCACCGAGACCTACATCGCGCTGCGGACCGAGATCGACAACTGGCGCTGGGCCGGCGTGCCGATCTTCCTGCGGGCCGGAAAGGCGTTGCCGGAGAAGGTAACCGAGGTCCGGATGTTCCTGCATCACGTCCCCGGATTTTCGTTCCTGCCCAACCGCCGGCCGCCCGAGTGCAACGAGATCGTGCTGCGCATCGATCCCGACCCCGGGATGCGGCTGCAGTTGTCCGCCCAGGCCCGAGATTCGTGGCACGACGTTCACCTGGATTCGTCGTTCGCGGAGGATCTTGGCGAACCGGTCCGGCCCTACGAGCGGTTGCTCTACGCCGCGTTCAACGGAGACCGCCAGTTGTTCGCCCGCGAAGATGCCATCGAAGAGACGTGGCGCATTGTGCAGCCCGTGCTGGACAAGCCGGGCCGTGTTCACCAGTACGACCAGGGCTCGTGGGGACCCGAGGCCGCACAGGCGCTGCTGCGGGGTCACCACAGCTGGCACGAGCCGTGGCTGCCGCCTAGCAAGCCCACCGAACAGTAAGGAGACACCCACGATGCAGCTTGGGATGATCGGCCTCGGCCGGATGGGCGCGAACATCGTCCGACGCGTCGCCAAGGGCGGACACGAATGCGTGGTCTATGACCACAACCCCGACGCGGTCAAGGCGATGGCGGGGGAGGACAAGACCACCGGAGTGGGCTCGCTGCAGGAGCTCGCCGAGAAGCTGACGGCGCCGCGGGTCATCTGGGTCATGGTGCCGGCCGGCACCATCACGACGGGTGTCATCGAGGAACTGGCCAAGACGCTGGAGTCGGATGACATCGTCATCGACGGTGGCAACTCCTACTACCGAGACGACATCCGCCACGCGAAAACGCTGTCGGAGAGCGGCATTCACCTACTCGACTGCGGCACCAGCGGCGGCGTGTGGGGCCGGGAACGCGGCTACTGCCTGATGATCGGCGGCGACGACGAGGCTTTCCTGCACGCCGAGCCGATCTTCGCCACCGTCGCACCGGGCGTCGACGCCGCGGCTCGCACGCCGGGTCGCGATGGCGAGGCCGCGCGGTCGGAGCAGGGCTATCTCCACTGCGGACCCGCCGGCGCCGGGCACTTCGTGAAGATGGTGCACAACGGCATCGAGTACGGAATGATGGCCTCGCTCGCCGAGGGGCTGAACATTCTGCGCAATGCCGACATCGGCAAGCAAGTGCAGGAGGGTGACGCCGAAACCGCGCCGCTGGAGCACCCCGAGTTCTACGAGTACGACTTCGACATTCCGGAGGTCGCCGAGGTGTGGCGGCGCGGCAGCGTCATCGGCTCGTGGTTGCTGGACCTGACGGCGATCGCGCTGCACGACTCGCCCGACCTCAAGGAGTTCTCCGGCCGGGTCTCCGACTCCGGGGAGGGCCGGTGGACCGCCATCGCGGCGATCGACGAGGGCGTGCCGTCGCCGGTGCTGACGACCGCGTTGCAGTCCCGCTTCGCCTCGCGTTCACTCGACGACTTCGCCAATAAGGCGCTCTCGGCGATGCGCAAGCAATTCGGCGGGCACGCGGAGAAGCCGGCGAATTAGCCTTAACGGCGATTGACGAATGCGACCACCGCGTCGCTGAACGCGTCGTTGTCGTCGCCGGCCGCGGTGTGCCCGGCGTTGGACAGTTCGACGAACTCGGCGCGCGGCACGGTGGCCAGGAAGTGCCGAACGCCCTCGGGGCTCACCACGTCGGACAGCTTGCCGCGGATCAGCAAGACGGGGATCGTCAGGTTCTTGGCGGCCTGCTCGAAGCTCTCGGTGCGCAGTTCGGGATCGTCGCCGGGCTTGGTCATGAAGGCGGGGTCCCAGTGCCAATACCAGCGGCCGTCGCGCAGGCGCAGGTTCTTTTTCAGCCCCTCCGGGCTGCGCGGCTTGCTTCGGTAGGGCAGGTAGGCGGCGACGGCGTCGGCGGCCTGCTCCAGCGATTCGAAGCCGTGAAGGCCACTGAACATGAAGTCGCGGATGCGGGCGCTGCCGCCCTTTTCGAATCGGGGGACCACGTCGACGAGCACCAACCGGGTCACCTTCGCGGGACCCGCCCGGTGAGCGGCGAGGATTCCCGTCAGCCCGCCCATGCTGGCCCCGATGATCGTCACCGGCCGGCCGATCGCGTCCAGCACCCGCATGACGTCGGCCGTCAGTGTCTCGATCTCGTAGTCGGCGTCGGGAGAGCGCGCGCTGTCTCCGTGTCCCCGCGAGTCCAGCGCCACCACGTGCAGCCCCTCATCGGCGAGTGTCTGGCCGGTGTTTTTCCAGGAAAACCGGTTCTGGCCGCCCCCGTGCAACATCAGGATGCTCGGTCGCCCGGCGCCGTCGGAGCCGCGATTCCATTCGTCGGCGACTAGGGTGATCCCGTCCACGCCGGCAAACTCAACCGTCTCGGGACTGCTGCTGACGGTGCTCATGCGACCTGACGTTACATAGGCCGGTTAAGCACTGTTCCGCGGGTGGACGACGCGGTGAATTTTCGTCAGTGGCGGGGTCTATCAAGGGCAGAGACCAACGAGCCGTCAAGGAGGCCCAGAACATGCCATCGATCACCCCGTCGTTGTGGTTCGACGACAACCTGGAGGAGGCCGCCAGGTTCTACACCTCGGTGTTCCCCAACTCCCACATCGAGGGCTTCAACCAGACCACCGACGCCGGACCGGGCGAACCTGGCCGGGTCCTGTCCGGCAGCTTCGTTCTGGACGGCGCCCGGTTCATCGGGATCAACGGCGGTCCGCACTTCCAGTTCACCGAAGCGGTGTCGTTCACGATCCACTGCAAGGACCAGGATGAGGTCGACTACTACTGGGACCGGCTGACCGACGGCGGCGAGGAATCGCAATGCGGCTGGCTCAAAGACCGCTTCGGGATGAGCTGGCAAATCGTCCCAGACCGGCTTTACGAACTGATCAGCGATCCCGATCGCACGCGGGCGGCGGCGGCTACCAACGCGATGTATGGCATGCGCAAGATCATCGTCGCCGAGTTGGAGCGAGCCGCCGCGCTGCAACGGTGAAAACCGCTCTCACAGCGCCGGTTTGACCCCGTATCCACCAGGGTCGGTGCGTCGTGAGGCCGCACAGGTTAGGTTGATCCCTGCGGAGACGTCGAGCAGGGAGTGGACATGGCTGAACCAGGCTGGATCGATGTGACCGGCTCTGCGGGGGGCCTCAAGGCCCTCACTTGGGGGCCGAAAGACGGCCCCATCGCGCTGTGTCTGCACGGCTTTCCCGACACGCCCTACGGCTGGCGCAAAATCGCCCCCCGGCTCGCCGAGGCGGGGTGGCGGGTGGTCGCGCCGTTCATGCGCGGATACGCGCCGTCGTCGATCCCGGTCGACGGCAGCTATCAGGTGGGCGCGCTGATGGACGACGCCCTGCGCGTGCGCTCGGCCGCGGGCGGCACCGAGAACGACGTGATCATCGGCCACGACTGGGGCGCGATCGCCGGCACCGGCCTGGCCGCCATGCCCGACAGCCCGTTCACCAAGGCGGTGATCATGTCGGTTCCGCCGTCGGCGGCGTTCCGGCGGCGCGGCGGTGGCGCGGTCGAGCGCGGCCGGCTGGCCGCCCACCTGGCGCGGCAGGTGTTTCGCAGCTGGTACATCATGTACTTCCAATTGCCTTGGCTGCCTGAGCGTTCCGCGTCCTGGTTGTTGCCGCTGCTGTGGCGGCGGTGGTCGCCAGGCTATCGCGCCGATGAGGACTTGCGTCACGTCGACGCCGCGATTGGGGCGCCGGCGGGCTGGCGCGCAGCGCTGGGACCGTACCGCGCCACCATTCGCAACACCCTGCCGTCGGCGCAGTATGCCCAACTGAACCAGTTGTGGACGGAAGAACCCGTGCTGCCGTGCCTGTACCTGCATGGCCGCGACGACGGTTGCATGACACCGGCTTTCGCGCGCTGGGCCGAAAAGGTGCTGCCCGCGGGCAGCGAGGTCGGCATCGTCGAACACGCCGGCCACTTCCTGCAGCTCGAACAACCCGACAAGGTCGCCGACCTGATGCTCGGGTTCATCGGCTCACCCGGCTGACACCGTGGCTCGGGCCGGGTCAACGCACCGGATGGCTGCCGTCGATGCGCAGTTCTACTGGATGTCGGCCAAGATTCCCAGCGACGAGTTCTTGCTCTATGCATTCGATGGTGTGCCAGCGGATTACGCGCATACCGTCGTCCAACTCTGTCGGCGGGCCAACGCCGAACCGGCGCTGACGATGCGAGTGCTAGACCGGGGCCCGTTGCGCTACCCGCAGTGGGTACCGATGGGCGTCACGCCTGAGCAGGTGGTGCGCCACGAGCGCGCCGAGCACAGCTGGGACGGCGTCCTGGCGACCGTCGCCGGCCTTGCCGACGATCAACTGGACGTTCGCGGGATGGCCTGGCGGCTGCACGTATTCACCCGGGTGCGAGGCATTCCGGGCGTCAGCGGGCCGGGAACCGTCGCGGTGCTGCAGGTCGCGCACGCACTGGCCGACGGCGCCCGCTCGGCGGCGATGGCGGCGTGGCTGTTCGGCCGGCCCGAGGCCCTGCCCGAGGTGCCCAGCCCGCGGCCGGGTTTTCTGCCCTGGCGTGCCGCCCAGGCGGCTCGCACCCATCGCCGGCTGGAGCGCGACATCCGCGCGGGCCTCCTGGCCTCCGGCGCCGGGCCGCGTCCGCTGCTGCCGACGAATGCGCGACCCGACGGCGTCCGCGCGGTACGCACGTTGGTGCGACACCGTTCGCAGCTGCCCGGTCCCACAGTCACCGTCGGCGTGCTGAGCGCCGTATCGCAGGCCCTCGCCGATCTGCTTGGTGAGCAATGCGATTCGTTGGGGGTCGAGGTGCCGATGGCCAAGCCCGGTAATCCGCGGGCGTACAACCACTTCGGCAACGTCGTGGTGGGGCTCTACCCCAAGCTCGCGCCGGACGCGCGCGCCGAGCGGATCGCGGCCGATTTGGCTAACGGCCGGCGCCGCTTCCAGCACCCGGCCACCCGGGCCGCCGACCGCGCGTTCGCGGCGGTGCCCGCCGGACTGCTGCGGTGGGGCATCGGGCAATTCGATGTGCAGGAGCGCGCGACGCAGGTGTCCGGCAACACCGTGGTGTCCAGCGTCAACCGTGGGGCGGCCGATCTGAACTTCGGCGGTCCCCGGGTGGTGCTGACGTCGGGATACCCTGCGCTGTCGCCGATGATGGGCCTGACGCACGGGGTGCACGGGATCGGTGACACAATCGCGATCAGCGTGCACGCGGCGGCGTCGGCCCTGCCCGATATCGATGCCTACCTGGCGCTGCTCGACGCTGCGTTGTAGCTATTGCGCATCGCCGGATCTGGCCGCTTCTTCGCGCGTCAGACCGACGGCGACAATCAGCTCTTCGTGTAGCTCGAACCACACCGTGTGGTAGGAGTCGATCAACGGCCGCGTCAGCCAGGTGGTCTCGCCCGCCCTCACTTTGTCCAGTGCCGCAGCCAGTTTCGCCGCGTAGGCGCTGAGCCGCGGCAGTTGTGCGGCGGCCGCCGCGATGATCGGCATCGTGCCGGCGTGCAGGTCGTCGAGGCGGGCCAACACCGCGGCGTCGTAGTCGGCGTCGTCGTGGGCGTTGGGAACGCCCTCCGGTCCGCCCTTGAGCTGCCAATCGGTCACGAGGCGTTTGAAATCGGCGTTGACGGCGCGGAAGTCGCCGTAGGCGGCGGCCATCGCGGCCGGATCGATGCCCTCGCGCTCCTCGGCGAGCAACGCCGCGAGCCGGTCGCTGCCGCTACCGGTGATCCGCAACGTCGCGCCTTCGGTCAGCAGCCCCGCAGCGGTCAACCGCTCGACGATGGGGGCGATGTCGCCAAGGTCCGCACTCAGCGTCGCGGCCAGGTCGGCAGGATTCACCCGGCCCTTGAGCCGAACCCCTTGCAGCACGGCCAATTCAGTCATGAGACGGACCCCGGTGCCAGGCGCAGCGCGGTCAGCATCACGATCAAGGGCGTCGCCGAAACCACGTCGGCATGCCCGCTGTCCAGCATGGCGCGCACCGCGGCCTCGGAGCTGTCGTCCAATCGCAGGTGCTCGCCCGCGGAGTGCGCACGCAGCGGGCTGATCCGCCGTGCGATGTCGGCCAGCTCGCGCAGTTCCGGCGTATCGTCTTCGGACCACGCCGACAGGCTCAGGTTGCCTTCGCGCACTTCGCCTTCGGCGCCGTCGACGGTGATGTGCTTGCCCGCCAGCGCTGCCGCGACTCCGTGGCCGCAGCCCACCACGGCCACCCGGCCCAGCTCGCGGCTCACCACCGCCGCATGGCTGGAGGCGCCGCCCACCTCGGTGACGATGCCCCGCGCGGCCAGCATGCCCGACACGTCTTCGGGCCGCGTGTGGTCGCGCACCAGGATCACCCGCTCGCCGCGGTCGACGGCGCGTAGCGCCTCGTCGACATCGATGTACGCCTTGCCTGAGGCCACCCCCGGGCATGCCGGTAATCCTTTGGCTAAAAGCGGTGCCGCTAAACGTATTTCGGGTTGCAGCGCGGGTTGCAGCAGGGTCTGCACATGCGCCGGGGTCACCCGCCGCAGCGTCTCCGCATCATCGATGAGTCCCTCGTGTCGCAGCTGCAGCGCCGAGCGCACCGCCGCCTGCGCCGAGCGCTCCGCCGCCCGGGTCTGCAACAACCACAGCTTGCCGTCCTCGACGGTGAACTCGATCTCCTGTATGTCGGAGTTCAGCCGCTCCAAGCCGCGGGCGGCATCGATCAGCTCGTCGTAGACGGCCGGCTGCTCCTCGCGCAAGGCAACGATCGGTTCGACGTCGACCGAGCCCGACGCCACGTCGTCGCCCTGGCCGCCGGGTAGCCATTCGCCGAACGGCTCGTTGTCGCCGGTGATCGGATTGCGTGAAAAGAACGCCCCGGCACCCGAATTGGGGCCGCGGTTGCCGAATACCATCGCCTGCACGACCACGGCGGTGCCGTGCTGATCGTCAATTCCGTAGTGGGCGCGATAGGCGACCGCACGCGGCGAATTCCACGAGGCGAACACCGCCTCGATGCCGGCGCGTAACTGCGCGTACGGGTCCGACGGCACCGACTCTTGTTCGCCGACGCCCACGATGCGCCGATACATTTCGGAGAACCGCCGGCGGGTGTCATGAGCAAAATCCGGGCTGCCGGCCGCCGCGAGCGCCTGCTCGACGGCATCGTTGATGCCGAGGTCCAGGATGGTGTCCATCATGCCCGGCATGGATTGGGTGGCTCCGGAGCGCACGCTGATCAATAGGGGGCGCGGGCCTCGCCCGAACGTGCGCGAGGTCTGTTCCTCCAGCCAGCGCGTCCGGTCGAGCACGTCGTCCCAGACGGCGTCCATGGTCGCCGCGGGGTCGGCGAGATACCGCAGGCCCACCGCGGTGGTGATGCAGAACGCCGGCGGCACCGGCAGGTTGTGCCGGCGCATCGCCTCGATGCCGTGGCCCTTATTGCCCAGCAGCTCCCGTGGGTGGCTCGATGTGCCATCCAGCAACACCACGGAGTGCTCGATAGGCGCAGACCCACGGCGGCTTGACGCATTGCGGTGGGCGCCGCCGCGTGCGGTGCCAGCCGTGGTGCACCCCCTTGGTGGTGTTGCTACTGATCGGGCCGACGTCGGAACGCCCGCTATATTCCCACACGTACCAGCGGATAAAGCGACGTAGCTGCTCGGCGGCTCTTGTCTTGACCACCCGCCCCCATGATCTAGGTTTACAGTTATGACTTCATATGACACGTTCCATGACGTCGGAGTACTGATCCTGCGGCTGGTGTTGGGCGTGACTTTGGCCGCGCATGGCTACAACAAGTTCTTCGGCGGTGGCCGCATCCCGGGCACCGCCCGCTGGTTCGAGAGCATCGGCATGAGGCCCGGCAAGTTCCACGCCACCGTGGCGGCGACCACGGAAATGGCCGCTGGCCTCGGCCTGGCCGCCGGGTTTCTGACCCCGATCCCGGCGGCGGGCTTCGTCTCGCTGATGCTGGTCGCGGCCTGGACGGTGCACCGCGCCAACGGCTTCTTCATCGTCAAGGAGGGCTGGGAATACAACCTGGTGCTGGCGGTCAGCGCCGTGGGCGTGGCCACGCTGGGCGCGGGCAAGTTCAGCCTGGACTACCTGGTATTCGGGAAGAACTGGATGGACGGCTGGCACGGGCTCCTGATCTCGCTGGTGCTCGGCTTGGCCGGGGCCATCGGCCAGCTGGTGATCTTCTACCGCCCGCCGGCCAAGCAGGCCGGTTAATTACGGGGCGGGTCGGGTCTCCGCGAGATCGACATTGGCGCGAACTTGTGCGAGTGAGCGTCACGCTGGCGTCGATTTCGGGGCAAAGGACGCCTCGGGGTCATCCGCAAGTTGGATACGCGACGGCCTCGTCCGGATGCTCCATTGCTGAGGTCTGCATACCCGCCATCACGGGTTCTTTGTGCTCGAGCCGACGGTCAGTACATTCAATTGCCGAGATTTGCGTGTGACGTCGTGAGCCAGCAAGCTTGCCTCGCAACACCTTCGCCGGCACAACCTTGAGCAGCGTCGCAAGCGTCAACAGCGCCCCAGCAGCCATCGCAGCGAAGATGACCTCACCTACGAATGCGTAGACAATGTATTCTGCATTCATGACCCTAAACTGTAGGGACATTATCGCTGGGTCGCCGATTCTCTTTCCTTCGCAACTTATTTGGAATGTTTTCTTTATTTTTGCAAGTGCGACTCACACCGCCGGGTAGATAGCTTTTGCATCGGCTCTGTTGGTGTGGGCCGGCTTGCCGCCGATCTCGCCCCCTGTGGCGTGCTGATCGAACCCATGCAAAAGTGGCGCAAGCCGTTTGGCTACGCGACCGCTGTCGTCTCGGCTGCGGCCACCTCGGCCGCGGCGCGCTCTCCGGAGCGAATCGCGCCGTCGATCCACCCGCACATGACGGCCGAGCTTTCGGTACCGGCCCAATGGATGCGGCCACAGGGCTCGCGCAGGGTATAGCCGAATTCGGTCAGTACGCCGGTAGGGGCGTGGCCGATCATTCCACCGCCGGAATAGCGGTCCACGGTCCAGTTCTGTTCGTGGAATTCCAAGGGCGCTTTGGCTTTGCTGCCGAATCGGTCGACGAGTTCGCCGACGATCACCGCTTTGCGCTCGGCCTCGTCGAGTTTTGTCAGCCGCCGCGCCGCGGATCCCTCGGTGATGACGCACATGATGCCCGGATCCCCGGTATCCGTGCAGGCGTCGATGGTCAGGGTGGCCGGGGAGTTCGGCGCGGCGGATTGGCCGGACAGTCCGTCGGCGCGCCAGAAGGGCTCGTCGTAGATGATCGAGATTTTGACAACCGCGCCGCTTGGCATGCGCTGGTGCAGGAATGCTCGGTCTACCGGGAGCATCGGCTCATAGACGATCGAGGTGGCGATCGCCAGCGGGATCGCGACAATGACTCGACGCGCCCGCACCGTCACATCGGCCGCGTCGATTGTCACACCGTCGGCATCCTGAGTGATCTGCCGGACCGGCTGCGAAAGGTGCAGCGCCTCACCCAGTTCGGCCACAATCGGGCGGTGGAGTGCGCCCATCCCACCAACCGGGCGGGCATCCTGGGAGCCGCCCTTGCCCGAGATCGCGAAGGTGAGTCCGCCCGCGGAGGCCGTCTGCAGCAGCCCCCATAGCAACGACGTCTCCGACCCCGCCGAGGTGTAGAGGCCGGCGAAGGCCATCTCCAGCATCTCGGCGGCGTCCTTGGACATGGACTTCTTGTGGATCCATTCCCCAATGCTGATGCGGTCCCACTCCTGGGCCTTCTTTGCGTCCCAAGGGGCTTCGCGCGGAATCTCTTTGCACATCTTCTCGATGGCGGCCAAACCGAACCCAAGGTTGGCAACAGCCCACGGGCTCACCGTCCATGGGATGGTGCCGCCGTAGCGGTGTTTTTTGCCACCGACGATCATCAAGGCATCGCCGTCGTTGTGCTGCTTGTACTCCGGCACGCCGAACTCGTTCATCAGCGCGTAGATGCGGTCCTGGCCCGGCCCGATCCAGGCGCCGCCGCGATCGATCCACGTACCGTCCGCTCGGGTCGCGGTGAAGGTCCGGCCACCGACCCGATCCCGCGCCTCCAGCAAGGCCACCGAATGCCCCGCCTGTTTGAGCCGCAAAGCGGCCGTCAACCCCGCGAATCCCGCTCCGACCACGCAGAAATCGACCTCAGACACGCCTGGCTCCTCAACCTCGCCCACCCCAGCAGCAAACTACACCGACCGGATGCCGGCAGTGGCCGGTTAACGCAGATTTCCGGGGGCGTTCGCGAGCCCGCGACCCGGCGTGTGCTGGCGTGTGCGCGGCGAGCACCTGAAAGGATCTGGCGCACAGGCTAATCGGGCATAGGTGGAGCGGCACGACCTTCGGCGGCCAACGCGATCGCGGCGACGGCGGCAACCATTGCCAGTACGAGGGACCGAGGCCTGCTCGCAACAAATATCCCCGCACGCGCGCGCCGAGCGGTATCGGCGCAAAAGGCGCAGGCAGAGATTTCTTGTCCAAGGTTGCAGTACGCATCCCTAGAACACGTTCTAGTCTGTGAAACCATGGGATTTCTGAAGCCCGAGCTGCCGCAGCTCGACATGGCCGAATGGAACAAGGGCACCCGTAGCGACAAGATCCGGCCGATGGCCAAGCACTGGGCCGAGGTGGGCTTCGGCACGCCGGTCGTGCTGCATCTGTTCTATGTGGTGAAAATCTTGCTCTACATCCTCGGCGCGTGGCTGTTCGCGTCCGCCACCAGCGGCCTCGGCGGGTTCACGCGCGTCGCGTCGTGGTGGTCGGAGCCGATCGTCTTCGAGAAGGTCGTGCTTTTCACGATGCTCTTCGAGGTGATCGGGCTGGGTTGCGGCTTCGGGCCGTTGAACAACCGGTTCTTCCCGCCGATGGGCTCGATTTTGTACTGGATGCGCTTCGGCACCATCCGGCTGCCACCGTGGCCGGATCGGGTCCCGCTCACCAAGGGCACCAAGCGCAAGCCGGTCGACGTCGCGCTGTACGGGCTCTTCCTTTTGGTGACCCTGGCGGCGCTGTTCGCCGACGGCACCGGACCGATACCAGAAGTGGGCACCACGATCGGGCTGCTGCCCGCGTGGAAGATCGTGTTGATCCTGCTGCTCTTGGCGGTGGTCGGCTTGCGCGACAAGGTGATCTTCCTGGCCGCCCGTGGCGAGGTCTACGCGACCATGGCGGTGACGTTCCTGTTCGCCGCGCCGGACATGATCGTCGGGTCCAAGGTGGTGTTCCTGGTGATCTGGACGGGCGCCGCCACATCCAAGCTCAACAAACACTTTCCGTTCGTCATCTCCACGATGATGTCCAACAACCCATTGGTGCGGCCCCGCTGGCTGAAACGGCGCTTCTTCGAGAACTTCCCGGATGATCTGCGGCCCGGACGGCTGTCGCGGTGGCTGGCGCACCTGAGCACCGCCATCGAGATGTTGGTGCCGCTACCGCTGTTCTTCTGTCACGGCGGCTGGCCCGTCACCATCGCCGCCATCGCGATGGTCTGTTTCCACCTGGGGATCCTGGTCTCGATCCCGATGGGCGTGCCGCTGGAGTGGAACGTTTTCATGATCTTCGGTGTGTTGTCGTTGTTCGTCGCGCACACCCACATCGGGCTGCGCGACCTGATGCACCCGGTGGTGGTGGCCGTCCTGTTCGTCATCATCGCGGGAATCGTCGTGTTGGGCAACATGTTTCCGCGCAAGATCTCATTCCTACCGGGGATGCGTTACTACGCCGGCAATTGGGATACCACCCTGTGGTGCATCAAAGCATCGGCCAACGACAAGATCGGCAGGGGCATCGTGGCGATCGCCAGCATGCCGCAGGCCCAGCTGGAGCGGTTCTACGGCAGCCCCGAGGCGGCCCAGATACCCATCTACATGGGATATGCGTTCCGCGGCTTCAACACTCACGGCCGTGCGCTGTTCACGCTGGCGCACCGCGCCATGGCCGGGCAGAACGAGGACGACTACGTCATCACCGACGGCGAGCGGATCTGCAGCACCGCCATCGGCTGGAACTTCGGCGACGGCCACATGCACAACGAGCAACTGATCGCCGCCCTGCAGGAGCGCTGCCACTTCGAGCCGGGCGAGGTCCGAGTGGTTCTGCTTGACGCGCAACCGATTCACAAGCAGACCCAGGAGTACCGGTTGGTCGACGCGGCGACCGGTGAATTCGAGCGCGGCGTCGTCAAGGTAGCCGACATGGTTGTCCGCCAACCGTGGGCCGATGACGTTCCGATCGAACTGGTTTCGGACCCCACACCGAAAGTCACGCCAGAGTGACGTGGAGCCCGAGTGCAACGCTGGGGTGACGCTCGCGCCCCACTGCAAGGGCTAGACCCCCGCCCGGACCTCCTGGGCGGCGGCAACCATGTTCTTCAGCGACGCGCTCACCTCATCGGAGTTGCGGGTCTTCAACCCGCAATCGGGGTTGACCCACAGCCGCTCGGCGGGCACCGCCCGCAACGCCGCGCGCAGAGACTCGGCCATTTCGCCCGTGCTCGGCACCCGCGGCGAATGGATGTCGTAGACGCCCGGGCCCACGCTGTTGGAGAAGCCGATCGAGTTCAGGTCGTCCAGCACCTCCATGTGTGAGCGCGCCGCCTCGATGGACGTCACGTCGGCGTCCAGATCGGCGATGGCTCCGATCACCTCACCGAATTCCGAGTAGCACAGGTGGGTGTGGATCTGGGTGGAGTCCGCAACGCCCGAGGTGGCCAAGCGGAAAGACCCTACGGCCCAAAGTAAGTAGTCCTCCTGATCGGCACGTCGCAGCGGTAGCAGCTCGCGCAGCGCGGGCTCGTCGACCTGGATGACGGCAATTCCGGCGCCCTGCAGATCCACGGTCTCGTCGCGGATCGCCAGCGCCACCTGGTTGGCGGTGTCGGCCAGCGGTTGATCGTCCCGGACGAACGACCACGCCAGGATTGTCACCGGCCCCGTCAGCATGCCCTTGACCGGCTTGTCGGTCAGCGACTGCGCGTACTTCGCCCACCCCACCGTCATCGGGTGCTGGCGGATCACGTCGCCGAAGAGCACCGGCGGGCGCACGCAGCGGCTGCCGTAGGACTGCACCCAGCCGTTCTTGGTCGCGAAGAATCCGTCCAGCTGCTCGGCGAAGTACTGCACCATGTCATTGCGCTCCGGCTCGCCGTGCACCAGCACGTCAATCCCGAGGCTCTCCTGCAACTTGATGACGTCGGCGATCTCCTGCTTCATCCGCCTCTGGTACTCGGCCTCGTCGATCTCTCCGGCGACCAGCGCGGCGCGCGCCTTGCGAATCTCGACAGTCTGCGGAAACGACCCGATGGTGGTGGTCGGCAGCGGCGGCAGCTGCAGCCGCGCCTCCTGGCTGGTGCGGCGCTGGGCCGGGTCACCCCGGTGCGTACCCGACGCGACGATCGAGTCGATGCGGGCCCGGATGCGGTCGTTGTGCAGGCGCGGGTCGCTCTTGCGGGACGCCACCGCGGCGTTCGACGCAGCGATCTCGTCGGCGACCGCGTCGCGGCCCTCGTTCAGTGCGCGGGCGAGCGTCACCACCTCGACGACCTTCTCCCGTCCGAACGCCAGCCAGCTGCGCAGCGCGTCATCCAAGCCGGTCTCGGGCTCCAGCGAGTACGGCACATGCAGCGTCGAGCAGGACGTCGAGACCGCCACATGGGCCGCCGAACCCGATAGCGCGGCCAGCTTGCCCAGCGCAGATTCCAGGTCGGTGCGCCAGATGTTGCGCCCGTCCACGACACCGGCCACCACGGTCTTGCCGGCCAGCTCTGGCACCGCCGCCACCGCCGTGTCCGCCCCATAGACCAGATCGACACCGATCGCCTCGACGGGGGTGCGGGCCAGCCCGGCCAGGGAGGCGCCGGGGTCGCCGAAGTAGGTGGCGACGTAGATGGCGGGTCGGTTGCTCACTTTGCCCAGCGCGTTGTAGACCGCTTCGGCCAGTGCCGGCGCGTCGGGGGAGATGTCGGTCACCAGAGCGGGCTCGTCGATCTGCACCCACTGCGCGCCGTTGTCGGCGAGCAGTGACAGCAGCTGGGAATAAATCGGCACCAGTTCCTCCAGGCGCTCGATCGGCGCGCCGCCGCCATTGACGGCCTTGCTCAGCAGCAGGAACGTGATCGGCCCGATGATCACCGGGCGCGCCGGAATACCTTGCCCGAGAGCCTCTTTCAGTTCCGATAGCACCTTGTCCGGGTTCAGCGCGAATTCCGTCGCGGGCTCGATCTCGGGAACGATGTAGTGGTAGTTGGTGTCGAACCACTTGGTCATCTCCAACGGTGCGACGTCTTTGTTGCCGCGCGCCGCGGCGAAGTAGCGGTCCAGGTCGTCGGGAACCTGCGCGGCGCCGACCGGCAGCGCACCCAGCATGACCGCGGTATCGAGCACCTGGTCGTAATAGGAGAAGGTGTTCACCGGGACCGAGTCCAGGCCGGCGTCGGCCAGACCCTTCCAGGTAGCGCGGCGCAGGGTGGCGGCAACCTTCTCCAGATCGGCGCGGCTGGTGCGCCCGGCCCAGTAGCCCTCGGTGGCGCGCTTGAGTTCGCGCTTCGGACCGATGCGTGGCGAGCCGACAACCGTTGCGGTGAATGCTTGAGGGGTCACGATATTCGTCCTTCAATCGGCGTGGTGGTCACCGCCGGCGGACGTGCAGCCGATCCGATAGCGGTGCGTACCCAGGTACCAACCGCAACGGCTGCAGCCTAACGCCCATTCCACGAGGCGATGAGCCGCCGGGCGCGGCGCGCCCGGCACAGCCGGCAGGTCTCCGGACTCGCAGGCGTGCACCGGGCGGTGCTCCTAATGGCCGTCGCTTCCCAGTCTCGCGACCAGTGCTTGCCAAAAACTCTGACGGCGGTCGTTCCTGCATACCGTTGCGGGACAGTCCCGGATTCTCACCGGGTTCCCTCTTACGAAGCGTTACTAACGTTGCCTCGCTCGATGCCCGCGCCGCGGTCGCGGCGCAAGCAGACCAGCTGCAAGAAGCAGCTTAGTCAGTGCGCCAACGCCTCTGCGATCGGGATGTCGCCGTTGTTGAATTCGATGGTCCGCCTGATGGTCGAATCGTCGGCCAGTACGGCGGCCGCGACGAGGGCGACGTCCGCGCGGGACACCTCACCTTTGCCGCGGCCGACGACAATCCGGCCGGTCGCCGGTTCCAGCGTGAGCCGGCCGGGGCCCAGCACCGTCCAGTCCAGGTCGCTGTCGCGCAGGTGGGCATCGGCCGCGGCCTTGGCCTCGGCGTAGGCGAAGAACGGATCGTCCTGCGGTACACCATGATCCGGGCCGGCGCCGAAGTAGGACACCATCACGAACCGCTTGACGCCCGCTTGTGCGGCGGCGTCGATCACGCGTATTGCGGCGTCCCGGTCGACCGCATAGGTCCGCTCAGGATTGCCGCCGCCCGCCCCGGCCGAGAAGACGATCGCGTCGTGTCCGGTCACTAAATCCGCCAGGGCGTTCGTGTCGAGCCGTTCGATGTCGGCCACCACCGGCGTGGCGCCGGTGGCGGCGACATCGTCGGATTGATCGGGATTGCGGAAGACGGAGCTCACCTGGTCGCTGCCCTGGGTTAGGTCGCGAGCCAGCCGCAGTGCGACCTTGCCGTGTCCGCCGAAGACGATGATGCGTGCCATGTCTGAAGACGGTAGCGCTCGCTAGAGCTTTACCCGTCCCATGATGATGTCGATGATGGGCTTGCCCGGCGGGTAGGCGTTGGTGAGCGAGGCCATCGTGTGTCCGTAGTCGACCAACAGCGTGATGCCGCTGACGCCGAAGGCGGCGGCGCTGTTCAGGAACGCCATCACGTCGCCCATTTGCTCCGGGGTGTGCACCTTGGAGCCGGTCTCGTCGCGGTAATCCTGGGCGAAGGTCAGCCACAGGTCGGCGTTGGACTGGGCCAGCGGGGTATCGGTGGGACCCGGGCAGATCGCGTTGATCCGAATCCCCTTCTTCAGCAGAGGGTAGCCCTGGGTCGCGACGTAGGCGTTGACGACCTTCTTGGAGAAGCCGTAGTGAATGATGCCCTCGGCTTCGTGCGCCTTGACCCACTCTTGGGCCGACGCGAAGTCCGGCGTGGCCAGGAACTCGTTCAGCAAGTCCAGGTCGTTCTCCCAGCCCATACCGGCGACCGAGGAGATGAAGCAGATCGCCGAGCCCGACGGAAGCTGGTTGCGCTCCAGCAGGCGCTCGATGAGGTGCCGGTGGCCGAGGAAGTTGATCGCCATCAGATCGGTGGTTCCGTCGGCGATACCGGCGGCGGAGAACACGGCGTGGATCGGGCCGTCCAGCTGTTCGATGGCGGCGTCGATCGACGCGGTGTCGCGCAGGTCGACCTGGATGGACTTGGCGACGTCGTACGTCACCGGCGCATAGTCCATCACGATGACTTCGGCGCCCAGCTCGGCCGCTGACTTGGCCGCCGCGGCGCCCATGCCAGTCGCGCCACCGACGATGAGAGCGCGCTTGCCGTCGTAGCGCAACCGATCGACAATGGTCATGGAAATCCCCTTCTCGGATAATGCCAATGCGGTTCTAACTGCTCAACTGTATGGGTAACAGTTATTTGGTTCAATACCGGGGCCGGTTAAATGAGATCTACTCGCCGCGGACCGCGACGCCCCGCAGAACGGTGTCGCGAGCGTGTACCAGACCCGCGCGGGTGCCGATGTCTTGAAGGATGTTCTCCGGGATCCACTGCAGGCCGACGACACAGCGGGACAACATCGCGGTGGACGGTGCGTCGACATTTATCTCGCCCGACCGGATGCCCTCGGAAAGAAGCGTTTTCATCTGCCGCAGCCGCGTGGCATAGAGCCAGCCGGGGTTGGGCGTGTCGGGGGGCGATTGGCGCATCCAGGCCAGCTGAATCCTGAACTCGTCGGAAAACCGGTCGAGCGCATTGACGTTGACCCAGCTCAACGCGTCCAGCTTTTCGATCGGTGTGGCATCCGAGCGCAGGACGCTGACCCAGCCCGCCTCGACCTTCCTGCCGAACGATTCCATGATCGATGCGAGGAGTTCGTCCTTGGACCCGATCACGCGATACACCGTTCCGGTGCCGAGACCGGCCGCCGAGGCGATGTCCCTGATGGTGGTTACTTCGTATCCTTTGCGGCCGAATTCGGCTCGTGCCACCGCACGCACCGCTGCCGCCTTGTCGCTCGGGTCCGCATCGCTGTCGTCGGACCAGGTCGCGATGACGTCGTTGGCGGCGGTGAAGGCCTTCGACCGGTCCAGTGTCAAGTCGCTTGGGGATCGAGTTGCTAAGCCTTCCAGGATGATTCGGCACAGCAGTCGGGCCACCTGGTCGGCGGCGGACTTGTGGCGCATGACATCGAGCCCGACCTGCAGCATGGTTTGGCAGATCCGGTCGGCCAACGTGGGAAGGTCGATGTCGGGTTTGACGTAACCACTCCAGCGGGCGGCGCGCAGCGTCTGCAGCATCGCCTCCTGAATCGCCACGGGCCGTTGCTGTGTCAGCTTGATCAGCTCCGGATCCGTACTCGGTCCCTCATAGAACGACATCTGCAAAGCGGCGCGATGTTCGACGGCGCAGTCGGCGATTGCCGACCCGAGTTCGATGATCTGTTCGGCGACCGGGCGGGAGTCGGGTTCGTCCAATCTCGCCTGGGCGGAGAGCCCGATGCGCTCCAGGTCGTCCTGGTAGCGGCGGATCAACTCGACGAGGATGGCCTCTTTGGACTCGAAATGGTGATACAGGCTGCCGGGAAGAATGCCTGCGGCATCGGCGATCTCCTGCAGCGACGTCCGCAATCCCGACGATGCGATCAACGACGCGGCGGTGGCCAGGATCTCGACGCGGCGCGTCGGAGAATCAGCTGTGCTGCTGGCCCGCAGTGACTCGGCCTTCGCCATGGTTAGCGGGGTGCAAATCTGGACGACTGCGCGCTGGCGAACATTCGCATTCGTCCTCTCTTGCCGAACCAAATCTTTGTTAGAGGCTATCAGACTGGGCGCGATGAATGCGCTGCACAAAGCGGTGAAAGCCCCATTCTAGAGCGCCGGGCCGTCCCAGCGGTCACGCGCAACCACTTCCTCGAGCGGCCGCCGGCCGGCGACAGGCAGTCGCGGATGTCGTCGAGGTCGATCGGCGCATTGAGGTCGAGCGATTTGCGTGCCGAAGGGGTGGCGGTGAGCAGGTACTCGGTCTCCATCACTGACGGCCTCTCTTGGCAAGGCGCGCACCGAGTTCGGTGAGGTAGCCATCCGGACTGCCGAGAAACGCGCTCCAGCTCAGCAGGCGCTTGAGATACAGGTGAGCATCGTGCTCCCAGGTGTAGCCGATCCCACCGAACACCTGGATGGCGGTGTCGGCAACGGTGGCCAGTCGTCCGGCGAACGCCTTGGCCCGCAGCGCGGCAAGATGGCGCTCTTCGCCGGATTGACCATCGGCTCCCGGGAATGCGTCGCTGACCCACAACGCGTGGATCACACCGCTGCGGGCCAGCTCGACCGTCTCGAACATGTCCACACACAAATGCTGGACGGCCTGGAAGGAGCCGATCGGCTGACCGATTTGTGTTCTGCTTTTTGCGTATTCGACCGCGAGGTCCATGATGGCGCGCGCGGCGCCGAGCGCGTCGGCCGCGGTGGCGATCAGCACGTCGTCGATCACCGCCGCCAGGTCGCCTGCGGATGCCGGTGCGAGTCGTTGCGCGGGTGCCGCGTCGAACGTGACGCGGAAGTGCTTGCGGGTTGGATCGATGCCGTGCTCGGCCGCGACCGAAACCCCCGACGAGCCGGCCCGCACCGCGAAAAGCGCAGTGTCGTCGGTATCTTCAGCGGCCACCACCAGAACATCGGCGGCCGCGGCGTCGGGCACCGCGGCGATCTCGCCGTGCACCGTGATCGCGTCATCGTTGCGGTTCGCGGTGACCGAGGCGTGCGCTGAATCCGGGAAGCAGACGGCGGCCACCGTGGTGCCGTCCGCGATGCCGCCCAACAACTTCGGTGCGATGTCATTGTCTCCCAGCCGGGTCAGCGCCCGCGTGGCGGCCACCGCGGTCGACAACCACGGCCCCGGATGCAGCGCGGCACCCAGCTCTTCGGCGACGATGCCTGCCTCGACCATCGTCATGCCGGCGCCGCCGTACTCCTCCGGCACCAACAGGCCGGTGGTTCCAAGCTCGGCGAGGCCGCGCCAAACCGTCTCGTCCGTTCCGGTCGGATCGTCGAGCAACGCCCGGACATGTTGCGAAATCGGTGCCTTCTCAGCGAGGAAGCGCCGGGTGGTGTCGCGCAGCGCCACCTGCTCGTCGGTGAGTTCAAGGTTCATTTTCGCGGCAGCCCAAGCACTCGCTGCGCGGTGATGTTCTTGTTGATCTGCGTGGTACCGCCCGCGATGGTCAGCGACCGCGACGTCAGACGGTAGTTCGCCCACGGCGCGCCCGCGGCCTGGCTGCCGAGAAGGTCGAAGGCCAGTGCCGCCAGGTCCTGGCCGATCTCGCCCCACACGGTCTTCGCGAGGCTGGCCGACCCGAGCGCATCACCGCCGTGCAGCGTCGCCGAGATCGACCGCTGGCACAGGACCTCGAGATACTTGATGCGGACCGCGATTTCGCCTAGGCGCCGCAGCGTCACTGGATCGTCCAGCGCGCCGGTGTCGGCGGCGGCGAGGTCGTTGACCAGCTCTTCGAGCCGGGCCTGCATCTCCGCGTACAGCCTGGCGGCCCCGGCGCGCTCGTGGCTGAGCGTCGTGGTGGCCACCTGCCAGCCCGCATTGAGCGGACCCAGCAACGCGTCGGCCGGCACCCGCACGTCGTGAAAGAACACCTCGGCGAAGTCGGCGTCACCGTTGAGTGTGACCAGCGGGCGGACTTCGATGCCGGGCAGCGTCATGTCGACGATCAGGCAGGAGATCCCCTTGTGCTTGGGCGCGTCGGGATCGGTGCGAACGTAGAGCTGGCACCAGTCGGCCCGATGCCCCAGCGAGGTCCAGATCTTCTGGCCGTTGACGACGAAGTCGTCACCGTCTCGCACGGCGCGGGTACGCAGCGCCGCGAGATCGGACCCCGCCTCGGGCTCCGACATTCCCTGACACCAGATGTCGTCGGCGCGCATCATGCGGGGGAGCAGGGTGAGCTTCTGGGACTCGCTGCCGTACTGCATGATGGCCGGGGCGATGTTGTTCAGCCCAATCACGTTGAGCGGCATAGGAGCTCGAGCGCGGGTGGTCTCTTCGGTGTAGACCAGCTGCTCGAGCACCGTTGCCCCGCGCCCACCGTACTCGGGGGGCCAGGACACGGCGGCCCATCCCGCGTCGGCCATCGTCGCGTTCCATGCGCGCAGCATCTCGAACGCGGCGTCGTCGCGGCCGGTGGGCCGGCGGGCCGCCACCAGCTCGTCGGTCAGGTTCTCCTCGAGCCAGTCCCGCAGCTCGCTGCGGAACTGTTCCACTTCCGCCGGGTATGAAAAGTCCACGTTCCTCTGTCTTCAGCGTCGTAAAGCCCTGACCAAGCCGGACTTTACGGTTGAGCGGATATCTGGTCAATGATGTTGGCGGCCATGCGCGACGCCGCGAGTGGTCGATCGTATGAGGTGTCCGTCCTGTCATGGCGGGGCGTGCGGGTCCCGGGCATCATGGCTATGGCCTCGTCGGTCCGCCGCTTGACCTGATCGCGCAACTCGTCATCCACTATCACTCCCTCGGGGTTCGGGGAATGCGACCTCGGCATTGTCCGGCATCGGGCTGACACCCCGTCGCTCACACACTTCCAGCACCTCATCGACGATCGATGCGGGCACGATGAACTTCTCCGTCGATGACATCTGCTCGAGATGCGCCTCGATGTCCTCGGCCGTTGGCCGGCTCTCGGCGTCGGCGAGCCAGCCTTCGGTGAGGCCGACGAACACACGTGCATAGCGGCCGGCGGCCGCGGAATAGTTGCGGTGAGTGAATGTGCATGCGGTGCTGGCCAGGAAGGTCACCAGTGGCACGACAAGCTCGGGCCGGATGGCTTGCATAAAGCCGGATTCGGCGAGAAACTTCTCGTCGCCGACCGTCTCGGTGACCATCCGAGAGAAACCGGTGGGCATAACGGAATTGGCGAGTATCCCGTGCGCCTCGCCTTCGATGGCGATGACGTTCGTCAATCCGACCAATCCGGCCTTGGCCGCCGCATAGTGAGCCTCCATCGGCTGGCCGAAGATTCCGGCGGAGGACGAGATGAACACGAATCGTCCGCCCCCGTTGTTCTTCATCACCCGATACGCGGGCTGGGACAGGTGAAAGCCACCGTCGAGATGCACGCGCAGCATCCGCGTCCAGTCGTCGTGCGAGAGGTCCTCGAAGGGCACGCTGCCGAAAATGCCGGCGTTGCTGACGACGGCGTCAAGGCGCCCGAATGAGTCCACCGCCGCATCGACGATCGCCTGACCGCCCGCCGGGTTGTCCACGGAGTCGTACGAGGCGATCGCGGTGCCACCGGCCTTCTTGATCTCCTCCACCACATCGTCGGCCACGCCGGAGTCGGAACCGTCGCCGCGCATCGAGCCGCCGAGGTCGTTGACGACCACGACGGCCCCGCGGCGGGCCAGGTCCAGGGCGTACAGCCGACCGAGTCCCCGACCGGCCCCGGTCACCACCGCCACCTGGCCGGTGAAGTCAATCATCGTGCGCTCCTGATTCATTGACTGCTGTGCAGCCGGACTTTACGGTGGAACAGATATTTGGTCAACAATCCGGAGGTTGAACGTGGGGGACGACGCCGGTGCCGACCGATTGCAGGCCCTGGGCATGCTCGCCTCCGCGCTGGCGGGCCGAGCCGTCGCGGTCGCCGGGCTGTCAGCGGGTGAACCGGCGTGGACCGACGGCCAGACCATTTGCGTCGATGCCGCCGCGGCCCCGAACGCGCAACTGAAAGCCGTAGCCGTGCAGGCCTCGCTGATCGCGGCCGGCAGCCTGGAGCCCGATGTGGTGGGCGCCTTGGTTCGGCACCGCAAGCTGGCCAAGCGTTACCTGAGGATCGAAGGCCACCGCGCACTGGTCGCGAATGCGCCTTTGCTGCCAAGTGTTTTGGCGTCGCTGGGTGACCGCGACATCGCGGGTCGCAGCGATTCACCCCATGCGTCGCTCGCCATTGCCGCCTCACCGGTGGCGCTCGAGGACCCGGCACCGGAGTTCGGCGTCATCCGTGCGACAAAGGTGATTGCCGCGTGCGCGCGGGTGGCGAAACAAGACGAAGAAGCGAAGCCCGGGCACGTCCCGCGGCACAGTGGCGCAACGGAACTCGAGGAACTCGACGACGGCGAAGTGGACGACTCCGACGATCCCGACCTGTTCACCAGCCCGGTTGGCGGGGGCGGATTCATCGGCAAGTGGTTGAAGAAGATGCTCTCGTCCGCGCGCAAGACCGGAAGTGGCGGCGGCCCGCCCGGCGCGGACAACCCGACCCACCGCACCAACTCCGGCAAGCCCGGCGCATACGCCGTCACGTCGCTGGCCTCGACCTCCGGCGACGACGGGGACGCCGATCCCGACGGACATACCGCCGCGGACGGCGTGCGGTATCCGGAATGGGATGTCGCGCGCAAGAGCTACCGGCCGGCCTGGTGCACGGTGCGCGAGGTCGAGCCGCAGATCAACGCGTCGGCCACCCAAGCCATCGACGACGCCATCGGGGTCCGGCGGCCGCTGTCGCGGCTCGGCATGGGTCTGCACCGTCGCCACCGGCAGGCGCAGGGCGACGACATCGACATCGACGCCGCCGTGGAAGCCCGGGTCGAAGTGCGGGCCGGATCGGTGCCCGACGAGGCGGTGTACCTGGACAGCCTCCGGCGCCGGCGCGACCTGTCGGTGCTGCTCCTGCTCGACGTGTCGGGCTCGGCGGCCGAACCCGGCACGGTCGGGCGCACGGTGCACGAACTACAGCGTGCGGCGGTCGCCAACCTGACCGTGGCCTTGCACGATCTCGGTGACCGCGTCGCCCTGTACGCCTATTACTCGCAGGGCCGGCGCGCGGTGAGCATGGTGCCGGTCAAGCGGTTCCACGACCAGCTGAACGCCCAGGTCATCAGGCGGCTCAACAGCCTGGAACCCGGCGCGTATTCGCGCCTCGGCGCCGCGATCCGCCACGGTTCGGCGATCTTGGAGGCGCGCGGCGGTACGTCACGGCGGCTGTTAGTGGTGCTCTCCGACGGACTGGCCTACGACCACGGATACGAGCGGGCTTACGGTGCCGCGGACGCGCGCCGCGCGCTGACCGAGGCCCGCCGCCGGGGGACCGGCTGCGTATGCCTGACGATCGGCGCCGGAACCGACGTGCAATCGCTGCGCCGGGTGTTCGGCAGCACCGCGCACGCGACGATCGCGCGACCCGATCAGCTCGCCGGCGTCATCGGACCGCTGTTCCGCTCCGCGCTGCGCTCGGCGGAGGTTCGCCGCAGGGCGTCGGTGATGCCAAGTCCCAGAACGCCATTGGCGCGCCGGAGCGCCGTCGCCACCGGTCCCGCCACTTGAAACAAACATCTGTTCCGGCTAGGCTCCAATCGCCGGAAGCAGCAGAAGGGAAGCTATGGCCAACGAGTCCGGGCTTGCTTACTTCAACCGAGGGACCCCCGAAGGGGAGCCCGTGCGGCCCTACTACCAAGCGGTCGGCAGCGAAGAGGCCGTTTTCAAGGCCGCCTACCGGCAGGGCCTCGCGCTGGTCCTGAAGGGTCCGACGGGGTGCGGCAAGACTCGATTCGTCGAGGCAATGGCCCACGACCTCGGGCGCCCGCTGATCACCGTCGCCTGCCACGACGACCTCACCACCGCCGACCTGGTCGGCCGCTACCTGCTGCGCGGCGACGAGACCGTGTGGGTGGACGGCCCGCTGACCCATGCGGTGCGTGAAGGGGCGATCTGCTACCTCGACGAAGTGGTGGAAGCCCGGCAGGACACCACCGTGGTGCTGCACCCGCTCGCCGACCACCGGCGACAGCTGCCGATCGAGAGACTCGGTGTCACGCTGGACGCGGCGCCCGGATTCGGCCTCGTGGTGTCCTACAACCCCGGCTATCAGAGCGTGCTGAAGGATCTCAAGGATTCGACACGGCAGCGGATGGTGGCCATCGAATTCCATTTCCCCACCCCCGATATCGAAGAGGGCATCGTCGCACACGAGGCTGGCGTGGACGGGTCCACCGCGGCGGAGCTGGTCCGTTTCGGGCAGGCCATCCGCCGACTGGAGACTGGCGGGCTGCGTGAGGTCGCCTCGACGCGGGTGCTGATTGCCGCGGGCAGGCTGGTCGCCGAAGGACTGAGCATGCAAGAGGCGGCCCGGGCCGCGATCGCGGGCCCGCTCACCGACGACGTGGCGGTGGGCAAGGCGCTGGGCGAAATGATCCAGATTTACCTGGCGACCGACGAGTTCGGCGGGTCCGATGATTGACGCTGCATAACGCGCCCGCTAGGGTCTGAACAAATATTAGGTTTTTTCGGATCGGCGCGCGCAAAACCAGTCACCTGGGAGGTCGGATGTCCTACGAGAGCAGCGCAGAACCGATCAAGGTCGGCTATCTGATGGACTTCACGCTCCCGCCGGGCTTTCCCGAGGAGCTGTTTGCCTCCTTCACCCAGACTTTCGACCTCATCTTCGAAGAGGCGGTCGCCGACGGCCTGATGGACCGTCCCGTGCAGATGATCTACCGCGAGGTGGAGGGCCTGCCCAAGGGGTCGGTCAAGGCGGTGATCGATGCATATGGCGAACTGGTCGACGAGGGCTGCCTAGTTGTCTACGGGCCGAACATCACCGATAACTGTGTGCCGTTGCGAGAAGCGATCGAGGAACGGTTCAAGGTGCCCGCGATCAGCGTGACCGGCACCGACGACTGGTTGGGCGAGTGGACATTCGCCTTCCCCCAGGGATCGATGACCGACGAGCCGATCTTTTTGGCCGACCTCATCGCCAAACGCGGACTCGCCGAGATCGGAGTACTGGTAGAGCAGAGCCTCATTGGTGAGAGCTACCTGAAGAATCTTCGAAGTGCCTGTCGGCGCAAAGGCATTCGCATCGTGGCGGAAGTTGCAATCGCCCAGACTGCTCAGGACATCAACGCCGCGGTCCAGACGCTTCATGAGGCAAAGGCCGAGGCGATCGTGCACCTGGGATTCGGATTCGGCATCGTGTTCATCAACCCGGCGCTCGAGGCCCTCGGTTGGGACCCACCCCGCTTCACCACCACCGCGTGGCAGAACGCCTGGGTCAACCCGATCATGTGGAACGCGTTCATGGGCTGGACCGGTGTCGACCAGTACGACGAGGCGAACCGGATCGGCCAGGACTTCCTCGACACCTATGCGAAGAAGTACAACGGCAGTCGCCCCGAGTTCTGCGTGACCGTGGTGAACCGCGACGTCGCCGCGACACTTGCGCGCGCGTTTACCGACGCTCATCCGCTCAGCCCGCGCGGCGTCAAGGAGGCCCTGGAGCGGGTCAAGATGATGCCCGCCGCGTCGGGGGCACCGGGGACTCGGGTGTCGTTCGGCAAATGGACCCGCCGCGCCTGGATGGGTGCCGGGTATCTGGTGGCACGCACCCTCGATGCCGACGGTGTCAACTCGCATCTGGTCGATCGCTTCGGAGAGGAAGGCTGACTCTTGAGCACGAACCCGTCCACCGAACAAACCACCCCGCCTGCCGCGCAGGAGGAACCGGCCGGCCCGCAGCGAAACGGCAAGCGCAGCTGGGGCGGTTGGATCGCCGGCGCAGCACTGGCCGCCTTCGCGCTGTTCTTCATCGCCAATTGCCGTGTGGCCCTTGACCCTCGGGTCGCGAACCCCAATGTGCAGGGCCGGCCGCGGCCGGTGAAGTTCACGTTTGGGCTGGACTACATCGCCTTCTTGGACTGGGCCACGGTCGTGGCGCTGATCGTGCTATTGATCGTCTTCATCAGGGGCTGGCGCCGCAATCCCGGCGGCCCGGTGATGTTGATGTTCTTGTGCACCACGCTGATCGTGTGGCAGGACCCGATCATGAACTGGTCACCGTTCGCGGTCTACAACCCCGATCTCGTTCACTGGCCGGAATCCTGGCCGCTGGTGTCGTTGTCACCGACGGTCGAACCGTTCGTGGTCTTCGGTTACGTGATGTTCTACTTCGGGCCCTACTTCCCAGCGGTCTGGCTCCTGCGCAGACTGCAGGCAAAGTACGGGCCCACGAGCTACCTGTCGCGGCATCCCTTGGTCAGCCTGGGTCTGATCACCCTCGTAATCGGTTTCGTTTTCGATGCCTTCCTGGAAAACATCCTGATCCACTGGGGCATGTACATCTACTCGCAGGTGATCCCGTGGGGATCGGTGTTCACCGGCACCACATTCCAGTTCCCGCTGATCTGGGAATCGTTCTCGGTGTGCTTCGTGATGGTGCCGGCCGCAATCCTCTGCTACCGCGACGACACCGGCAAGTCGGTGGCCGAAAAGCTTGCCGCGAAAGCGAAGCTGTTCCCGACGCGCCCGGTGCTGGGCACCTTCCTGGTGATGTTCGTCATCATCAACGTGTCCTACTTCGCCTACGGTGGCTGGTTCTGGGCGATCAAGGTCAGTCATGCCGCCACTTCGGTCGCCTGCCCCTGGCCCTATCCCGAAGCCAAAGTCTATGATCCGCAAGGCTATTACGAGAAGGCGGGCGCGCAGGGCCCGTACTCGGTAGGCATCTGGTCGACCTGGGCGAGTGGGGAGCCCAATGGCCGGCCGCAAGTCCAACCCCCGCCGCCCGGTCAAGGCGCCTGTGCAACCCAGGGCAAGAATGGCTGAGCCGCGCACGGTCGTCATCACCGGCGCGTCACGCGGGCTGGGCTTCGCCTCGGCGGTGCGGATGTACCGGGAGGGGTGGCGCGTGGTAGCGGCCATGCGCACTCCCGACCAAGGAATGCCTCTGCTGCGCGAGGCAATTGGGGAACAGGGGCCGGCCGCTCCTGACGACGACCGGTTGATCGGCGTCCAGCTCGACCTGACCGACAGCGCGTCCATCGCCGCGGCGGCCAAAACAATCGAAGAAGCCGTGGGTGCGCCGTACGCACTGGTGCACAACGCGGGAATCTCGGCCGCCGGAATGGTGGAGGAGACCGACATGGCGCTGTGGCAGCGAATGCTCGCCACCAGCGTCCTGGGCCCGGTCACGCTCACCCAGGCTCTGCTGCCGTTGATGCGGGCGGCGGGCCAAGGGCGCATCGTCCTGGTTTCCAGCGCGGCCGGGGTGCGGGGCCAGCCCGCCACCGCACCGTACTCGGCGGCCAAGGGGGCGCTGGAGCGGTGGGGGGAATCGATGGCGTGCGAGATCGCGCCGTTCGGTCTCGGCGTCACCGTCCTGGTGGCCGGCACTTATGACACCGAGATCATCACCGACGCCGGCACCACCGATGACCGAAACTTCAACGGCCCGTACGCCCGCCTGCACAACACCATGAACAGCCGCGGGCGCTTCGCGATGAAAATGGCACGGCCACCGGAGCGGTTCACCGACGGTCTCCTCAAGGCGATCGACGATCGGGGTGCATTCCGCCGCCGAGGTATTGGCCCGGACGCCTCGATGCTGTTGGTGGCCAACAGGATCCTGCCGGCGTCGGGCATGCACCATATGTCGCGGCTCGTGCTGGGCATACCCAAGCAGGGCTCGATGCGGGGCGGGGCGTGGCCGTTGACGACAAGTCAAAGGGCGATGGTCTTCGTCGCCCGTGTTCTTCCGCAGCCGGTACTGCAGCGCTTGGCCGCGGTAGCGGGGCGGTTCTCGTCGCAAAAGAATGCGGCACCGCAAGGGGATTAAAGGGGCAATCATGGAACAACTATTCGACGACCTAGCGGATTTCGGCGCCTTCGACGACGCGATATCCGGTGACGTGCGTGACCCGTACACCGAATTGGCGCGGCTGCGCCACGAGGAACCGGTGCAGCGGCTCGACACGTCGGGAGCGCTTCCGCACGAGGAATCGCTGCCGATGTTCATCGTGTATCGCCACGAGGACATCCAGCAGATGCTGCGCGACAACGAGACGTTCTCCTCGGCCGCGGTCATCGCCGCATTCGGCCCCGTGCTGGGTGACGGCGTGATGCTCGGCATGGACGAGCCGATCCACGGCCGGTTGCGTTCATTGGTATCGAAAGCGTTCTCGCAGAAGTCATTGGCGCGCTGGCAGGACGAGTTGGTCGGCCGCGTGGCGAACGGCCTGATCGACAAGTTCGCGCCCAATGGCAAGGCCGATCTGGTCAAGGAATTCACCTTCGACTACCCGAGCCAGATCATCGCGGGATTGCTGGGCTTGCCGGAAAAGGATTACCCACAGTTCCAGCGGTGGTCGATTTCGCTGCTGAGCTGGCTGATGAACCCCGAACGCGGGCTTGCGGCCTCAGCCGCCCTGTGCGACTACTTCGCGCCGATACTCGAGGCGCGCCGGGCCGAGCCGAAGGACGACCTGATCAGCGCCCTCGGTGCGGCCGAGATCGACGGGGAGAAGCTCGCCGACGAGGAGATCTTCTCGTTCCTTCGGCTGCTACTCCCAGCCGGCGTCGAGACGACCTACCGATCACTCGGCAGCCTGCTTTTGGCGCTGCTGTCGGATCCGGCGCAGCTGGATGCCATCCGCGCGGATCGGTCATTGCTGCCACAGGCGATCGAGGAGGGTGTGCGCTGGGAATCACCGCTGTTGACCATCACCCGGGTGGCGACTCGCGACACCGAACTCGGCGGCGTGGCGATCCCGGCCGGGGCGACGGTGATGCCGATGCTCGGTTCGGCGAACCGGCAAGAGGATCGCTATCCCGATCCGAATACGTTCGACATCCACCGAGAGGCCCGGGCGCATCTGGGCTGGGGACACGGCGTGCACGTGTGCCTCGGCATGCACCTGGCACGGCTCGAGATGCGCACCGCCATCAACCTTCTGCTCGACCGGCTGCCGAACCTACGGCTGGACCCCGACGCGGGCGACCCCCATATCCGCGGCCAGGTCTTCCGGTCACCGACGTCGGTTCCGGTGCTGTTCGACCCCCAATAACCGGCCCCGGCCGAGGCTCCACTTGCCAATCGGCTAGTTTCCAGTAAGGCTCCCCGTAGGGTAACCACCGCTCTGCGAGCCGCCCCTCTACCGAGTCAGAAGAGAGTGACAGATATGACTGAGGCTGTAAAGGTCCGCTTCGAGCCGAAGATGATGATCGACGGCAAGCTCGTCGACGGGCAAGCCGGCACCTTCACCAACATCAACCCGGCGACCGAGGAGCCGCTCGGCGAGGTCGCCGACGCCTCGAAGGAGGATATGCACCGGGCCATCGACGCCGCCCGGCGCGCCTTCGACGAGACCGACTGGTCGACCGACAAGGCGCTGCGCAAGCGTTGCCTGCTGCAGCTGCACGAGGCGATCGAGTCCGAGATCGACGAGCTGCGCGAGGAGCTCATCCTCGAGGTCGGCTCGCCCCGGGCCATCACGTTCGGCCCCCAGCTCGACGCGCCACTGGAAGACGGGCTGAAGTACCCCGCGCGCCTGATCGACGAGTACGCCTGGGAGACCGACCTCGGCGACAAGGTCATCAGCCTCACCGGCACGCTCACGACCCGCAAGGTCTGGCGCGAACCGGTGGGCGTGGTCGGCGCGATCGTGCCGTGGAACTTCCCGTTCGAGGTCACTCTCAACAAGCTCGGCCAGGCGCTGGGCACCGGCAACACCGTTGTACTCAAGCCGGCGCCCAACACGCCGTTCAATGCGAACCGGCTCGGGCGACTGATCGCCGAAAAGACCGACATCCCCGCCGGCGTCGTCAACGTCGTCACCGCGTCGGATCACTTCGTGGGCGAGGAGCTCACGCTGTCGCCCAAGGTCGACCTGATTTCGTTCACCGGCTCCACGGTGGTCGGCAAGCGGATCATGGAAAAGGGCGCCGCCACCATGAAGCGGCTGTTCCTCGAACTCGGCGGCAAATCGGCCACCATCGTGCTGGAGGACGCCGACTTCGGGACGGCGTGCATGGTCGGCATCGCGCCGTGCATGCACGCCGGGCAGGGTTGCGCCAACCCGACCCGGTTGCTGCTGCCGCGGTCCCGTTATGACGAAGGCGTGGAGATCCTCAAGAACATCTACGAGAACGTCACGTGTGGCGACCCGCAGGATCCCGGAACGCTGTGCGGCCCGGTGATCTCGCAACGGCAGTACGAGCGGGTGACGGGCTACATCAAGAAGGGCGTCGAGGAAGGTGCCACCGCGCTGGTCGGCGGTCCCGACGCCCCGACCGGTTTCGACAAGGGATATTACGTCCGCCCAACGCTTTTCACCAACGTCGACAACAAGATGACCATCGCGCAGGAGGAGATCTTCGGGCCGGTGCTGTCGGTCATTCCGTTCGACGACGAGGAAGACGCGATCCGGATCGCCAACGACAGCGTATACGGGTTGGCCGGCAACGTGTTTGCCGGTTCTCTCGAGCGTGCGCTGTCGGTGACCCGCCGGATCAAGGCCGGCTTCATGGGCGTCAACGGCGGAGCTCCGTACGGTGCCGACACACCGTTCGGTGGCTATAAGGAAAGCGGTGTGGGACGCCAGAACGGTATTGCCGGATTCGACCAGTACACCGAGATCAAGTCGGTAGCGTACCCCGCCGGCTGAGATGGGCGCGACTTAGGCGCACCGCCCAAAGCGGCTGTGTCAGCGACCATTACGTGGCTTTCGAATCCGCTAGCACATGCGATAGCGCACTCGACGAAGCATTTGGCTACCTCGACTCGATACTCATGCGGCCATTGTGACCGCTGGGACGCGACCTTGGCGACCTCCGGCTAGCGGGCGAGAAGCACCCCGGGCTTCACCCGCCCAACCCCTTGGTTGACAATCAACGCAAGACTCCACTCTTTTCCAAGTCCACGTGTCAAAGGAGACAAGACCATGGCTGAAGCCGTCATCGTCGAGGCAGTGCGTTCACCGATCGGCAAGCGCAACGGCGGATTGTCCGGGGTGCACCCGGCGGACTTGTCCGCACAGGTGCTCAACGGCCTGGTCGACAAGGCCGGCGTCGACCCGGGCCTGGTCGACGACGTCATCTGGGGTTGCGTCATGCAGGCCGGTGAGCAGGCCCTCGACATCGGCCGCACCGCACTGCTGACCGCCGGCTGGCCCGAGACCGTCCCCGGCGTGACCGTGGACCGCCAGTGCGGCTCCAGCCAGCAGTCCATCCACTTCGCGGCCGCCGGCGTCATCGCCGGGCACTACGACGTCGTCGTCGCCGGTGGTGTCGAGTCGATGTCGCGTACCCCGATGGGCGCATCGCTGGCCAACGGTGGGCGGCCGTATCCCCAGGCCTTCCTGGATCGCTACGAAGGCCAGATCCCCAACCAGGGCATCGGCGCGGAGATGATCGCCGAGCAGTGGGGGCTCGACCGCACCGCGCTCGACCAGTTCTCCCTCGATTCCCACGAAAAGGCCGCTGCCGCACAGGATGCCGGCGTCTTCGATGACCAGATCGTCGGTATCAAGGATCAGGACGGCAACGTGGTGCTCAAGGACGAAGGCATCCGCCGCGGCACGCCGATGGAGAAGATGGCCTCGCTGAAGCCGGCTTTCAAGGAAGACGGCGTGATTCACGCCGGCAACTCGTCGCAGATCTCCGACGGCTCGGCGGCGATCCTGTTCATGTCCGCCGAGAAGGCCAAGGAATTGGGGCTCAAGCCGATCGCCAAAGTGCACACCGCGGCCCTGGCCGGCGCGGACCCGGTGATCATGCTGACGGCGCCCATCCCGGCGACGCAGAAATTGCTCAAGCGCTCCGGGCTGTCCATCGGCGACATCGGCGCCTACGAGGTCAACGAGGCGTTCGCGCCGGTTCCGCTGGCCTGGCTCAAGGACATCGGCGCCGACGAGAAGAAGCTCAACCCCAACGGCGGCGCCATCGCACTGGGCCACCCGCTCGGCGGATCCGGTGCCCGGATCATGACCACCCTGCTGTACCACATGCGGGACAAGGGAATTCAGTACGGTCTGCAGACCATGTGCGAGGGTGGCGGCCAAGCCAACGCCACCCTTGTGGAACTGTTGTGATCCAGGCGCCGGGGGCCCTGGCCGAGCGCCGGGGCAACGTGATGGTGATAACCATCAACCGGCCGGAAGCCCGCAACGCGGTGAACGCCGCCGTCAGCATCGGCCTCGGGGATGCGCTCGAAGAGGCGCAGCACGACCCCGAGGTGCGGGCGGTGGTGGTCACCGGCGCGGGCGACAAGTCGTTCTGTGCCGGGGCCGATCTCAAGGCGATCGCCCGGCGGGAGAACCTCTATCACCCGGATCATCCCGAGTGGGGCTTCGCCGGATACGTGCACCACTTCATCGACAAGCCCACGATCGCGGCGGTGAACGGGACCGCACTGGGCGGTGGCACCGAGCTGGCGCTGGCCAGCGACCTGGTGGTGGCCGACGAACGAGCGCAGTTCGGCCTCCCCGAGGTCAAGCGGGGATTGATCGCCGCCGCCGGTGGCATGTTTCGCATCGCCGAGCAGCTGCCGCGCAAGGTGGCGATGCGGCTGCTGCTGACCGGCGAACCGCTCACCGCGGCCGCCGCCTGCGAATGGGGCCTGATCAACGAGGTCGTCGCGCAGGGCACCGTGCTGGATGCCGCGCTGGTGCTGGCCGAGCGGATCACGGTCAACGCGCCGCTGTCGGTGCAGGCCAGCAAGCGGGTCGCCTACGGCGTCGATGACGGGGTCGTGGTGGGTGACGAACCGGGGTGGGAGCGCACCATCCGCGAGATGAAGGCCCTGCTCAAGTCCGAAGACGCCAAAGAGGGACCGCTGGCGTTCGCCGAGAAGCGGGAGCCGGCCTGGAAGGCGCGCTAGCGGTGACGATCGCAAGCGCGGCGCAGCCGGGCGCAGCGGGTCGCCCACCATCAGGACTAGTGACGATCCGCTAGCCCGCCAGGATGTTGACGCCGCGGCCGAACGCCGCGGGTAGCAGCGTGCACGTCGGCACGACGGCGCGTCGCACCGCCCGCTGCCTGCCGGCCAGCACCAGCCCGCGGGTGAGCAGCCGGTAATCGCGGGTGATCCGGTGCCACGCCCGCTCGTAGGACGCCGGCGTCTCGTTGACGATGGCATCGACGGCCGCGGCGGACTGCTTGAGCGCCAGGCTGATGCCCTCGCCGGTGAGCGCGTCCTCGTAGCCGGCCGCGTCCCCGACCAGCAGTACCCGCCCCGCGACCCGGCGGGAGACCACCTGTCGCAACGGGCCGCAGCCGCGGGGGTGTCCCGAGCCGGCGCCGCGCAGCTGGCGGGCCAGCCGCGGGAACCAAGCCAGGTCGGGCCGGCCACGCGACAGGATCGCCACACCGACCAGATCGGGCTCGACCGGGGTCACGTACGCCTCACCCCAGCGCGACCAATAGACCTCGACGAATTCCGACCATGTCGGCACCCGGTAGTGCCACCGCACCCCGTAGCGCCGCGGCGTCCCCGGCGTCACGGTGATTCCAGCGGCGCGCCGAACTTGTGAATGCAGCCCGTCCGCCGCCACCAGCCATTTCGCGCGCACACCGGCGGCCGAGACGCCGTGGGCGTCTTGCGCCACACTCGTCACCCGCGTGCGGATCCAGTCGGTGTCTTCCTCTTTCGCGCGCGCGGCCAGCGCCGCATGCAATGTGGTGCGACGCACGCCGCGCCCCGGCCCGTTGTGAAAGCGCGCCTGGGCGCGCCGTCGTTCACTCACGTAGGCGATTCCCTGAAAAGGCATGCCGACAGGATCCACACCCAGCGAGGTCAGTTCGGCCAGTCCGCCGGGCATCAACCCCTCGCCACACGCCTTGTCGATCGGGCTGTCCCGCGGCTCGGCCACGATCACCGAAAGTCCAAGACGTCGAGCGTGTAACGCAGTGGCCAGCCCGCCGGGGCCGCCGCCGACGATCAACAGGTCCGCGTCGTAATCCGTCACGTGTAACCCAACGCGGAGTTCTCCACCTGCAGGCGCACCCTGAGCAGCGCGGCGTTGGCCAGCGTGAAAACGGCGGCGGTCAGCCACGCCGTATGCACCAACGGCAACGCCAACCCCTCAGCCACCACTGCAACGTAGTTCGGATGGTGCAGCCAGCGGTAGGGACCCTGGCGCACCAGCGGAGCCCGCGGCAAAACGATCACCCGGGTGTTCCACCGCCGCCCCAGCGTCGTGATGCACCACCAGCGCAATGCCTGGCTGGCCACCACCACCGCCAGCATCGGCCAGCCCAGCCATGCGATGAACGGCCGGTGCAGCGCCCACGGTTCGACCAGGCAGCCGACCAGCAACCCGGTGTGGATGATCACCATGACCGGATAGTGGGATCGGCCAAACTCCTTGGCGCCCTGGGTGAACGACCAGCGCGCGTTGCGGGTGGAGACCACCAGCTCTGCGACGCGCTCGAGTCCGACCACCAGCACCAGCAGGTAATACATGGCTACAGTCTTCACCAGCTCTACCAGGTCGGCAGCACCAGCTCGGAACGCCGGCCCATAGGCCGATCGACCCCGTCGGCGGGATGCGATGTCGGTCGGCGCGCGGATGGCGTCACTTTGGGTATAGCGGTTGGGTGGAAACTTCAACGCAACGCCGGCAATGGACGGACTTTTCAGCGCAACGCCCGGCGAGCCGGCGAAATCATCGCTTCGCCGATGGCCCATGTCGGGGTGACGGCGCCGCCGCGCCGTCGGTTCAAATGCCCGCCGCGCTACCGGGCCGCTCGGCGCTATTGCCCGACCCCTTCGCACGCCGCGAGCGGCCTGCATCGTCGTCGGGCTAGGGTCGGGGTATGCGTGCTCTGGTCACCGGTGCCACCGGTTATGTGGGATCGCGCCTGGTCACCGCGCTGCTGGACGATCAGCACAAGGTGGTGGCGGCGACGCGAAACCCGGAGCGCCTCAAGCGTTTCGGCTGGTTCGACGACGTCGCGACGGTGAAATTGGACGCCGCCGACCCCGAGACACTGGCCTCCGCGTTCGCCGGTTGCGGGCCCGTTGACGTGGCGTATTACCTGGTGCACGCGATCGGGCAGCCCGGATTTCGCGACACCGACAAGACCGCGGCGGCGAACTTCGCGGCGGCGGCTCGCGAGGCCGGGGTGCAACGCATCGTCTACCTGGGTGGCTTCGTGCCCGCCGATGAAGACTTATCCGAGCACTTGACCAGCCGGGCCGAGGTGGCCGAGGCGCTCACCATCCCGGACGGCCCGGAGCTGGTATGGCTGGGCGCGGCGATCATCATCGGCGCCGGCTCGACCTCGTTCGAAATGATGCGCTACGTCGGCGACCGTTTCCCGCTGATCCCGATCCCGAGCTGGATGGACAACCCGATCGACCCGATATCCATCCGCGACGTCCTGCACTATCTCGTCGCCGCGGCCGATCGTGACCTAGTGCCCGCCGGGGCGTACGACATCGCCGGCCCGGACACCACGTCCTACCGGCACCTGCTCAAGGCGTACGCGCGCGTCTCCGGCCGCTGGCATACCGGACTGCCGGTCGGCAGGATCGACACCACGCTGGCATCGCTGATCACGGGCGTCGCACTACCGGTGCCGCCGGGGCTGGCCGGCGATCTGGTCGGATCGCTGGACCACCCGATGGTGGCATCCGCCAGCGGGCTGCGCGATCGCGTTCCGGACCCGCCCGGCGGCCTGCTCGGCGTCGACGAGTCCATTGCCCTGGCCCTGGCCGGCCAGTCCACGCACCGACCGCGTCCCGTCAACGCGCTGGCCGATCCGCACCACCTCGCCGACACCGATCCCGCCTGGGCCGGCGGTGACGCGCTGCGCATCCGCCGACTCGCCCGGCGGGTCACCCCGTCGGTCGTGCGGCCGACCCTGGGGCTGGTGAACTTGGTCCCCGGTCCGGTGGCCGGAGCGGTGCGCACCGGCCTCGACATCCTGATCGCCCTGACCCCGAAGGTGCGTCCCGCATGACCCAGTCGACGAGTCAGTATCACACCGGCGCCTTCACGGAGCTACGCCGTGCGGTCACTAATGTAGCTGTGCCCCACAATGAATCACCCGGCGTCGTGCGGCGCCGGCGGGTCATCGTGGCCATCACGGTGGTCCTCGGGGCCGCGGTGCTCGGGTTCTCGTTGCGGCGCCATCCCGGGGATGCAAGCTTCTACTGGCTGACGCTGGTGCTGGCGGCGGTGTGGACCGCAGGAGCCCTGGTCTCCGGTCCGCTGCACCTGGGTGGCATCTGTTGGCGGGGCCGAAACCAGCGGCCGGTCATCACCGGGACGACGATCGGCCTCCTGCTCGGTGGGGCTTTCGTGGTAGGCGGGCTGATCGTCCGGCAGATCACACCCGTGTCGGAGTTGATAACCCGGGTGCTGCTCTACGCCCACCACGGGTGGTATCCGGTGATCGTGGCGATCACGCTGATCAACGGCGTCGCCGAGGAAGTTTTCTTTCGCGGCGCGCTCTACACCGCCCTGGGCCGATATCACCCTGTTGTGATCTCGACCGTGCTCTATACGTGCGCGACGCTGGCCAGCGGCAACCCGATGCTCGGCTTCGCCGCGATCATTTTGGGGACGGTGTGCGCGTTCGAGCGCCGGGCCACCGGCGGTATCCTGGCGCCGGTGCTCACCCACTTGGTGTGGGGCCTGATCATGGTTCTTGCGCTGCCCCCGATGTTCGGTGTCTGACGCCGGCTATCGGACCGAATCGACGACCTGGCGGGCCAGCGCGCGCATTGCGGCGGCGCGCATTGGTCGCACGAGGAACCAGTAGACCCGCCCGGGAATGCCTCTCGGCAGAACGGTGGACCGCTGGGTATACCGGGTGCTGCGGCCGTCTTGCCGGGTCACCGCGATCTCGAGCCACTCTCGTCCCGGTGCTCGCTTGGTTGAGCGCAGCCGCAACAGGGTTCCCGCTGTGCGCTCATCGACCTTCCAGTCGCCTGCCCGTGAGTTCACGATGTCCTCGGCCGCCTTCCACACGTTCGCGGGTTCGGCGGTGGTCGTCGCGGTGCGCACATCGGTGTAGAAGATCTCGCCCGCCCAGGCCGGGTCAGTGGGCAGCGCCTCGGCCGGTTCGGACCGCAACGAGGACCACGTGGGTTCGGGGACGCCCCGCGCGGCGCGGGCAAGCGCGAGTTCGACGGCCCGCCGGTAGCCGGTCAGGCCGCCGGGCGGTGGCGCGATGATGCCGTCGATGTCGTGATCGCGCGTCACAGCGTCGCACTCCAGCGATTCGATCAGCGGCCGCGCCAGGCCGGGCGGAATCGGCGTCACGGTCCCGACCCAGAGGCTGGCGATCGTCGGGGTCAAAAACGGCAGCACGATGAGGTAGCGCTTGCCCAGGCCCGCCACGTCCGCGTAGACCCGCATCATGTCGCCGTATTCCAACACGTCCGGCCCGCCGACGTCCCAGGTGCGTGATTTCGGGACCGGGGCCGTTGCCGCCGCGGCCAGGTAGTACAGCACGTCGCGCACCGCGATCGGCTGGATTTTGTTGTGCACCCATTTCGGGGTGGTCATCACCGGCAACCGGTCGGTGAGGTGCCTGATCATTTCGAACGACGCCGACCCCGAGCCGACGACCACCCCGGCCTGCAACACCACCGTCTCGATGCCGGAATCGATCAGCGCGTCCCCGACGGCCTTGCGTGACGTGAGATGCGGTGAGAGATCGCTGTTTTCGGGATGCAGCCCACTCAGATACACGACCCGCCGCACCCCGGCACGCCGGGCGGCCGTCGCGACGTTGCGGGCGGCGCGGGTTTCCTCGGCGACGAAATCCTTCGAAGTACCCATCGAATGGACGAGGTAATAGACGACGTCGATGCCCTTGAACGCGGCAATCAGCGAATCGACGTCGCCGAGGTCACCGCATGCCACCTCGGCCTGTTGCCGCCAGGGCACCTGCGCCAGCTTGTCGGGATCGCGCGCCAAAGCTCGAACGTGATGGCCCTCGTCCAGCAGTCGGGGCACCAGGCGCCCGCCGATGTAGCCGGTCGCTCCGGTCACCAGGCACCGCACCTGTTCGGGCATCGATCCTCCGCCGTTGGTCAGTCAATGGGGTCTGACGAGGAGGATTACCTCATTGAACGGTGCTTAAGCGTTGCGGCCGATCACCGCAACAACTTTCAGCGGTCGGTGAAGTTGGCGGCGCGCCGTTGCTGGAAGGCCGTTGCACCCTCGACGAAGTCGGGGGATTTCAGCAGCACCGACTGTCCGTCGAACTCACGCTGCAGGGCGGGGTCCAACTCGGTCAGCGTGGCGGCGTTGATCGCCAGCTTGGTCTTGGCGAAGGCCACCGCCGGGCCGCCCAACAACCGGGCGATCACCTTGTCCACCTCGGCATCGAAGTCGCCGGCCGGATAGACCGCGGTGACCAGGCCCCACGACAAGGCCTCGGCGGCGGTCAGCCGCTCCGGAAGCAGCGCCATCTGCATGGCCCTGATCCGGCCGATCGCGGCCGCCACCAACGCCGACGCGCCGCCGTCGGGCATCAACCCGATCTTGGTGAAGGCGAGCATGAAAAACGCGCTCTCCGAAGCCAATACGATGTCACACGCCAGGGCGATGGAGACGCCGACGCCGGCCGCGGGTCCCTGGACCACGGCGACCACCGGACGCGGCAGCGCGGCGATCCCGCGCACCAGACGGTTGATCTCGAGGATGATCTCGTCCGGCGGGACGCCGCCGCCGTCGGAGACGTCGTCGGCGCTGATGCCCGCGCCGGAGCTGAAGCCGCGTCCGGCGCCGCCCAGCCGCACCACCTTGACCGCGGGGTCGGTGGCCGCATACTCCATTGCATCCGCGATGCCGGTGATCACCGGAACGGTCAGCGAATTCAGGCTGTCAGGCCGGTTGATGGTCACCGACAGCACGCCGTCCGACAGCGTGACGTCGAGGCCTGCGACGGGTGTCAGGGTGGCGAGCGCGGATGAAGTCATGGGCTCACCATAAGTGACCGGGGTGCGCGGCCTTCCGGCACGGCTGCGAAGATGTCGAACGACCGGTTGTTTGGTTGCGAACGGTCAAAGCGTCAGAGCAGACGAAAGGTCGGTGGATCGTGGCTGGACCGTTGCAGGGACTGCGTGTTGTCGAGTTGGCGGGCATCGGCCCCGGGCCACACGCCGCGATGATCCTGGGGGATCTGGGCGCCGACGTCGTGCGCATCGATCGCCCGTCTTCGGGTCCTGGGGGAGTTGCCAAGGACGCCATGATGCGCAACCGGCGGGTGGTGACCGCCGATCTGAAGTCCGACGAAGGGCGCGGCCTCGTCCTGAGACTGATCGCGAAAGCCGACGTGCTGATCGAGGGCTACCGCCCGGGCGTCACCGAGCGGCTCGGCCTGGGCCCCGAGGACTGCGCCAAGGTCAACGACGGGCTGGTCTACGCCCGGATGACCGGCTGGGGCCAGACCGGCCCACGCAGCCAGCAGGCGGGCCACGACATCAACTACATCTCGCTGAACGGCATCCTGCACTCCATCGGCCGGGCGAACGAGCGGCCGGTCCCGCCGCTGAACCTGGTCGGTGACTTCGGCGGCGGCTCGATGTTCCTGCTGCTCGGCATTCTGTCCGCCCTGTGGGAGCGGCAGACCTCCGGCAAGGGGCAGGTCGTCGACGCCGCGATGGTGGACGGCTCGAGCGTGCTGATCCAGATGATGTGGCAGATGCGTGCCTCCGGGATGTGGACCGACGCGCGCGGCACCAACCTGCTCGACGGCGGCGCCCCCTACTACGACACCTATGAATGCGCCGACGGCCGCTACGTCGCGGTCGGTGCCATCGAGCCGCAGTTCTATGCCGCGATGCTCACGGGCCTGGGCTTGGACGGCGCCGACATTCCCGGGCAGAACGACGTCAGCCGCTGGCCCGAACTGCGGGCCGTGCTGACCGAGAAGTTCGGTAGTCAGGACCGCGACCACTGGGCCAAGGTGTTCGCCGACTCCGACGCATGCGTGACCCCCGTGCTGGCCTTCGGCGAGGTGCAGACCGAGCCGCACATCACCGAGCGCAACACGTTCTACGAAGTCAACGGCGGCCTGCAGCCGCTGCCGGCGCCGCGGTTCTCCCGCACGGCGCCGGAGACACCGCGTCCCGCGGCGCAGGCGACTGATGCCGAAGCGGTACTCAAGGACTGGGTATAGTCCCAACCAACCAGTTGGCTGGACTCGAGCGAATCAGGAAGGACTCGGATGGAGATCAAAGACGCTGTTGCCGTCGTCACCGGGGGAGCGTCAGGGCTGGGCCTGGCAACCACCAAGCGACTGCTCGACCGCGGCGCCCAGGTGGTGGTGATCGACCTGCGTGGCGAAGAAGCGGTCAGTGAGCTGGGCGATCGCGCTCGCTTCGTCGAGGCCGACGTCACCGACGAGGCCGCCGTCGGCAAGGCGCTGGATGCCGCGGAGTCGATGGGCACGCTGCGCATCAACGTCAATTGCGCGGGCATCGGCAACGCCATCAAGACGCTGTCCAAGGACGGCCCGTTTCCGCTCGACGGCTTCAAGAAGGTGGTCGGGGTCAACCTGATCGGCACCTTCAACGTGCTGCGACTGGCTGCCGAGCGCATCGCCAAGACCGAGCCGGTCGGTGAGGAGCGGGGCGTCATCATCAACACGGCATCGGTCGCCGCGTTCGAGGGTCAGATCGGCCAGGCCGCCTACTCGGCGTCCAAGGGCGGCGTCGTCGGCATGACCCTGCCGATCGCGCGCGACCTGTCGCGCGAGCTCATCCGTGTGGTGACCATCGCGCCGGGCCTTTTCAAGACCCCGCTGCTGGGATCGCTGCCCGAGGAGGCGCAGGCGTCGCTGGGCAAGCAGGTGCCGCACCCGGCCCGGCTGGGTGATCCCGACGAGTACGGCGCCCTGGCCGTCCACATCGTCGAGAACCCGATGCTCAACGGCGAGGTCATCCGCCTAGACGGCGCCATTCGCATGGCGCCTCGCTGAGCCGCACCGCCGCCGGACAAACGAAAGCCCCCCGCACCGGCGGGGGGCTTTCGTGATCAGGCTCAATGATTACTTGCGGAACCATCGACTCACGTTGGGTTCGGCCATCAACAGCCGGGCGAGCATGCTCATGGCCAGCCTCAGCTCGCCGCTTGCAGTTCGTCGAACTGCTCCGAGGTCTCGCCTTCCACCAGCACGTCGCCGTGGTAGAGGGCATCGAAGTCAACTTTGATGACGTCGGCACTTGTGTCGTCGATCCACATGACACTGAGCGTATGGGCCGCCATTAAGGATTCTTTGAGTCACGATTCGGAAAACGTTGGCAATTTACCGGCGAGTAGGTTGACCGTCGTCCACCGCGCGGATTTGGGCCGTGAGCTGCTACTTGTGACACATTTTCTGGCCGGACTCTTAATGTCCATGCGGTTTAAAAAGCGGCGTTGAACGGTTTAGGCGGCCTCTGCGTGTTAGAGGGAGTGCACTGTTTGACGTGTGCAAATTAGCGTTTGTGACGTTGTCGCGGAGAAGCGAGCGGCAAGCGCAATGGGGCACCGGCAGCGGAAGGGCTCGAAATGCTGCAGAAAACCGCCCGCATCGCGATCAGGGCGCCCCGCCGCCTCATCGCGATCGGTGTCCTGGTTTTCATCGCCGCCGCCGTCTTCGGGGTCCCCGTCGCCAAGAGCCTGTCGCCGGGCGGTTTTCAAGACCCGAACTCCGAGTCGGGCCGCGCCATCAGCGTGTTGAGCGACAAGTTCGGCCAGAGCGGCCAGCAGGTGCTGATTCTGGTGACCGCGCCGGGTGGCACCAACAGTGAACCGGCCCGCAAGGTGGGCACCGATCTGATAGACGGGCTGCAAAAGTCCCCGCTCGTCTACAACGTCTCCTCGCCGTGGACCGCTGCTTCACAAGCTTCGGCCGACCTCGTGAGCCGCGACGGCAAGTCCGGACTCATCGTGGTCAACCTCAAAGGCGGCGAGGACCACGCGCAGAGCAACGCCCAGACGTTGGCGGACCAGTTCATCCACGACCGTGACGGCGTCACCGTGCGGGCCGGCGGCCCGGCGATGCAGTACGCGCAGATCAACACGCAGAACCAGGCCGACCTGCTGATGATGGAGTTGATCGCTCTGCCGCTGAGCTTCCTGGTGCTGATCTGGGTGTTCGGCGGGCTGCTGGCAGCGGCGTTGCCGATGGCGTTGGGTGCGCTGGCCGTCGTCGGTTCGATGTCGGTGTTGCGCCTCATCACCTTCACCACCGAAGTCTCGATCTTCGCCCTGAACCTGAGCACCGCTCTCGGCCTGGCCCTGGCCATCGACTACACCCTGTTGATCGTCAGCCGCTATCGCGACGAATTGGCCGAGGGCCACGACCGCGACGAAGCGCTCATCCGGACCATGGCCACCTCCGGTCGCACCGTGCTGTTCTCCGCGGTCACCGTGGCCTTGTCGATGTCGGCGACCGTGGCGTTCCCGATGTATTTCCTCAAGTCCTTCGCCTACGCCGGCGTGGCCACCGTTGCCTTCGTTGCGGCCGCCTCGATCGTGATCACCCCGGCCGCGATCGTCCTGCTGGGCCCCCGGCTGGACGCCCTGGACGTGCGCCGCCTGGCGCGGCGGATATTGCGGCGCCCCGAACCGGGGCACAAACGCGTCGAGCAGTTGTTCTGGTATCGGTCCACCAAGTTCGTGATGCGCCGCTGGGCGCCGATCGGCCTGACCGTCGTCGCCTTGCTGTTGCTGCTCGGGTATCCGTTCCTCAGCGTGACGTGGGGCTTCCCCGACGATCGGGTGCTGCCGCGGTCGGCGTCGGCGCATCAGGTCGGCGACCGGCTGCGCAACGATTTCGCGCACGACTCGGCGACGTCGGTGCCCGTCGTCATCCCCGACGCCATCGGGCTGACCCCGTCGGACGTCGACAACTACGCCGCCGGTCTGTCGCGGGTCGCCGACGTCTCGGCGGTGTCAGGCCCTGGCGGCACCTTCACGGCCGGCAACCGGGTGGGACCGCCGGCCGGGGCCGCCGGGCTGGCCGACGGCAGCGCGTTTCTGACCGTCAGCAGCACGGCGCCGCTGTTTTCGACGGTGAACGACACCCAGCTCACGCGGTTGCACGAGGTGCCCGGACCGGCGGGCCGATCCGTCGAGATGGGCGGGCTGGCGCAGGTCAACCGCGACAGCGTCGATGCCGTGACGGACCGGCTTCCGCTGGTCCTCGGGTTGATGGCGGCGATCACCTTCGTGTTGCTGTTTCTGCTCACCGGCAGCGTGCTGCTCCCGGTCAAGGCGCTGGCCTGCAACGTCTTGTCGTTGACGGCGGCGTTCGGCGCGTTGGTGTGGATCTTCCAGGACCGCCATCTGGGTGCGCTCGGAACGACGCCGAGCGGAACGCTGGTGGCGAACATGCCGGTGCTGCTGTTCTGCATCGCCTTCGGGCTGTCCATGGACTATGAGGTGTTCCTACTCTCCCGGATTCGCGAGTATTGGCTGGCGTCCGGCGCCGCCCGACCGGCGAGGCCGACGGCGAAGCAGGCCAACACCGCCAACGACGAGAGCGTGGCGCTCGGCGTCGCCCGCACCGGCCGGGTGATCACCGCGGCCGCATTGGTGATGTCGATGTCGTTCGCCGCGCTGATCGCGGCGCACGTCTCGTTTATGAGAATGTTCGGCCTCGGGCTGACGCTGGCCGTGTTCGCCGACGCCACCCTGGTGCGGATGGTGGTCGTCCCGGCCTTCATGCATGTGATGGGCCGATGGAATTGGTGGGCGCCCAAACCCCTGGCGTGGCTGCACGACCGGTTCGGCATCAGCGAGATTGCAGCCGAAGACACCGTCGAACACCTTGAGTCGACTGGAGGACCCGTCGAGCTCCCCGAGCCGGTGGTCGCCGAGCCGGTGCCCAATATCGGTTAACGCCGATCGACTCGTTGCCGAGACCATAGTGTGGGGCTCATCCGAGTCGGAAGGTTCATATGACAACGGCGGTTGACAACCCCTTCTTCGCGCGGGTCTGGCCAGTCGTCGCCAGCCATGAAGTCGAGGCGATCCGGGCCATGCGCCGGGAGAATCTGGCCGGCCTGTACGGCCGGGTGCTGGAAGTCGGCGCCGGAATCGGCACGAACTTTGCCCACTACCCGGACTCCGTGGACGAGGTGATGGCGGTGGAGCCTGAACCGCGGCTGGCGGCCCGGGCCCGTGCCACCGCCGAGGCGGTGCCCACCCGCGTTGTCGTGACCGGCGAGACGGCCGAAGGGTTCAGCGGCGCGGAGCCCTTCGACGCGGTGGTGTGCTCGCTGGTGTTGTGCTCGGTGCGCGACCCGGGCGATGTGTTGCGGCGCCTGTACTCGTTGCTGCGGCCGGGCGGGGAGCTGCGTTATCTCGAGCACATCGCCAGTGCCGGTGCGCGAGGCCGCTTTCAGCGTTTTGTCGATGCGACGACGTTGTGGCCGCGGCTCTTTGGCAATTGCCACACCCATCGGGATACCGAGCGCTCGATCGTCGAGGCGGGATTCGAAGTCGAGACGTCTCGGCGGGAGTTCACATTGCCGGCCTGGGCGCCGATGCCGGTCTCGGAGCTACTACTCGGCCGCGCGCGCCGGCCCTGACCGGCCGTCCCGTCAGTTCAGCAGGGCCGGTAGCCGCTGCAGCAGGCCGGGCAGCGCCTGGCCGGCCGTCTCACGCATGCTGATCGTCACGCTGCCCGACAACGGCGTCACCTCGGGATTGACCTCGATGACTGCGGTGCCGCGGGACAGCGCCAGCTCGGCCAGACCGGCCGCCGGATAGACGATCGCAGAGGTCCCGACCACCACCATGACGTCGGCGGCCTCGGTCGCCTCGACGGCGCGCTGCCACGGTTCGTCGGGCAGCTGTTCACCGAACCACACGATGTCGGGCCGGATGAGGCCCCCGCAGCGACACACCGGGGGCTCCACCTCCAGCGCCGGTTCGGGCATCGTGGGCAGCGCGCCGGAGTAGTGCTTATCGCAACGCGCACAACGGAATTCGAACAGGCTGCCGTGCAGGTGATGAACCGAACGGCTGCCCGCGCGCTCGTGCAGGTCGTCGACGTTCTGGGTGATGACGCTGACCTGAGCGTCGTCCTGCCAGGCGGCGATGGCGCGATGGCCCGCATTCGGTTGGACGTCGGCGACCAGATAGTGGCGCCACAGATACCAGCCCCAAACCCGCTGCGGGTTGTCGCGCCAGCCCTGGGTGCTGGACAGCTCGTAAGGGTCGAAGCGTGCCCACAATCCGTTCTTGTCATCGCGGAAGGTCGGCACCCCGCTTTCCGCGGAGATCCCCGCGCCGCTGAGCACCGCTACTCGCATCCCACCAAGATAGCCGGGGGTGGGGGATACTGGACGGGTGGAGCTGGGTGACTGGTTGAAGGTCGACATGAAGGCGGGAAAGCCGTTGTTCGACCAGCTCAGGACGCAGGTCATCGACGGAGTCCGGGAGGGCGCGTTGCCGCCCGGCACCCGCCTGCCTACCGTTCGGGATCTGGCCGGCCAGCTCGGCGTCGCCGTCAACACCGTCGCACGCGCCTACCGCGAGCTGGAGACCTCCGCCATCATCGAAACCCGCGGGCGTTTCGGCACTTTCATCGCCCGCTACGACCCGACCGACGCGGCCATGGCTGCCGCGGCCCGCGAGTACGTGCGGGTTGCGCGCGGACTCGGGTTGGACAAGGACGACGCGGTGCGCTACGTCGAAGCGGTGCCCGACGAGTGACGGGTGCCCGATCGGCATCGAAAATCCTTGGTGCACAGGCTGTTTGGTAGCCGCGGCTCAGCGCAGCACCTTGTCCAGCGTGCGGAGGTTGCGGGTCGTGGTAGACGACTTGTACCGCGGCTTGCCCATCGTCTTGCCGATGCTGCTGTCCAGCGTGCCGCCCTTGGGGACCTGCCAATAGACCACGCCGTCACCGCGGCGGATCTTCTCGTCGGGACCCGCATCCTTGCCCAGCGCGGCGAGCTCGTCCAGGACGGCCGGGTCAGCGACGAACGTGACATAGGACTGATGGCCGTCGCGCTCACGCTCGAACGGGTAGGCATCGACCACGCCGCGCACCGTGTCGATGTCGTAGGCCAGCACCCACGCGTCGTAGCCGAACCGGTCCCGCAACGCGGCTTCGGCCTTTTTGCGCACCGACGCCACGCCGGCGGTCGACTCCAGCAGCACGTTCCCGGTCGCCAGGATGGTCCGGACCTCGGTGAACCCCGCCGCGGTGAGCGCGGCCGCCACCTCGGCCATCTTCAGATTGACACCCCCGACGTTGACGCCACGCAGGAAGGCCGCGTACTTGGTCATGCCCCGATTCCACCAGGTCGGCCACGCAACAAATTTGCCGGGCCACCCCGGCCACCCGCGACGTAGGCTTTCGTCATGGGACGCCAAGTCTTCGACGACAAATTGCTGGCCTTGATCAGTGGACATTCCCTCGGGGTGCTGGCCACCATCAAGCGCGACGGGCGGCCGCAGCTCTCGAACGTGAGCTACCACTTCGACCCGCGCAGCGTGGTGATCCAGGTGTCGATCACCGAGCCGCGCGCCAAGACCCGCAACCTGCGACGAGACCCGCGAGCCTCGATCCTGGTCGACGCCGACGACGGCTGGTCCTACGCCGTCGCGGAGGGCACCGCCGAGCTGACGCCCCCCGCGGCCGCGCCCAACGACGACACCGTGGAGGCGCTGATTGCGTTGTATCGCAACATCGCCGGTGAACACCCGGACTGGGACGAATACCGGCAGGCCATGGTCACCGACCGGCGGGTGCTGCTGACGCTGCCGATCTCGCACCTGTACGGCATGCCGCCGGGCAAGCGGTAGCCGCGCGGCCTACCGAACCGTTTCGAAAAACCCGGGCTAGGCTGCCCCCTATGGCTGAATCTAATGCCCCGCAGGTTTCCAAGTCGTCGGAGTCTTCGGGCGCTGGATCGCCCGGGTCGGACGACGACACCAAGCGCAAATTCCGCGAAGCCCTGGACCGCAAGATGGCGAAATCATCGAGCGGATCCGACCACAAGGACGGCGCCGGCAAGCAATCGCGGGCGCACGGCGCGGTAGGGAACCGCCGCGAATTCCGCCGCAAGAGCGGCTGACAGTCGCGTGTCGTCGGGAGCGAATCATGTTGATTCTCAATGTTTTCGTGGCTGTGCCGTAAGGGGCGACGTACACCGGCTGCGCAGCGCTTGAAGCGAAGTTCTAACCGTTTGCGGGGTGGCGACCTCAGCCTTCCGGCGCTGTGAATAGGCCGATCGAAGGGTCCGCTTGGCCGGGTTTGCCGCGCAAACTCCCCCGGGTGCTGGGATGTTCGAAGTTCACTCGGGACGGGTCGTTTTGGTATGCCCAGTCCGCCACGATGGTGCGTTGGCGGAACTTCCAGCGGCCGTCGTGTCTGCTGTATGTGTCCAAATATCGCCCGCCGATGATGACGTCGATGTCGTGCTCGGGGCCGGCGAAGGTGTGGAACACCAGGCAGTAGATTTCTCCGCGGGCCGTGTCGCCTTCGACCGCGAAGTTCGTTGTGGTGATGTTGTGTTGGGAGACACGCACATACGGTTCCGCGGCCACTAGTTGCGCGATGAACTGTTCGACGCCGCCGGTCGAGAACGAGCCGTGCGAATCGGTCGCCTCGGGGTGGTACAGGCTGCGCAGCGTGTCGTAGTCGGCGCGGTCGACGGCCCGGCAATAGGCGGTGACGAGCTGATGCAACTCGTCGCGAGCCAGCATCAGCGCCAGCTTGCTCTCATCCACCACCACGCCACGATAACGCGGTCATTGCTGGTGAGTAGTCTTGCGACCAATGGGTCCCCGGTCCCAGGGTGTGCAGCGGAAGGAAGATCGTTGACGGTGAAACTTTGCCTCGCTCAAGATCCTGAGGCCGACAAGCTGCTGGACCAGAGTCCGTTGGCGTTGCTCATCGGGATGGTTCTGGATCAGCAGGTCCCCTTCGAGACGGCGTTCGCTGGACCGAAGAAGATCGCGGACCGGATGGGCAGCTTCGATGCCGCCGAAATTGCGGACTACGACCCGGACAAGTTCGCCGCATTGTGCTCGCAAAGGCCTGCGATACACCGCTTTCCGGGGTCAATGGCCAAGCGCATCCAAACGCTGGCGCAGATCATCGTGGACCGCTACGACGGCGACGCGGCCGGATTGTGGACTGCCGGTGACCCCGACGGAACCGAGCTGCTGCGGCGGATCAAGGGATTGCCTGGATTCGGGGACGTGAAGGCGCGGATCTTTTTGGCACTGCTGGGCAAGCAGTACGGCGTGACGCCGAAAGGCTGGCGCGCGGCTGCGGGGGACTTCGGCAAGGCCGGTGCGCACATATCCGTCGCCGACATCGTCGACGCCCAATCGATGGGGAAGGTGCGCGCCTTCAAGAAGCAGATGAAAGCGGCAGCCAAAGCGGCGAAGTAGAAGGTCCACAGAAGGGAAGGGCGACAACGTGAAGACACACATAACGTGTCCGTGCGGCGAAGCCATCGTCGGCAAGGATGAGGACGAACTGGTCGAGTTGACCCAAGCTCACCTCGCCAGCGTCCATCCTGGCCTCGAGTACGACCGCGACGCCATCCTGTTCATGGCGTACTAGCTGTACTGCCCGACGTGAATGCGCGTGCCCCCCGCTCGGGGACACGCGCATTCGCCGGCGATGGCGGCGCCGGCTCGCTACGGCACCACCGTCGAGCCAATGGTGGGCAGGAATTGGCACTGCTTTTCCTTGGTGGTGACCTGACCGAAGATCGTCGACATGACACTGCCCGAGCCGGTGTCGGCGATCGCGCTCAGTGTCGTCGGCCCCTCCGGGTTGATGTCCGCGCGGGGCTTGAGCGCGACGGTCCCGGACTTGCCGGTGGTCAGGTTCACCCAGGTGACATTCAGCGGCAGCTTCTGCACCTCGGCAGGTCCGGGCGTGCCAACCGCCGTGAACACGTAGGCGGTCTGGCCGGGGCCCGGGCCGGGGAGCGGAATCTTGGCCGGCCCCGCGACCGACAGCGCTGTGGCGATGGCGTTGGTGCCGTCCGCCAGGCAGTTGGTGCCGATCGAGGGGTACATGAAGTCCTGGGTGGGCGGCGTGTCAGCGCCGAACCCCGGAGCCGCCGCCGCGGGAACGGCGTCCGGCGCAGGTGCGGGAGCCGGCGCCGGTGCGGCTTCCGGTGCGGGAGGGGCCACTGGTGCTGCTGCGGCCGGTGCCGGGGGGCCCGGGACTGGCGCGTTGGCCGGTTGGGCGGGACCCGGTACGGCGGGTGCCGCAGCGGGTGCGGGACCGGCTGCGTGGGCCGGGTCGATGCCGGCCGGCAGGTGTGCCTCGGGCGCCGGAGTCGCAGCAGGCGCCGGAGCCGCAGCAGGTGCTGGAGCGGCAGCGGGCGCCGGAGCGGCAGCGGGACCCGGTACGGCGGGTGCCGCAGCGGGTGCGGGACCGGCTGCGTGGGCCGGGTCGATGCCGGCCGGCAGGTGGGCCTGCAAACCGGGTTCTACCCCTGTCGCGGGCACGTGCTGCGTCGGCACGCCGGGCTCGGCGACGAATTGATTGACCGCCGCCGCAACGTTTTTAGATTCATTGGGCGTGCTCGGGTTGTGGGCGAAGGCTTGCGCTGCGGCCATCAGCAGCTGTGTCGCTTGCTGGGGGTCGGTGGCCGCCTGCTGGATGAGCGGGCTCAGCTGCGATAAGGCAGGCAGACCCGGCAGCCCTTGGGCCGCATTCGGTTGCGGTATCGGCTGCGGCGCCGCCGGATCGGCTGCCGCGCTCGGGCAGAGCCCGAACGCGACAGCCGATGCCGTGACGACAGCGGCCAAACCTTTGGACAGATTCCAAGTGGTTGCCACGGTGTCCTCCGGTTGTCAGTAGTGATTAGCCGTTTACGAACTGATCAGGGCAGGGCCGCCAGCAGCGGCGCTGCCGGTCCGGCGGGGCTGACCGCCGGCGCGGGTGCCGCGGGTGCCGCGGGCGCGGCCGGAGCCTGACCCGAAGCGAGCGCCGGCAGATCCTGCGGGAGCGTCACTTTCGGAGGCACACTGACCGGCAGGCCGGCCGGCATCGCCGGCATGTTGACCTGCGCCTGCGGAAGCTGCGGAGCAGGCGGAGTGGCCGGCGCCGCGGGTGCCGACAACCCCGGGATCGTCGGGAGGCCCGGGATCGACGGAGCGGCCGGAGCGGCGGGACCCGCAGCCGCCGGCTGCGCACCCGTCAGGCCTTGGATCATCCCCGGAATGCCGCCGGTCGCCGTCGACGGCGCGGCGGGCGTCGCCGACTGCGCCAGCCCGGGAAGGAGGGAGCTGGTTGCCGGAGACGACGCCGGGGCGGCGGGGCTTGTCGGCGCGGTCAGTCCGGGAATCGACGGAAGACCCGCCGCCGGAGCCGCCGCGGTTGCCGGGGAGGTGGCCGCCGGAACACCCGGGAAGCTGATGCCCGGAGTGGCCGGAGCCGCCGGCGGCGTGGCGCCGAGTGCGGTCGCGAGGTTCTGCAGGATTTGCGGCGCGTTGGCCGCCGAACTGATCAGCTGCTGCGGAATGTTCGGCACGGCCGGGGCCGGCACGGGGTCGGCATGGGCGATCCCGCCCGTCAATAGCGCTGCGGACGAACCGACCACGACGGCGGCTGCACGCATGTAAGTCCAGATGGTTGGCATGACTCTCCCTGATTGATCGATTACAGGTTCGGCGCTGAAGTTACTTTGATGCTGATGGGACTCAAGTGACACGTGTGGCATTTATAAACTCGTTACTGATACGAGTGAGATCGGTGACCGAACGCGTGAAAAGAGGCACCAAGACGTGATGTGAGGACCGCGCTGCGGCGCGTACCTCGCTCGCTAAAGTCGGGCGGATAGATACCACCTCGGCCGCTCCGGCGGCATCCACGCCCCAGCGGTTGGCGAGCGTCCTTCAGGTGGCCGCGCCGATGCTGCTCATCGCGAGCATCGCCGCGCGGTTGGCCTGGACGTATCTGGCTCCCAACGGCGCGAACTTCGTCGACTTGCACGTGTACCTCGGCGGATCCGCCGCGATCGACCACCCCGGCACGTTGTACAGCTACGTCTACGCCGACCAGACGCCGGACTTCCCGCTGCCGTTCACCTACCCGCCGTTCGCGGCCGTCGTCTTCTACCCACTGCACCTACTGCCCTTCGGCCTCGTCGCCTTCCTCTGGCAGGTCGCGACGATGGCGGCGCTGTACGGCGCGATCCGCATCAGCCAGCGCCTGATGGACGTCGCAGCCGGCCCGGCCGGCCGGCGCGCCGCGATGTTGTGGACGGCGGTCGCCATCTGGATCGAGCCGCTGCGCAGCACATTCGACTACGGCCAGGTCAACGTGTTGCTGATGACCGCGGTGCTGTGGGCGGTGTACACCACGCGGTGGTGGCTGGCGGGGCTGCTGGTCGGTGTGGCGGCGGGAATCAAGTTGACCCCCGCGATCGCCGGCGTCTATCTGCTCGGCGCCCGCCGGTGGGGCGCGGCGGTGTCTTCGGCGGTCGTATTCGTTGCCACGATTGGGATTTCGGTGTTGGTCGTCGGCGATCAGACGCGCTACTACTTCACCGACCTGCTGGGCGACGCCCACCGGGTGGGACCCATCGCCACCTCGTTCAATCAGTCTTGGCGCGGTGGCATTTCGCGGATCCTGGGCCACGACGTCGGATTCGGTCCGCCGCTGGTGGCCGCCGTCGCCGTCAGCGCGGTGCTGGCCGTGCTGGCCTGGCGCGCCCTGGACTCCTCGGATCGGCTGGGCAGGCTGGTGGTGGTGGAGTTGTTCGGGCTGTTGCTCTCACCGATTTCCTGGACCCATCACTGGGTGTGGCTGGTACCGCTGATGATCTGGGCGATCCACGGCCCGGTGCGCGAGCTGCGTGGAGCGCGGATCGTCGGCTGGGGCTGGCTGGCCCTCACCCTGATCGGCGTGCCGTGGTTGCTGAGCTTCGCCCAACCAACCATCTGGCAGATCGGCCGGCCGTGGTACCTGGCCTGGGCCGGGTTGATCTACATCGTGGCGGCGGTGGCGACGTTGATCTGGATCGCCGCGAGCGGCACCCGAGAGACCGAGGAGAAGGGCGCGGCCGCGGTCTAGTTGTCGACGATGCCGTTGATGTCGCGGGCCATGTCGATATCGTTTTTGGTGATGCCGCCCTCGGAGTGCGTGACGAGAGCGAATGTTACTGTCCGCCAACGAATATCAATGTCCGGGTGATGGTCCTTGCTCTCCGCGTGCTCGCCCACCCGGCGCACGGCATCGATGCCGGCGAGAAAGCTCGGAAATTTGATCGAGCGGCGCAGGGCGCCGTCGGCGCGCTCCCAGCC
>NZ_DASUHS010000010.1:0-10548 GCF_036273375.1 Mycobacterium sp. | reverse complement strand
CATCGGATGCAAAGGCTGGCGAAAGAGGCCGCGGCATCCTCGATGCCGCTCAGCCCCACGCAAGGCCTTGCGCTAAATTCTTGGAGTAATTCGCGGCGGTGCCGCCGCGGGCGTCAGGGGGAGCTGCCGATGGTGAGAGGGACGGGATCCCGATCGTCTTTGGACCGTGGTGAAAACGTCCTGATGGCCACCCCGCGTTTTCGGCGCGCGCCCCGGACGCGACGCCCTCGCAACACCAGCCCTTCGCCGTTCGCGCCGGAGTGGACGTCGCCCCCGGCGACATACGGCGTGGGGGTGCAACACAACGTTGCGGTGCCGATGAGTGACGGTGTCGACTTGAGGGTCGATATCCATTACCCCACGGTGCCCGAGACCCGACAGCCCGCCGCGGGTCCGTTTCCCGTGCTGCTGTCGATCACGCCCTACGGCAAGAAGGCGCCGCCGCCGGCCGCCCAGATCGGCGGCGGCGCGGCTCCCTACCTGATCAAACGCGGCTACATCGAGGTGATGGTCGACGTCCGCGGGACCGGATCCTCTGGCGGTTCGTTCGAGATGTGCGGCGAGCGGCAGACGCAGGACGGGGTGGAGTTGGTGCGGTGGGCGTCCGCGCTGCCCAACGCCAATGGTCGCGTCGGCATGGTGGGGCTGTCCTACCTGGCGATCAACCAGCTGTTCACCGCGGCCGCGGTAGGCCCGGACTCGCCGCTGAAAGCGATCTTCCCGGTGATGGCGGCCCGCGATTTCTATCGCGACGCCGCCACGATGGGCGGCGTGCCGCACCTGCACGCGGTCCGCGGATACGGGTCCGTCTACACGCTGCTCAACGTGGTCAACCCGACCCTGGAGTGGCTCGCCCGCGGCGGTCACGCGCGACCGCGCTCCGGCGGCCTCGCCGCGGTTCGGCAGCGCGGACGCGACCAGCGCCGCTACTTCCGACCCCTGATCGCCGAGGTTGTCGCAGGCGGCGAAACCGCGTATGACGGCCCATTTTGGGACGCGATGAGTCCGGGGTTGGTCCTCTCCAAGGTCGCCGCCAACGGCGTTGCGACCTTCCTCGTCGGCGGGTGGCACGACGCGTTCCAACGCGGGGCGCCGCTGAATTACGCCGCGCTGCAGAACGCAGCCGTCGGCCGGCCCGACGACGCACCGATGGAACCCGGCCAGCCGGTATCGGATCGGATCCGACTGATGATGGGCCCGTGGTATCACGTGTCCAACCACGGCGGACTGCACCTCAACGCGCTGCAGTTGCGCTGGTTCGACCACTGGCTCAAAGACGACGCCGACGCGGCCATTTGCGGGAAGCCGTTGACCTTCCAGGCGATCGGAAGCTCACAGTGGTATCGCGCCGACAATTATCCGCTCACCGAGGCGACGCCCACCCGGTTCTACCTGTCCGACGCGGGCCGTCTGAGTCCGGACGCCTCGCCGGACGGCACCGTGGCGCCACTCACCTACGTGGCGCGCGGACCCCTGTCCGGCCGCAGCCTGGAGCAGTGGTCGCTGGGATTGAACAGCTTCATGTTCTCCCAACGGGGGCGCAGCATCCGTTATGACCAGGTCAACCGCCGCCTGCAGCGCGGCGCGCTGACCTACACCACCGAGCCGTTCGGCGCGGCGAAGCTGGTGGCCGGCCCGATCGCACTGACCATCCACGCCACGGCCAGCACTACCGAGACAGTGTGGGTCGCTTACCTCGACGACGTCGCGCCCGACGGGGCCAGCCGCCCGCTGACCCAGGGCGCGCTGCTGGGCTCGCACCGGAAGCTGGACCCGGACCGCACGTGGTACCTGCCCGACGGCACCGTGTTGCGACCGCAGCACCTCAGCACGCGGTCGGCGGCGCAGCCCGTCGTGCCAGGGGAGGTGACCCGCTACGACGTGGAGATCTTTCCGACGGCCGCGTTGATTCCCGCGGGCCACCGACTGCTCCTGACGATCACCACCTATGACTTTCCCCATCTGGTGCCCAGCAAGCCGGCCCGCCGAGCCTTGGCCGGCGGGCGCTACGAATTGCACCAGGGCGGCCCGACGCCATCGCACATCCTCATCTCGTTGGCAGACCCGGACGCCGTGAGCTGACGGGTTGCGTGGACAGGAGTTGATGTGGCCGACGAATCGCAGGGCGAAGAACCGCAGTTGAAGGTGGAGCGCGACGGCAGCGTCGTCGTGCTCACCATGAACAATCCGCGTCGGCGAAATGCGCTGACTCCGTCGATGATCACGTTGATGGCGAAGGCATGGGATGAGATCGACGCCGACGACGGCATCCGTGCCGCCATCCTCACCGGTGCCGGTTCGTCATACTGCGTGGGTGGCGACCTCGCCGATGGATGGATGACCCGCGGACCCAAGACGGCGCCCGCTGCGGAAGGTAAGCCGCGTGGCAGCGTAATCAGCGAAGGCCTGCTGCTAAGCCGCTCCTTGACGAAGCCGTTGATCGCCGCCGTCAACGGTCCGTGTTTGGGCGGTGGCTGTGAAATGTTGCAGCAGACCGACATTCGGATCGCCGAGGAGCAGGCGGTGTTCGGCCTGCCGGAAGCCAGATGGGGACTGATCGCCGGGGCGGGCTCGACCGTTCGGCTCAAGCGTCAGATTCCCTACACCAAGGCGATGGAGATGATCCTGACCGGCGATCCGCTGACGGCCGCTGAGGCCTACCACTTCGGTCTGGTGGGTCATGTGGTGCCGACGGGCCAGTCGTTGAACAAGGCTCGCGAGATCGCGGCTCGCGTTGCGGCCAACGGCCCCTTGGCCGTTCGCAACGCCAAGGCCTCGGTGATCAACAGCGGGTGGATCGACGAGGAAGACGCGCGACGGATCGAGCAGCGATTCGTCGTCGAGGTGGTTCGCTCCGAGGACGCCAAGGAAGGACTGGCTGCCTTCGCCGCCAAACGCGAGCCGCGATTCAACGGGAGGTAGCCAAGCGCCCGTGGTGCCTCAGCGCTCGACGGCGGCGTGGGCGCGGACCGCAGGCGCGACCCAGTCCGCGAGGAACCGTCGCAGCTGGTGTCCGGTGCGCGGTGGACGGCCTGGGTCGACGATCAGCGACTGCACGGTACGCAACATGATCTCGACCAGTTCGTCGAGCCTGCCCTCGACGAATCCCGCTATGGCCCAATCGACTTCGAATCGCTGCAGGATCGACCGGCCAAATGAAATGGCCACGTCCGACGTGACGCCCGCGGTGAACGCGCTGGCCTTTCCGGGTTGGAACACCAGGCCGAGGTACTTGTCGTGCGCGAGTTGCTCAAACGTGTAGGCGATGCCCTCCACCACCGCCTCCGTCGGGTCGGTGATCGAACCCAGATGCGCCGCAAGGCGATCCAGGAACCCGTCCACTGAGGACAGTGCCGTCGCACCCAACAGCGCCTCGTGAGTCGGGAAGTAGCGGTAGATCGTCTGTCGCGTCACGCCGAGAGTCGTCGCGACCTCGGAGACGCTTACGGTCCCGCGCGCGTCGATGGCGCTGCGCGTCGCGCTCAGGATGCGCGCGACCGCCTCATCGTCGTCGGCCGGGATGTCACCCGACCAGCCGTGCCGGCGCATTGCGTGATCGTCGCACACGCCGGGCGGCGTCCTTGACAATACAAACGATAGTGAGTGTATGGTCCGAAGCATCGCGGAGAAGGAGACCACGGTGACGACGATCGACAAACCGGTGAGCGGTACCGACGAGACGCTGACGCGGCGGGGGCTGCGTCATGCCCTGGACAAGACGACCGACCTGGCCGAGCGTGAACTGCGGGTGCCGTTGCACTACTACCGCGACCCCAAGCTCACCGAGATCGAGGAATCGCAGATTCTGCGCAGGGTGCCGCTGGCCATCGTCCCGTCGGCGCAGGTACCGAACAAGAACGACTACGTGGTGCGCTCGGTGCTGGGCGATTCGCTGCTGGTCACCCGCGACCGGTCCGGTGCCAGCCACGTCTTGCTCAACTACTGCCGGCACCGCGGCGCGATGCCGGCCTGCGGCTCGGGCAACGCGTCGCGGTTCGTCTGCCCCTATCACGCCTGGACATACCGCAACACCGGTGAACTGTTCGCCGTCCCGGGCAAGGCAGGCTTCGATTCGATGGACACCAAGGACTACGGCCTGGTGGAACTGCCCTCCGAGGAGCGACACGGCTTCATCTGGGCGGTGCTGACCGCCGATGCGGCCATTGACCTCGACGCGCACCTCGGAGAATTCGGTACCGAACTGGGGCTGTGGAACTACGAGTCCTACGGCTACCACACGCAGCGCGAATTCACGTCCGAAGTGTCGTGGAAGGGCGCCCTGGAGGCGTTCGCCGAGGGGTACCACTTCCCGTACGTGCACGGCGAGAGCCTCATCGGGCAGAACACCCTGGCCAACACGATGGTGTACGACGAGTTCGGCAAGCATCACCGCATCGGGTTTCCCTTCGCCTGGATCACCAACGCCGACGCAGACCCCACGGCCTCGCTCGACCCCTCGGCGAACATGGGGGTGATCTATTGGGTATATCCGAACCTCATCCTGGCCAACAGCCCGGTGGGGGTGGAGATCATCGACATGTTGCCCGCCGGTGAGCCGACCCGCTGCACGGTCCGCCACAGCTGGATGGGCCGCATCCCGGCCACCAACGATGAGATGAGAGCGGCCTACGACGCGGTCTACGAAGGGGTGCACGCGGCCGTTCGCGACGAGGACTTCGCCATGTTGCCCCAGTGCGGCGAGGGTGTCCGGCACGGCCAGCACGACCACATGATCATCGGACGCAACGAAATCGCGGTCCAGCACATGATCAAGGTGTTCGCTCAAGAACTGGGCGTCGCGCTCGCCTGAACATCCCCCGTTGGGTAGCCGCAAGCCAGTACGGGTACTGATCCTCTGAACCCGATGACGGAGAGGATCTCATGGCGCACCGCGACGGCGACTCCATCGACGAGTTGCTGCAAGAACTGTTGTGGACTTATGGGCCGTGCGGGCAGGAGGACGCGGTACGCGCCGTGTGTGCCCGCGAACTGCAACCCGTTGTCGACGACATGTGGACCGACGACGCCGGTAACTTGATTGGATATATCGCCGCCGACCTTTCGTCCGCCGATGCCAGCGCGCACGACCACCGCCACCGGACGACGTCCGAACCCGGCACCGCAACGCGGGTGATGGCACACATGGACGAACTGTCCATGATCGTCAAGCGCGTGGAACCTGATGGCACACTGCATTTGACGCAGCTCGGAATAATGTATCCGGGTAACTTCGGCCTGGGCCCGGTGGCCGTGCTCGGTGACAACGAAACCCTCACCGCAGTACTGACTCTCGGCTCCGAGCACACCACCATCGAGAGCCAGCGGATCTGGGAGACCAAGCCCGATCAAGGCGACCGCGCGCTGGACTGGCAGCACGTGTACGTCTTCACCGGCCGCAACGGCGCTGAATTGGCCGACGCCGGAGTGCACGCCGGCACGCGGGTGTGCGTCGAGCGCAGCAAGAGGGATCTGGTCGAGATGGGAGACTACGTCGGCGCTTACTTCCTCGACGACCGCGCCGCGGTGACCGCCCTGCTGCGGGCCTCTCGCCTGCTGCACGAGCGCGGGCAACGACCCGCCGACGACGTCTACATCGTGTTCACCACCAACGAAGAGATCGGCGGCGTGGGGGGTACCTACGCCAGCTCTCACCTGCCCGGCGACCTCACCCTGGCCCTCGAGGTCGGCCCCACGGAACGCGAATACAACACCAGCGTCACCGGCGGTCCGATCATTGGTTACAGCGACGCGTTGTGCGTCTACGACAAAGAGGTTGCCGACCGGCTCCTGAAGATCGCCACAGACCTGGAGCTGTCGCCGCAGCCGGCCGCGCTCGGCGCCTTCGAATCCGATGCGTCGCACGCCAAGGCCTACGGGTTGACCGCCCGCGCCGGCCTGCTGTGCCTGCCCACGCTGAGCACCCACGGTTACGAAGTCATCGCCCGGCACGCGATCGATGACATGGCCGCGATCGTGGTGGATCTCGTGTCGGAGCCGAGTCAAAAGATCGCCTGACAGTGCCAGACGCTCCGCGCTGCGAAAGTACGCGAATCTGCTTGCCGGTGGGCCGCAAGATTCACAAGTGACCCCCTGCGTCCTTGCCGGAGCCGCAACTGTGCTCATAACCTGGGCAACATCCGACCGCATCCAGCAGTCTTCGGGCTGGCGCGGTAGACGACGGCAAGCAGGCGGGCAGGTCATGGCATCACCGCGACGCGCAGAGTGGTGTCGCGATGCTGCGGGCGGCGGTCTATAACGGTGGCCGGACTGACCGGCGCCCGGGTGGACGAGCTGGCGACGATGGACATCTTCGAGGGATGTCCCGCCGAAGACCTTGCCCCGTTGGCGGGGCGCCTGCAGCCACTGCGCGCCCCGGCCGGCCAGGTGCTGATGCGGCAGGGGGAGCAGGCCGTCTCGTTTCTGCTGATCTCGTCGGGTACCGCCGAGATCAAACACGTGGGTGACGACGGCGTGGTGATGGTCGAGCATGCCTCCCCCGGCATGATTGTCGGCGAAATCGCCCTGCTGCGTGACATTCCCCGGACGGCGACGGTGACCACCGCCGAACCGCTGACCGGCTGGATCGGTGACACCAGGGCCTTCGCCAGCATGGTGTACATCCCGGGCATCACGCCGCGGCTGCTGCGCACCGTGCGCCAGCGTCTCGCCGCGTTCATCACGCCGATCCCAATTCGGGTGCGTGACGGCACACTGCTGTTGCTGCGCCCGGTGCTCCCCGGTGACAGCGAGCGCACCGTGCACGGACACATCTACTTCTCCAGCGACACGCTGTATCGGCGTTTCATGACCCCGCGGCTTCCTACTCCCGCATTGATGCACTACCTGTCGGAGGTCGACTATGTCGATCACTTCGTGTGGGTGGTCACCGACGGCAGCGACCCGGTGGCCGACGCGCGCTTTGTGCGCGACGAGAACGACCCGACGGTCGCCGAAATCGCCTTCACCGTCGCCGATGCCTATCAGGGCCGCGGCGTCGGCACCTTCTTGATTGGCGCGCTGTCCATAGCCGCCGAGCTCGACGGCGTGGAAAGGTTCTCCGCGCGAATGCTTTCCGACAACGGACCGATGCGCGCGATCATGGACCGCTACGGAGCCGTCTGGCAGCGCGAAGACGTCGGCGTCATCACCACCGTGATCGACGTGCCGCACCCGCACCACCTGCGGCGTGACGAGGCCGAGCAGATCAAGCGCGTGGCCCGGCAGGTTATCGCGGCGGTCGGCTGAGATCGGGTGGCGGCATAGTGCTGCAACTGCGGCCAGTCTGCGGACCATTAGGTGACTTCCAAATCCGCTGGCGCATGCGCTAGCACGTTTGGGGATGACATCGTCCTTCCCGAGCCGCTACTCGTGTGACGGAAGTTATCCGACAAGCCCCGGCACAGGCGTGGGGGAGACGGTATGGCGGTGTCCTGTGCTATCAACTCCTCATGCGGCCGTTCGGGATTGGCCCGGCGGTGACTACAGCGCTAACGTTGGCCGTCGCCGGGTGCGCTCATCCACCCGCACACGCTCCGTCGGCCGTTCCGGCAAAATCGCCGCTGAGCAACACCGCTGCCGTCAACCCCGCCAATATCAAACGGGTCGTTCGCGACCTGCCGCCCGGCTACGAGGTGACCACCAGAATCCCTAGCGCCGCTTCACCCAGGGTGATCTGGGGCCTGGGGGACGACCTGCAGGCCAAGCCGGCCAAGTGCGGGACGCTGGCCGACCCCGGGAACGGGCGCGACCAGTCGGCGCAGGGCATCTCGGGATCGGGGAGCGGCGGCATCGTCGCCGCGGTGGTGGTGGCTTTGCCAGCGCCGGTGGATTTCCCGGAGGACCTCGTCACCGCGTGTGCCCAATGGTCGGAGACCGCCGGGCGGACCGTGGTACACGTCCACCTCACCGACGCGCCGCACATCGATGGTGTCGACACCGTCGGCATGGTGGCCGACGTCAAGTCATCCGTCGAGTCGGGCACTGAAATAGATTCGCGCACCTACACATTCACCGCGTATCTAGGCAGCTACTACGCGTTTACCACCCTGACCACCGATCCGGGTTCGGCGCTTCCGGTGCTGCCGCCGCAATTCGCCGTGGATCTGCTCGCCAAAACGGTGTCCACGTTGCGCAGCTGAGCTTTCCGCTTGGGTAGATTGGCCACGATGTCCAAGATGTTGCTCGCGGCCGCGGCTGTCTGCGTCCTGGCCGGCTGCTCATCGGCCACTCACCCGGCGAAGGTCGACATCAACAAGGTCGTCGACGTGAAGTTCAGCTTCGGACCCGAGTACAAGGTCAGCGACATCAGCGAACGGGGAATCGATCCCAAGGTGCTGGCCGGCCGCAAACTGCCCGACGGGTTGACGTTCGACCCCGCGAACTGCGCGAAAGTCGCGGCCGGGCCGGACATGCCGGCGGACCTGCAGGGCAACATGTCCGCGGTCACCGCTGAGGGCCGTGGCAACCGGTTCGTGGTGATAGCGCTGGAGACCTCAAAAGCGTTGCCGTTCAACGACCCTGGGAAGGATTGCAACAAGGTGACCTTCACCGGCCCGCAGATGCGGGGCGGTGTCCAGGTGGTCGAGGTGCCGCAGATCGAGAGCACCCGCACGCTGGGAGTGCATCGCGTCATGCAGGCGTTGACGCCGGGTGGTCCACGCACCGGCGAGCTGTATGACTATTCGGCCGCATTCGGCGACTACCAGGTGATCGTCATCGCCAACCCGCTGGTGGTGCCCGATCAGCCGGTCGCTCCGGTGGACACCCAGCGGGCGCGCGACCTGCTCGTCAAAGCGGTGGCGGCGGTGCGTACCTGAGCGTTCCACTAGCGCACGCCGCGCGGGCGGAACTGGATGCTCACCCGCGGGCCGACGGATGCCGTCGTCTTGGGCACGGCGTGCTCCCAGGTGCGTTGGCACGATCCGCCCATCACCAGCAGATCGCCGTGCGCCTGGGGGAGCCGCAGGGACGGGCCGCCGCCGCGGCGGCGCATCGCGAAAGAACGGGTGGCGCCCAGGCTGACGATCGCCACCATGGTGTCCTCGGAACTGCTGCGGCCGATGGTGTCGCCGTGCCAGGCCACGCTGTCCGAGCCGTCGCGATAGCAGCACAACCCGACCGTGGTGAACGGCTCTCCGAGCTCGCCGGCGTAGATGTCGTTGAGCCGGCGTCGCAGCCGGGCCAGCTCCGGATGCGGCGGCTCATCGACGGCGAGGTCATGAAAGCTCACCAGCCGCGGCACGTCGACGACCCGGTCGTACATCTGTCGGCGCTCCTCGCGCCACGGCGCCGTCGCCAGCAAGGCGTCCAGCAGGCCGTCGGCATCGGTGAGCCAGCCGGCACGGATCTCGATGAACGCGCCGTCGCCGAGTTGTCTGCGTTCGGTGTGCTGGAACAGGGAGCCTTGGACCGCGATCTCCACGCGACCGAGTTTATCGCACATTCGTTCGATGGCGCGGGGCCGCGCGACGGGCGTGTGGCAACGGGACTGCGCGGCCCGCCGCCGCTACGGTTGAGCTGTGGGTGTTGTCGAGCTGGGCACCAATTCTGAGGTCGGCGCGTTGCGCGTGGTCATCCTGCACCGCCCCGGCGCCGAGCTGCTCCGCCTGAATCCGGGCAACGTCGACCAGCTGCTGTTCGACGGCCTGCCGTGGGTCGCCCGCGCGCAAGACGAGCATGACCAGTTCGCTGCGCTGTTGCGTTCCCGCGGCATCGAGGTGCTGCTGTTGTCCGACTTGCTCACCGAGGCGCTGACGCACAGCGGAGCCGCCCGGATGCAGGGCGTCGCGGCCGCCGTCGACGCGCGACGACTCGGAGTGCCTTTGGCGCAGGAGCTTTCGGCATATCTGCGGGGCCTCGAGCCGGCCCGGCTGGCCCAGGTGCTGATGGTCGGCATGACGTTCAACGAGTTGCCCTCGGGCACCCGGACCGACGTGTCGTTGGTGCTGCGCATGCATCACGGCGGCGATTTCGTCATCGACCCGCTGCCCAACCTGGTGTTCACCCGCGACTCGTCGATCTGGATCGCTCAGCGGGTGGTGATCCCGACGCTCGCCCTGCGCGCCCGCATCCGCGAGGCATCGCTGACCGATCTCATCTACGCCCATCACCCCCGGTTCACCGGCGTGCGGCGTGCCTACGAGTCGCGCACCGCCCCCGTCGAGGGCGGCGACGTGCTGCTGCTGGCGCCCGGCGTGATCGCGGTCGGTGTCGGCGAGCGGACCACTCCCGCCGGCGCGGAAGCGTTGGCCCGCAGTCTGTTTGACGACGACCTCGCGCACACGGTTCTCGCGGTGCCGATCGCTCAGCGGCGCGCGCAGATGCATCTGGACACGGTGTGCACGATGGTCGACACCGACACGGTGGTGATGTATGCCAACATCGTCGACTCGTTGTCGGCCTTCACCCTTCAGCGCACGCCCGAAGGGGTCGCCATCAGCGAGGAGGCCCCGTTCCTGGAGGCGGCGGCCAAGGCTATGGAGATCGACAAGCTGCGGGTCATCGATACAGGCCTGGATCCTGTTGTCGCCGAACGCGAGCAGTGGGACG
>NZ_DASUHS010000009.1:0-16864 GCF_036273375.1 Mycobacterium sp. | reverse complement strand
GCCGGGCACCGTCGTTGCGGTCGCGCCGGTGCTACCCACGGCGTAGATCAAGTAGTCGTAGTTCACCTCGGCGCCCGAGGCCAGCAGGACCCGCCGGCCGGCGGTCTCGATGTGATCGACGCTGTCGACGATCAACCGGATCCCCTCGCCGAGCAGCGTCGCGTAATCGGCGGTCGCCGTGCCGGTGTCGGCAACCAACTGGTGCAAGCGGATTCGCTCGACAAAGACCGGTCGCGGGTTCACCACGGTGATGTCGATGTCCGGACGCTGGCGCAGATGGTTGGCCGCCAGTGTTCCGGCGTATCCGGCGCCGACAACGACGACATGGGTTCTCCTGCGTGCCACCTCGGTCATGGCTGTCTCCTTTTCGTGAGGACTTGTGCCCTTGAGACACCGCAGAGCCGCCGAGCGTGACAGGCATGCCCGCAATTGTGACCCGTCTCACTGCGGGCCGGCGGCGGCGCGGGACCGTTTTGCGCGTGCACCCCCGCTGAGCTGCGGCGAAGCTATGCCGAAACGCGCGTGATACGCTGCGCTACGCCAATTCGTGGCCTGCCCCGGGCCAGATGTACGCACCCGTACAACGCGCGAAATATGGGGTCACTTACACGCGCACCGGTGTGTATTGGGAGAAACAACCTTGACGACGACGATCGCTTTGCCTGGGCCAGGCGCTGCGCCGGCATCGGCGCAGGCGCGGAGCCCTCGCGGCCCGTGGTCGTCGGACGCGATCTGACGCCGGTGACCATGGTGTGCTCATTGAGGAAACGCGTGCTGGCCGCTGTCATGTGCGCGGCGGCGGCGCTCAGCGGCTGCGGCGGTAAGAGCGATCCCGGGCCGCTATCGGCGATGGTCAGCCCGGCCATCCCGCCCACCGCGCAGGAGATACCCAACCCGCTGCGTGGCCAGTATGAGGAAATGCTGAATCCGCTTTTCCCGCAAGGTAATTCGGCGCAGCAGCGATACTCCGCCTGGCCCGCGTCGTACGACGCCAGCTTGCGTGTCTCGTGGCGGCAGTTGCAGCCCGTCGATCCGCGCACGTTGCCCCCGGACGCACCCGACGACCGCAGGTTCGATTTCAGCGCCATCGATGACGCGCTGGCCAAGGTCGGCAGCCGCAACATGCGCCTCACTCTGGGCGTGTACGTCTACAAGTCCTGCTGCAACGACTCCTACGCCGACAACAGCAACATCGCGATTCCGGACTGGCTGCGCCCGTCGGCCGCCAGCTATCCCGCGCCGCCGACCGGTTCGGTCCCGGGCGTCACCCAGGTGGTGCCGAACTTCAACGACCCCGACTACCTCAACGGCGTCAGCCAACTGCTGGCCGCGCTCGGCCGCCGCTATGACGGCGACGAGCGACTCAGCGTGTTCGAGTTCTCCGGGTACGGGGACTCCAACCAGAACCAGCTCGCGTACCTGCGTGATTCGCTGAGCGCGCCGGGCCCCGCACCCGACGACAGCACCGCAAAGCTGGGCTATTACAGCCAGTTCCGCGACCAGAGCATCACCAAAGCCTCCATCGCCCAGCTGGTCGCGGCCAACGTCAACGCCTTCCCGCACACCCAACTGGTGGTGGCTCCGCAGAATCCAGAGATCGTCCGCCAACTGTTCGCCGACGACGTCACCAAGAAATTGGTCGCACCGGCGGGCATCCGCACCGACTGCCTCGGGGTGCAGGCCCCGTTGCCGGAATGGGCCGAGGCCAACGACTCTAACTACGTCCGGTCCAACGATGCGGTCGTCACCGCCATCAGGCAGCGGCTGATGACGGCGCTGGTGATCAGCCAGTGGTGCCGATTGCCCAGGGGAGCCGATGCGCGGTCGTACTACGAGAAGGGGCTGCACGACGTCATCCGGTATCACGTGTCGATGACCTCGAGCGCCGATTTCGCGGACCGCGATGCGACGTCGGCGATGGACCCCAAGCTGTTTGGGTTGTGGAGTCAGGCCAATATCTCCGCCGGCTACCGGTATTCGGTCGAGGCGCAGCCAGGATCGCAATCGATCCAGGGCAAGGTGGCGACGATTTCGGTCGACTGGACCAACTACGGCTCGGCGGCGGCCACCGAGCGCTGGGTGCCCGGCTACAAGCTGGTCGACTTCTCGGGCGCGGTGGTTCGCAGCCTGCCCGCGACGGTCAATCTCAAGACGCTGGTCCACGACGAATCCGGCCAGTCACGTGAGGAGCCGGTTGCGGAATCGGCCACCGAGTCGGTGCACCTGGACCTGACGGGCCTGGCGCCCGGTCACTACACGCTGCGCGCCTCCGTCGAATGGCAACAGCACATACCGGGCGCGTCGCACGTCGTGAACTATGCACCGATGGCCCTGGCGCGAGACGGCCGCGACGGCTCCGGGCTGTACCCGATTGCCACACTTGACATCCCGAGCGACTCGGCCAGCGCACAGTAATCCTTTGCCGGTTCGAGCCCGCCAAGCCGGTCGGAGCGAAATGCGCCCGAAGTCAACTAGATTTCATGCGAATCCAAAAGGATTGTGGCGCAAATTAATTGACTGGTGATGCACCGCTCACCGTGTTGGTTCTGCTCATTCGTGCTCGGAAACCGGCTGGTAGCGCGGGAACACACCCGCGGGAGCGGGCAGCGCGGTGCCGGGTGTCAGCCGGGTGCCGACGGCGGCAAACGCCCGTCGGTCTTCAGTTTGCCCGAGCAGATCGAGCAGTTTGCCGGCCGCTTCGGGCATGACGGGCTGGACCAGCAGCGCGGCGATGCGCACCGCCTCGCAGGTGACGTACAGGACGGTGCGGAACCGTACCTGGTCGGCCTCGGATTCGCTCTTGCGCAAGACCCACGGCTGCTGCGCGGAGAAATACTTGTTGGCCTCGCCAAGCATCAGCCAGATCGCCTCCAGGGCCAGATGCATCGCCTGGGAGTCGAAGCTGGCCCGCACCCGGTCCAACAAACCGTCGGCCGCCGCGAGCAACTCGGAGTCGGCGGCAATCAGCTCTCCGGGTTCGGGTACGACCCCATCGAGGTTCTTGGCGATCATGGACAAGGACCGCTGGGCCAGGTTGCCCAACTCGTTGGCCAGATCGGAGTTGATCCGGGTAACGATGGCTTCTTCGCTGAAGCTGCCGTCCTGCCCGAACGGAACTTCCCGCAACAGGAAATAGCGCACCTGATCCACGCCGAACCTGTCGACCAGATCTACCGGATCGACGACATTGCCCACCGACTTGCTCATCTTCTCGCCGCGGTTGAGCAGGAACCCGTGCGCGAAAACCCTTAGCGGCAGCTCGATTCCGGCCGACATCAAAAACGCCGGCCAGTACACGGTGTGGAATCGGATGATGTCCTTGCCGATCATGTGTAAGTCGGCCGGCCAATAGCGCCTAAACCGCTCGGATTCGGTGTCGGGGTAGCCGACCCCGGTCAGATAATTGGTCAGCGCGTCGACCCAGACATACATCACGTGGTCGGGATGCTCGGGCACCTGCACGCCCCAGTCGAATGAAGTGCGCGAGATGGACAGATCGCGCAGGCCGCCCGAGACGAAGCTGACCACCTCGTTGCGCCGCACGTCGGGCGCGATGAAGTCCGGGTTCGCCTCGTAGTGGGCCAGCAGCTTGTCGGTATACGCCGAAAGCCGGAAGAAGTAGGTCTGCTCCTCGGTCCACGTCACCGGGGCGCCGGTTTCCACGGCCAGCCGGGTGCCGTCATCGAGGAGTTTGGTCTCCGATTCGACGAAGAACCTTTCATCGCGCACCGAGTACCAACCCGAGTAGGCGTCCAGGTAGATGTCACCGGCCGCCGACATCTTCCGCCAGATCTCCTCGGACGCCTCGTGGTGGTCGGGGTCGGTGGTGCGGATGAACCGGTCGAAGGAGATGTTCAACCGCTCCTGCAACCGCTGGAACACATCGGAGTTCCGCCGGGCCAGCTCGGCCGTTCCGATGCCCTCGGCCGCCGCCGTTTCGACCATCTTGAGGCCGTGCTCGTCGGTGCCGGTGAGAAACCGCACATCGAACCCGTCGAGCCGCTTGAACCGGGCGATCGCGTCGGTCGCGATGTACTCGTACGCGTGTCCGATGTGCGGATCGCCGTTCGGGTAGGTGATCGCGGTGGTGACGTAATAGGGCCTCATCGCCCTCAACCTTATTTGTGGGCACCTTATTGTGTGCGCGTGAGTTCCAAACGTCAGCCGCCCCCGGCCCCCGAGCCGTTGAGTCCACTCGTCGATGCGCACACCCATCTGGATGCGTGTGGCGCCGCGGACGCCGAGGGGGTCCGGGCAATCGTGGACCGCGCTGCGGCGGTCGGGGTGGGCGCGGTCGTGACGATCGCCGACGACCTCGATTCGGCGCGCTGGGTCACGCACGCCGCCGATTGGGACCCGCGGGTCTACGCCGCGGTGGCCTTGCACCCGACCCGCGCCGACGCGCTCGACGACGCCGCCCGCGCCGAAATCGAGCGACTGGTGGCCCATCCCAGGGTGGTGGCCGTCGGCGAAACCGGCCTGGACTTGTATTGGCCCGGCCGTCTGGACGGCTGCGCCGAGCCGGCGGTGCAGCGAGAGGCGTTCGCCTGGCACATCGACCTGGCGAAGCGGTGCGGCAAGCCGCTGATGATCCACAACCGGGACGCCGACGCCGAGGTGCTCGACGTGCTGGCGGCCGAGGGCGCCCCGGAAGCCGTGATCTTTCACTGCTTTTCCTCGGACGCCGCCATGGCCCGCCGCTGCGTGGACGCCGGGTGGCTGCTGAGCCTGTCCGGTACCGCGAGCTTCCGCAACGCGCACGCCCTGCGCGAAGCCATCCCGTTGATACCGCCGGAGCAGCTGCTGGTGGAGACCGACGCACCATTTCTGACGCCGCATCCGTATCGGGGCACGGCGAATGAGCCCTATTGCCTTCCTTACACTGTTCGGGCGATCGCCGAACTGGTGGATCGTCGCCCAGAAGAGCTGGCCGAGATAACAACAGGCAATGCTGCGCGGGTGTATGGATTGGTCACAGTGTGAGGTGAACGACCAGGCGATTCCTTTGCGGTCGCCGCGTCGGAGTTGCCCAGCCTTGACCGGTTCGTTACCGTCTTGTGATCGAACGGTAGGGCCTACGGGCCCTTAATTTGTGACTTGCTGCTGAATGAGTGGGTTGTTGAGGGTTGGGTAGCGCGCGTTGAGTGTATTGACAAAACTGCATCAGAATCCTTCGCCGATGTTGCGTCTCGTAGTCGGAGGGCTGCTGGTAGTCCTGGCATTCGCGGGCGGATACGCGGTCTCGGTGTGCAAGACGGTGACCTTGACCGTCGACGGGGTCGCCATGCAAGTGACCACCATGAAGTCGCGGGTGATCGACGTCGTCGAAGAGAACGGTTTCGTCATCGACGAACGCGACGACCTGTATCCCGCCGGTGAAGTCGCGGTGCACAACGCCGGCAAGATCGTGTTGCGGCGCAGCCGCCCGCTGCAGATCTCGTTGGACGGCCATGACACCAAGCAGGTGTGGACCACCGCATCCACTGTCGACGAGGCGCTGGCCCAGCTGGCGATGACCGACACCGCGCCGGCCGCGGCCAACCGCGGCAGCCGCGTTCCGCTGGCCGGAATGGCGCTGCCCGTCGTCAGCGCCAAGACCGTCCGCATCAACGACGCCGGCGCGATCCGCAGTGTGCACCTGGCCGCACCGAATGTCGCCGGCCTGTTGAGCGCCGCCGGCGCACCGCTGCTCGACAGCGACCAGGTGACGCCCTCCGCGACCATGCCGATCCTCGACGGGATGGAAGTCCAGGTGACCCGCAATCGGATCCAGCAGGTCACCGAGCGAATCCCGCTGCCCCCCAACGCCCGTCGCATCGAAGATCCGGACATGAACATGAGTCGCCAGGTCGTCGAGGATCCGGGCAGCTCGGGCACCCAAGACGTCACCTTCTCGGTGGCCACCGTCAACGGCGTCGAGACCGGTCGGCTGCCGATCGCCAACACGGTGATCACGCCGGCCCGCGAATCGGTGGTCCGCATCGGCACCAAACCCGGCACCGAAGTGCCTCCGGTCAACGACGGCTCGATCTGGGATGCGATCGCGGGCTGCGAGGCCGGCGGAAACTGGGGGATCAACACCGGTAACGGGTACTACGGCGGTGTGCAGTTCGACCAGGGCACGTGGGAGCGAAACGGCGGGTTGCGGTTCGCCTCCCGCGCGGACCTCGCCACCCGCGAGGAGCAGATCACCGTTGCCGAGGTGACCCGAGAGCGCCAGGGTTGGGGCGCGTGGCCAGTGTGCAGCGGAAGAGCTGGTGCACGCTGACCATCCGGCTCCTCGGGCGTACCGAGATCAGGCGGCTGGCCAAAGAACTTGAATTTCGGCCACGAAAATCCCTCGGCCAAAACTTCGTCCACGACGCCAATACGGTGCGCCGGATAGTTTCGACCTCCGGGGTGAGCCGGTCTGACCACGTCCTGGAAGTCGGGCCTGGTCTGGGGTCGCTGACCCTGGCATTGCTTGACCGCGGCTCGGCCGTCACCGCCGTCGAAATCGATCCGGTACTGGCCGGACGGCTGCCCCAAACCGTCGCCGAGCACTCCAACAGCGAAAGCCAGCGCCTGACGGTGGTCAACCGTGACGTCTTGACCCTTCGCCGCGACGAGCTGGCCGTCCAGCCGACCGCAGTGGTCGCGAACCTGCCTTACAACGTCGCCGTTCCGGCGCTGTTGCACCTGCTTGCCGAGTTTCCGCCCATTCGCACCCTGACGGTCATGGTGCAGGCCGAGGTCGCCGAGCGCCTGGCCGCCGAGCCGGGCGGCAAGGAATACGGCGTGCCCAGCGTCAAAGTGCGCTTCTTCGGTCGGGTCCGCCGTTGCGGCATGGTGTCGCCGACGGTTTTCTGGCCGATTCCCCGCGTCTACTCCGGGCTGGTTCGCATCGACCGGCACGCGACCTCGCCGTGGCCCACCGACGAAGCGTTCCGCCGCCAGGTGTTCGAACTGGTCGACGTCGCGTTCGGGCAGCGGCGCAAGACATGTCGCAACGCGTTCGTAAACTGGGCCGGCTCTGGCAACGAGTCGGCGGATCGGTTGCTGGCCGCCAGCATCGACCCTGCCCGCCGCGGTGAGACGCTCTCCATCGACGACTTTGTGCGGTTGTGGCAGCGGTCCGCCGATCGGCCCCACAGCACCGCGGAGGCGACTGCGCGGACCGCCGAGCAGGGGGCGTCTGCCGGCTGACGGCGGGCCGCCAGGGCGCCGTTGCGTGTGATCGGTCGGTGGCAGCGATAGTCTGCTGCGGTGTCAGCGTCTGATGGCAACACCGCCGCGCAGTGGGTTCCCACCGGCTCGGTCACCGTCCGGGTGCCCGGAAAAGTCAACCTCTACCTGGCGGTCGGTGACCGCCGCGAGGACGGCTACCACGAGCTGAACACCATCTTCCAGGCCGTGTCGCTGCTCGATGAGGTGACGGTCCGCAATGCCGATGTGCTCTCGCTCGAGATCGTCGGCGAGGGCGCCGAAAAGCTGCCCACCGACGAACGCAACATCGCCTGGCAGGCCGCCGAGCTGATGGCCGAACACGTCGGCCGGGCGCCCGATGTGTCGATCATGATCGACAAAACCATTCCGGTGGCCGGCGGTATGGCCGGTGGCAGCGCCGACGCGGCGGCCGTGCTGGTCGCGATGAACTCGCTGTGGGAACTCAACGTGCCCCGCCGCGATCTGCGCATGCTGGCCGCCCGCTTGGGCAGTGACGTGCCGTTCGCGCTGCACGGCGGAACCGCGTTGGGCACCGGCCGCGGCGAGGAATTGGCGACGGTGTTGTCACGCAACACGTTCCACTGGGTGTTGGCCTTTGCCGACAGCGAGCTGCTGACGCCGGCCGTCTTCGCCGAACTGGACCGGCTGCGCGAGGCGGGGGATCCGCCCCGGCTGCCCGCTCCCGGGCCGGTGTTGGCCGCCCTGGCCGCCGGCGATGCCGAGCAGTTGGCGCCGCTGTTGGGCAACGAGATGCAGGCGGCCGCGGTGAGCCTGCACCCCGCCCTGCGGCGGACGTTGCGCGCCGGTGTCCAGGCCGGGGCGCTGGCAGGCATCGTGTCCGGTTCGGGGCCGACGTGTGCCTTCCTGTGCTCGTCGGCGGCCGCCGCGGTCGACATCGGCACCGAGGTGTCCGGGGCGGGTGTCTGCCGCACCGTGCGGGTCGCCAGTGGGCCGGTGGTGGGCGCGCGCGTGGTCCCTACACCCACCGAGGTGTGACTTTTTTCCCAACCTGTGCGTTGGTTTGGCGCGTCCCTAAGAGGAGTTTAAGATGAGGCGCGGTGACGGGAAGCGTTGAGCGGGATCACATGGTTGCATCGTCGGCCGGGCGTTCCGGCGGGCGATCACCGAATCGGGCCCGCCAAGGTTTCTCGGGTCCGTTTCGCGCTCATGAAGCGACCGAACGCCGCCGGATTGCGGCGGACGTGGACGCATCATCGATCCGAGACCTAACCGCCGCCCAACTGTGTCGGCGTGATTGCGGCGAAGCGCTACCCACGGGGCGGACCATAAAATCCGGGGCGTTGGGACGAGGGCTGGAACCGAGGAGGACTTTGTGAGCAGGTTTACCGAGAAGATGTACCGCAATGCCCGGTCCGCGACGACGGGCATGGTCACCGGTGAACCCCACGAACCGGTCCGCCACACCTGGGGCGAGGTCCACGAGCGCGCGCGCCGCATCGCGGGTGGCCTGGCCGCCGCGGGCATCGGGCCCGGCGACGCGGTCGGCGTGCTCGCCGGTTATCCGGTGGAGATCGCGCCGACGGCGCAGGGCCTGTGGATGCGCGGGGCGAGCCTCACCATGCTGCACCAGCCCACGCCACGCACGGACCTGGCCGTGTGGGCTGAGGACACCATGAACGTCATCGGCATGATCGAGGCGAAGGCCGTCATCGTCTCGGAGCCCTTCCTGGTGGCCATCCCGGTCCTCGAGGAGAAGGGGATCCACGTCGTCACCGTCACCGGCCTGCTCGCGGCGGAACCGATCGAACCCGTCGAGGTCGGCGAGGACGCGCTCGCGCTGATGCAGCTGACGTCGGGGTCTACCGGATCTCCCAAGGCGGTGCAGATCACCCACCGCAACATTTACTCCAACGCCGAGGCGATGTTCATCGGCGCCCAGTACGACGTCGACAGGGACGTCATGGTCAGCTGGCTGCCCTGCTTCCACGACATGGGCATGGTCGGATTCCTCACCATCCCCATGTACTTCGGTGCCGAGCTGGTCAAGGTCACCCCAATGGACTTTCTGCGCGACACACTGCTGTGGGCCAAGCTCATCGACAAGTACAAGGGCACCATGACCGCGGCGCCCAACTTCGCCTACGCGCTGCTGGCCAAGCGGCTGCGCCGCCAGGCCAAGCCCGGCGACTTCGACCTGTCGACCCTGCGGTTCGCGCTGTCCGGCGCCGAGCCCGTCGAACCCGCCGACGTCGAGGACCTGCTCGACGCGGGCAAGCCGTTCGGCCTGCCGCCATCGGCGATCCTGCCGGCCTACGGCATGGCCGAGACCACGCTGGCCGTGTCGTTCTCGGAGTGCAACGCCGGTCTGGTGGTCGACGAGGTCGACGCCGACCTGCTGGCCGCGCTGCGCCGGGCCGTACCGTCCACCAAGGGCAACACCCGCCGGCTGGCCACGCTCGGTCCGCTGCTGACGGACCTCGAGGCGCGCATCATCGACGAGAACGGCGAGGTGATGCCGGCGCGCGGCGTCGGTGTCATCGAGCTGCGCGGTGAGTCGCTGACGCCCGGCTACCTCACCATGGGTGGCTTCATCTCGGCCCAGGACGAGCACGGCTGGTATGACACCGGTGACCTCGGCTACCTGACCGAGGAAGGCCACGTGGTGGTGTGCGGCCGCGTCAAGGACGTCATCATCATGGCCGGCCGCAACATCTATCCCACCGACATCGAGCGCGCCGCCTGCCGCGTCGAGGGCGTACGGCCAGGCTGCGCGGTCGCGGTGCGCCTGGACGCGGGCCATTCCCGCGAGACGTTCGCCGTGGCCGTGGAGTCCAACGCCTTCCAAGACCAGGCCGAAGTGCGCCGCATCGAGCACCGGGTTGCCCGTGAGGTGGTGGCCGAGGTCGACGTCCGGCCGCGCAACGTGGTGGTGCTCGGTCCGGGGACCATCCCGAAGACGCCGTCGGGCAAGTTGCGCCGATCCACCTCCCTCGACCTGGTCACCTAGTCCGGCATCGCGCCGGCTACCAGGCGTGGACGCGGTTCTGCGCGGGCTCTAGCCCCAGTTCGATCAGCAACTCGGTTGCGTCCGCGGCCTGCTCGCAGATGGTGGGAACCTCGGCGCGCTCAAGGGGGCTGAAGCTTTCCAGCACAAACACCGCCGGATCCTTACGTCCCGGAGGACGGCCGATCCCGATGCGGACCCGCTGGAAGTCCTTGCTGCCCAAGGCGTTCCCGACCGAACGCAGACCATTGTGCCCGCCTTCGCCGCCGCCGATCTTGAGCCGGATACGGCCGAAGTCCAAGTCGAGATCGTCATGTATGACGATGACGTCACCCGGTGTCACCGAGTAGAACTTCGCCAAAGGGCCGATCTGACGGCCGGATTCGTTCATGTAGCAGCGCGGCTTGGCCACGATTACCGAGTGCCCGGCGATGCGCCCGCTGACAATCTCGGCGCCGGAACGCTTGTGCGCCTTGAACTTCGAACCCATCCGCGCCGCGAGCAGGTCGGCGACCATGAACCCGACGTTGTGTCGAGTCCGGGCGTAGTTGTCTCCGGGATTGCCCAGGCCGACGACCAGCAACGGCTCGGCCACGTTGTGATCCGCCTACTCGGACTCGGCTTCGGCGGCCTCTTCGTCGCCGGCCTCGGCCGCTTCTTCGCCTTCGGCCGCGGCGGCGGCTTCCTCGGTGACCTCGCCGGCGCCCTCTTCGGCGAGTTCCTCCTCCGTCGGCGCGGTGACCACGTTGACCACCAGCGTCTCCGGGTCGGAGATCAGGTTGACGCCCTTGGGCAGGGTGATCTGTCCGGCGGAGAACTGGGTACCGGGCTCGGCGCCCTCAATCGACACCGTCAACTGCTCGGGAATCGACAAGGCGTCGGCCTCGATCTCGATGGCGCTGGCGTCCTGGGTCACCAGGGTGCCGGGCACGGCGTCGCCCTCGATGACGACGCGCACCTCGACGACGACCTTCTCACCGCGACGCACGACCAGCAGGTCGGCGTGCTGAATGGTGCGGCGAATGGGGTGGATGTCGAGCGACTTGGTCAGAGCCAGCTGCTCCTTGCCCTCGATGTCGAGGGTCAGCACCGCGTTGGTGCCCGCGTGCCGGAGCACCGCGGCGAAGTCATGGCCGGGCAGTTCCAGGTGCTGCGGGGCGGCGCCGTGGCCGTAGAGGACGGCCGGGATCTTGCCGTCGCGGCGGGCGCGCCGGGACGCACCCTTGCCGGTCTCGGCGCGGACCGCGACCTTCAACTGGTTGAGTGCTTGCTTGGCCATCTTGTCGCTCCTGTGTGCTCGCCTGTGTTTCGGGGCACGGCCAGGGTCGCGACGATTCGTCGGTCTCCGTCGATAACGGTGGCTGACCAGCCAGCCACCCTCGCCGTGACGCCCGGTCAGGTTAGCGCATCTGCACCTCAGGGGGAAATTCGCGGCCTGCCGCGGGTCTGGGCCACACCCGTCACTCGCCCGGGGGCATGTTGCAAGTGCCCGCCTTCGAGCGACAAATCGGCGGCCGCGGGCGGTCGTGGTGCGGTCGTGGTGCGGCTGATGTGTGGTCGTGGTGCGGTCGACTCAGGTTGTCGCTCGGAGGCGGGCAAAACGTCTATCGGTCCGCCGAGGGACTGGTGTGGCGGCTGTAACGGACGTGCTCAGAGGGGAAAGTGGGTCTTTGTGAGCTGCTCGGACAGCGACCACAGCGCCGCGGCGGTGGCCGTATCCCGGGCGCGCCAACTGCGGGCAACCGGTTGCGTGCGGCCGATTTGACCGAATCGCGGGCCCACGAATGTGTCGCCGGGCAGATCCTGGGACGCCGCGAACAGGGTTTGCCGGGCGCCGAAATCGGCGTCGGTGGCGACCACCCGCGTGACGGCCGACATCAGCGTGTCACCCAGCTTGCGGCCGGAGGCGCCCTGCAGGTTGGTGTGCGAGTAGCCGGGATGGGCGGCGAGCGCGCGCAGCGGGGAACCGGCCGCGGTGAGGCGGCGCTGCAACTCGCTGGTGAACAGCAGGTTGGCGAGCTTGGATTGGCTGTAGGCCAGCCACGGCGAGTAGCGCCGGTTCTGCCAATTCAGGTCGTCGAGGTTGATGCTTCCGGGCCAGTGCGCCATCGACGACACCGTCACCACCCGATCGGTCAGCTTGGGCAGCAACAAGTTGGTCAGCGCGAAGTGGCCGAGGTGATTGGTGCCGATCTGGGTCTCGAAGCCGTCGACCGTCAGCCCGAAGGGAGCGGCCATGATGCCGGCGTTGTTGATCAGCACGTCGGCCTGGCTCACCCCGTCGGCGAACCGGCGCACCGACGACAGATCCTGCAGGTCGAGCTCACGCACCTCGACCTGACCGGCCATCTGACGGGCCGCGGTCTCGCCCTTGCGGATATTGCGGACGGCCATGACGATCGTGGCCCCTCGTCGCGCCAGCTCGCGGGCGGTCACGGCGCCCAGCCCGCTGTTGGCACCGGTGATGATGACGGTTCGCTCGGCGAACGACGGTAGATCTGCGGCGGTCCAGTCAGCCATGCCTGATAACAGTAGTGACGTCGAACTGCAGCGGCACGGTGGTGGGTCCCGTGATGCCCATCATGGACGGCCACATGGCGGGACCGGTCAGGCGGGCATTGGGCATGCGCCTGGTGATCACCCGGAGCGCTTCGGTCAGTTCGAGGCGTGCCAGGTGCGAGCCGAGGCAATAGTGCACGCCGCCGCCGAAGGTCAGCATGGGCGGTTGGACCTCTCGCGTGATGTCGAGGCGGTCCGGGTCGGCGTAGACGGATGGGTCGCGATTGGCCGAGGCGGTGTTGGCGCCAACGATGGTTCCGGCGGGGATGCGCACCCCGGCCAGTTCGATGTCCTCGGCTGCCCTGCGCATGCTGCCGAAGATTATGGGGCAGTAGCGCATGAGCTCGTGAACGGCGTTGGGCGCGAGCTCGGGGTGCCGGGCGAGCAAGGCCCACTGGTCAGGGTGACCGGACAGGACCTGCACCGCCGCCGCGAGCTGGTTGCGGGTGGTGTCGGTGCCCGCGCCCAGCAGGGTGGCGCAGAGCATGAGCAGCTCGTCGTGGGTGAGCCGGTCGCCGTCATCTCCGCAGCGGATGAGGTCGGAGATCAGGTCGTCGGTCAGCGCGGTCCGTCGCCGCGCAATCAGCTCTTCGAGGTAGGCGTCGAGTTGATCCCACGCCGCCAGGATCGCCGGACCGTCTTCGGCGACGTTCCACTCGAACAGCTTCTTGATGTCGTCGACCCAGGCGGCGAGCAGGTGCCAATCCTCGGCCGGCGCACCCAGCAGCGCGCAGATCACCGGCGTGGGGTAGCGGCGGGCGATGTCGGAGACGACGTCGCAGTGCCCGGCGGAGGTGAAGGGATCGACGAGGCCGTTGATCACCCGGAGGATCAAGGCGCGCAACCGCTCGGCGCCGCGAGGCGCGAACGCCTTGGCAACGATCCGGCGCAGCCGATGATGCCGCTCGCCGTCGAGACTCAGGATGTTGCTGGTTGCCCTGCCCCACAGCGGCCCGGACGTGATGCCCTGCAGGTCGAGTCCGAGGCCGTGGGCCGTGACGAAGCGGCCGTCGCGCAACACCATGTGGACCAGCTCATAACTCAACATGTGGGGACCGTGCGGGCTGATCGCGATCGGGGCCTGCCGGCGGGCGTCGGCGATGACGCGGTGCGCCTCGTCGGGATCGGTGAGGCGTTCGTAGCAGATCGTTGGTAATCCGGCATCGAAGACGCTCGGGAGTTCGGTTGTTTGGATCGTGGTCATGTGCCGACTATCCGGCTTCCGGCGATCGAGACCATCCGCGGCAGCGCGCAAATCTCCGCAGGCGACCGCGTAGACCCGCGCACCCCGCCAATGGGGATCTGCGCGGTCTGGCGGATGTTTTGCCCGTTATCGGCGGCGATGCTGGCTAACATGAGCCAACACGCGGAGATGCCGCAGCTGAACTGGAGTGATCTGGGTGTGGGCGAGTTGCTGCCGACCGGGACGGTGACCTTGCTGCTGGCCGATGTCGAAGGTTCGACGCGGTTGTGGGAAACGCAGCCCGAGACCATGACGGCCGCGCTGGCTTCGCTCAATAAGGCGGTCAACGAGGCCGTCGCGTCCCATGACGGGGTGCGCCCGCTCGAGCAAGGCGAGGGGGACAGCTTTGTGGCCGCGTTCGCGCGGGCGTCGGATGCGGTGGCGTGCGCGCTGGCGCTGCAGCGGGCGCCCCTGGCGCCGATCCGGCTACGGATCGGAATCCACACCGGCGAGATCCAGCTGCGTGACGACGCCAACTACGCCGGCCCGACAATCAACCGGACCGCGCGACTGCGCGACCTGGCCCACGGCGGGCAGACGGTGTTGTCCGGTGCGACCGAGTCAATGGTCCTCGATCAACTGCCCGACAGGGTGTGGCTCACCGATCTGGGCAGCTACTCGTTGCGGGATCTGCCACGCCCCGAACGGGCAGTGCAACTCTGTCATCCCGACCTGCGCAACGACTTCCCACCGCTTCGCGTACGCCAAGCCGTCCCCTCGCACAACCTTTCGGCCCAATTGACGAGTTTTGTTGGTCGACAAGGCCAAATCGCGGAGCTGCACGGCCTCGTCACCCGCAACCGATTGGTCACGTTGATCGGCGCCGGCGGCTCGGGCAAGACCCGACTCGCCGTCCAGCTTGCCGCGGGCCTCACGACGGATTTCATCGATGGCGTGTGGTGCGTCGATCTGGCCCCCATCACCGTTCCTGCGATGGCGCCGGTGACCGTGGCACGCACGCTCGGACTGCCGGACCAGCCGGGGCGTTCGACGATGGACTTGCTGGCCAGCTTCTTCGGTGCCAAGGCAATGCTATTGATACTCGACAATTGCGAGCATCTGCTGGATGTCTGCGGGTCGATGGTCGCCGAACTCCTGAACGCGTGCGCGCAGTTGTCGGTCCTTGCGACCAGTCGCGAGCCGCTCGGAGTGCCGGGTGAGTTGAGTTGGCGTGTGCCATCGCTGTCGCTTACCGACGAGGCGATCGAGCTGTTCGCCGATCGGGCCCGCCGCGCGCGTCCGAATTTCACTGTCGGAGAGGGTGATTGCGCGGTGGTGGCCGAGATCTGCGAGCGTCTCGACGGCATGCCGTTGGCCATCGAGCTTGCTGCGGCCCGGGTACGGGCGCTGTCGCTGAGCCAGATTTTGGACAGCCTGCATGACCGGTTTCGGCTCCTCACCGGTGGTGCGCGCACCGCGGTGCGCCGTCAACAGACCTTGCGCGCGTCGGTGGACTGGTCGCATGCGTTGCTCACCGAACCCGAGCGAGTCCTCTTCCGGCGCCTTGCGGTGTTCGCCGGCGGATTCGACTTCGACGCCGCCCAAGCCGTGGGCGCCGGCAGCCAGTCGGAGGCTTACCAACTACTCGATCAGCTCAGCCTGTTGGTCGACAAATCTTTGGTAATCGCCGATGACACCCCCGCTGGGATGCGTTACCGCCTGTTGGAGACGGTGCGCCAGTATGCGCAAGAAAAACTCGGCGAGTCCGGCGAGGGGGATGAGGTGCGCACCCGCCACCGCGACTACTACGCGGCCACCATTGCCGAGCTGGATTCGCGCGGACAGGCGGGCGTCGAGCCGTTGCTGGGTTGGGCCACTGCCGAGATCGACAACCTGCGCGCCGCATACGTGTGGAGCCGGGAGAATTCCGATCCCGAGACGGCGCTGCGGCTGGTGTCCTCGCTGCAGCAGTTCTGGATTAGGCGCAGCGTCTTCCGCGAAGCACTGGCTGGGTTCGACGCGATCTTGGATCACCAGGATCCCGAGACGATAGCCCCGGAGGTGTGGGCGCGCGCAGTTGCCGACCACGGCACGACTGCGGGATGGGTGGCCGTGCCCGCGAGCCTGGAGCGAGCGCAGGGCGCCCTGGCCATCGCCCGTCGGCTCGACGATCCGGCTTTGATCAGTCGGGCGCTTCTCGCGTGCGGGATGCTGGCGATTTACAACGCGACATTGGCCCAGGAGTACTTCAGCGAGGCGTTCGACAAAGCCCGGACGTCCGGTAACCTGACCAGCTTATTCCAAGTCCTCACCGTCCTGGCGGCCGCGAGCTTCATTGCCGGCGAGCCGCTCGCCGCATTGGCGGCCGCTGAAGAAGGGTGTCGACTCGCCGATGAACTCGGCGATCGGTTTATTTTCCGCGGCTGCGAAACCTGGCGCGGCGCAACGATGTGGCTGCTAGGAGATCTCATCCAGTCCGCCGAGATACTGCGGGGCATGGCCGTCGAGGCGGACTCGGTCGGCGATCCCATCATGGCGACGTTCGGTTACGGTTCTTATGGCTTCGTGTTGGCCCACCGGGGCCAGGCGGCCGCCGCGCACGCCGCGGCGCAATCCGCGTTGCGAGCGGCAGAAGCGGTCGGCGGATACTACCTGGACACGGGATATGCAGCGCTAGCAGTGGCTGCCCTTGCCGATCGTGACGCCGCAACGGCCGGACGGGCAGCCGAAAAGTCTTGGCGGTACACGGTTTCCGAGCGCGAGCCGTTGGGCAGGTGCTTCAACCCGATGGCCGAGGTCGCACTGGCATGCGGCGATCTGGGCGCGGCCCGAGACTGGGCAGACCGCAACGTCGCGCTGGCACCGGGCTGCCATCAAGCACCCGCACTGACGACACGCGCCTTCATCGCGCTGGCGCAGGGCGAGCCGCAGCAGGCCGAGCGCGACGCGCA
>NZ_DASUHS010000008.1:0-31711 GCF_036273375.1 Mycobacterium sp. | reverse complement strand
GAGGGTGAACTTCGCGGCCGGCTTCCCGTCACGCGCCGTCTCCGAGATCGACCCCACCCGGCCGATCTCCACACCGTTATAAGTCACCTTCGAACCCGGATCCATCACCAACCCGGCACGCGACGCCAACATCGTCAACTGCGTTTTAGGGGTGAAGGCACCTCGGAATTGCCCATAGACAAGGGCCAGCGCCAGTGCGCCGACGACCAGGAGGGCCACACCGGCCAGCTTGTACGGCGGGGTCCGCGGGGCGTTGGTCTGAATCGGTCGGGCCATGGCGGTTACACCGTGAGTGCGAAGTTGGGGTTGACGCCATACAGCGCCAACGCGGCGGACAACACGACAACCTGTACCGACACCAATGAGAAGCGCATCGATCGACCGACGGCCTCACCCACGCCGACTGGACCGCCGCCGGCGTTGTAGCCGTAGAAGCAGTGGGTGATCATCACGACCGCGGTGATGAGGATGGCTTCCAGGAACGACCAGAACACGTCCTCGGGACGCAGGAACGTCCGGAAGTAGTGCTCGTAGGTGCCGTTCGACTGCCCGTAGATCACCGTCGTGGTGATCTGTGGGGACAGGAAAGTCATGATGATCGCCATGGAGTAGATCGGGATGATCACGATCAACCCGGCCATGATGCGGGTGGAGGCCAGGAACGAAATCGATTTGATGCCCATCACCTCCAGGGCGTCGACCTCCTCGCTGATGCGCATGGCGCCCAGCTCCGCCGTGGCGCCGGCACCGACAGTGGCGGCCATGGCGATGCCGGTGACGACGGGCGCGGCGATGCGCACATTGATCAGCGCGGCGAAGAAGCCGGTGAACGCCTCGACGCCGATGTTGCCCAGCGAGGCGAAGCCCTGGATGGCGACCAGCGAGCTACCGGACAACGTCACGAAGCCGACGATGGCGACGGTGCCACCGATGACCGCCATGGCGCCGGTGCCCATGCCGATCTGGGCTATGAGTCGCAGGGTCTCTTTGCGGTAATTGCGCAGCGCGTGCGGGATGTGCCCGACGGCGACCGTGCCGAACCACGCCATCTGACCGATGTCGTCGAGACCGCGGGCCGCGGCCAGGCCGTAGCGGTTGAGGTTCTCTGCCGCCCGCGGGAAGCGGGAGCGAAAGACGGCGGTAGTCGACATGTCAGTGCCCCGTCCCGAACCGCACGCCGATCGTCGTCAACACCACGTTGACGGCGTAGAGCGCGACGACGCACAGCACGACGGTCTCGTTGACTGCGGTGCCCAGGCCCTTGGAGCCGCCGCTCACGGTCAGGCCGCGGTAGCAGCCGACCAGGCCGGCGATGAGGCCGAAGATGGCGGCTTTGACCGTCGCGATGACAACCTCGGGCAGGCCGGTGATGGTGGTCAGGGTGGCCAGGTACGCACCGCCCGACACGTTCTGCAAGTAGACGCCGAACAGATAGCCACCCACCAGGCCGACCGTGATCACCAGGCCGTTGAGCAACGTCGCGACCAGGGTCGCGGCGAGCACCCGGGGAACCACCAGGCGGTGGATCGGGTCGATGCCGAGCACCTCCATCGCGTCGATCTCTTCCCGGATGGTGCGTGCACCAAGGTCCGCGCAGATCGCCGTCGAGCCGGCACCGGCGACCACCAGCACCGTGGTCAGCGGGCCGAGCTGGGTGACGGCGCCGATCGCCGCGCCGGCGCCGGACAGGTCAGCCGCTCCGAACTGAGCGAGCAGCACGTTGAGCGTGAAGATCAGCAGCACGGTCAACGGGATCGAGACAAAGACCGTCGGCAGGAACGCGACCCGCATGATGAACCAGCACTGCAGGATGAATTCGCGCCACTGGAACGGCCGACGGAACAGCGCCTTTCCGGTCAAGACGCACATCCGGAAGAATCCCCCGACGAGCGTCAAGGGCGTCTGAACTTGGTCGCGCACATAGCCGACCAGGTGGGGTCCTTGCCGATTTGTTGACGTTGAAGTCACCGCTGCCCCCTCCGGCCGTCACCGCGCGCTCTCTGGCGTCGCGGCGGATCGTGTAGCACGCCTCGCCCCCTTACCGCTGTGTAGCTGGGGGTGCCCCCACCTCGCCCCGGCTTGATGCCTGTGACCATCGGCTCCCTACTCGCAAGTAGTAACGGAGACCACAGGAATGTACCCGATGGCCAACCACGTGTGAACCGCATCCGCACAATTAACCCTTCGCCAACAGCTGGCAAACGTTACAGCTCCCGTCAACTTTCCTCTCTACTCCTAAAAGCTCTTGCCCGAGAATGGATTTAGTCGATTTCTCCAACTCCGTACCGGACCCGTAGTTCAGTCTTGAGCACCTTCCCGGCCGGGTTGCGCGGCAGCGCGTCGACGATCTCGAGTGCCTTGGGGTGCTTGTAGCGCGCCAGCCGCTCGGTCAGAAACTCATCGAGCTCATCGAGCCGCAGATTGTCGTCCGCGACAGCGGCAACCGCGATGGGCACCTCACCCCACTTGTCGTGGGCCCGGCCGATCACTGCGACTTCGACGATGCCGGGGTGGCTGGCGAGGACGTTTTCCACCTCGGCGCAGTAGATGTTCTCACCACCGGAGATGATCATGTCCTTCTTGCGGTCGACCACCCACACGTAGCCGTCGGAGTCCATGCGGACGAGGTCGCCGGAGTGGAACCAGCCGCCGGCGAACGCCTCCGCCGTGGCCTCCGGGTTGTTCCAGTAGCCGCTCATCAAAGTTGGTGCGCGGTAAACGATTTCGCCGACGTCACCGATAGGCACGTCGTTCATGTTTTCGTCGACGACGCGGGCGGCCACGGTGGGGATCACCTTGCCGACCGAGCCACGCTTACGAATGGCGTCTTCGCCCAGCAACATGCACGTGACCGGCGACATCTCGGTCTGGCCGAACGCGGCCAGTATCTGGGTGCCGGGGAACCTCGCCGACATCTCCCGCAGCAGCGCGTCGGGAGCCGGCGCGGCGCCCCACGAGATCACCCGCAATTTCAGGTCCCGCGGGCGGGCGTGCTGTTCGGCGCAGACCGCCTGCCACTGGGCGGGCACCAGGAAGATGCCGGTGACCTTCTCCGCGGCGAGCACGTCGAGCAGCTGCCCGGGCTCGAACGCGCCGAGCGGGTAGATCACCGTCGGGATGCCGAGCAACACCCCGGTCAGCATGTTGCCGATACCGGCGATGTGGAAGAACGGCACACCGATGAACCCGACGTCGCTGTTGATGTCGGCGCCGTTGGTGTAAAGGCCGGTCATCGTCTGGCCGGTGAGGTTGGTGTGCGTCAACACGGCGCCCTTGGGCCGCCCGGTGGTGCCCGAGGTGTACATGATCAGCGCAGGCGAATCGTTCGGGATGTCGACGGGGCGGTGCTCTTGTCCGGACTCGTTGATCAGGTCCTCGTAGCCGAGCACGCTGTCGTCGGTCGGACCGCCGGCCACCACGACGGTGCTCAGCAACGACTCGATGTCGCGGACCCCGGTGGCCACCGGCGCCAGCACGGGTTCGGTGACGATCACGCGGGCTTCGCAGTCCTGGACCAGGAACGCGATTTCGGCCGGGGTGAGCCGGAAGTTCAGTGGGACCGCGATGGCGCCGAGCATGTTGACGGCCAGCACCGACTCGACGAACTCGGTGCGGTTGAGCATCAGGATCATGACCCGGTCACCGAAGCCGACACCCCGGCGGCTCAACGCATCGGCCAGCGCCACCACCCGGGTGCGCAGGTCGCCCCACGTCAGGGTTTTGCCCAGGAACCGCAGCGCCGTCGCTTTCGGCTGCATCAGCGCATGCCGTTCCAGTTGGTTCACCCAGTTCTGTCGCCGGGCCAGGTACGGCTGCTCTTCCGCCTGTGTCGGATGGTTCACCAATTGCGCGGTCAAACTAACACTTCCCTTCACTCGCGCACCGCTTGCGCCAGGTTGATATTTGATAAAACTTGGTGTTGTGTGGGTCACACTATGGCGTTGACGGTCCACTGACAAGTCCGCGTTAACACCCGTCAAAACTCAAACCCCGTCCAGCCAAGCCCACGAAAGCCCTGGCAGTCCCGTGAACGCACCGATGTCAATGCAGCCGAGGAGTCGGGGGCCGCTGCGCCGGGCGCAGTTGTCCGACGCGGTGACGGGCCATTTGCGGGCGGCGATCATGTCCGGCGCACTGCGTCCGGGAACCTTCATCCGCCTGGACGAGACCGCGGCCGAGCTCGGAGTCAGCGTCACCCCGGTGCGTGAAGCCCTGCTGAAGCTGCGCGGGGAGGGCATGGTGCAGCTCGAACCGCACCGCGGCCACGTCGTGCTGCCCTTGACCCGGCAGGACATCGAGGACATCTTCTGGCTGCAGGCATCGATCGCGCGCGAGCTGGCGGCCGCGGCCACCGACCACATCACCGAGGCCGAGATCGACGAGTTGGACCGGATCAACGACTCGCTCGCCGCGGCCGTCGGGTCCGGCGATGCCGAGACCATCGCGGGCATCGAGTTCGCGTTCCACCGGGTCTTCAACCAGGCGAGTGGGCGGATCAAACTGGCGTGGTTCCTGCTCAACGCCGCGCGCTACATGCCGGTGCTGGTCTACGCCGCCGACCCGCACTGGGGAGAGGCCGCCGTCGCCAACCACCGCCAGCTGATCGCGGCGCTGCGCCGCCGCGACACCGCCGCGGTGATCGAGCACACCGTGTGGCAATTCACCGACGCGGCGACCCGGCTGACCGAGATGCGCGACCGCACCGGAATCTTCGACTAGCTGCGATCGCGAGCGCGGCGGAGCGGGGCGAAGCGGGTCGCCGCCATTCGACTAGCTCGCGGCCAGCTGCTCGGCGCGCTGCTTCAGGCTTTCGGCCAGATGGTCGAGCACATTGTTGAGGAGTTGCTTCACCATCGGTGCCGGCACCGGCATCGACGTCTCGACGTCCAGATCCACCGTCAGCAGGCTCGACGCTCCCATCGACACCACGCTGAACAGCTGCTCCTGCTTGGTGAAGAGGTCGCCCTGCTGCAGGACGGTCTGGATCTGATTTTCCCCGGGGTAGTACACGGCCTGGATGAACATGCTCTGCATGCCTTGGTACTCGGTGTCGAGCCGCAGCTGGCTGGGGCGCCCATCGTCGTAGCGAGCAAGCACCCAGAGGCCCTTGATCTCCTCGTTCCACTGCGGGTAGGCCTCGAAGTCGCCGACGATCTTCATGATCAATTCGGCGTCGGCGTCCACCTCGACGGTCTTGCTCATGACTGGCATGCGCGAAGCATAGCGGGGCCGGCGGTGCCTCCTTGCGGTGCGCGGCCGCCCCGTTCGATGACGAAAGCCCTGATGCCAGGCGGTTATTGATCGACCGCGGCGGTCGCCAGCAGCGCGCGGACGGCGTCGGGGATCGGGACGGACTTGCGGGTGACCCGGTCGACGTAGACGTGCACCCAGTGCCCCAGCGCGGTGATGGGCTGCTCCTCATTTTCCGTGGGCTTGGTCCCGGCGGCACGGAACACACCCAGCCGGTAGGTGACGCTGCTGCGGCCCAGCCGCGTGACGGCCAGGCCCACCACAAGATTCTGCGGGAACTGCAGTTCGGAGAAGTAGCGGCAACCCGATTCGGCGACGATGCCCAGCGCGGGGGTGGTGACCGGGTCCAGCCCGGTGCTGGTGTTGATCCAGGCGTTGATCGCGGTGTCGAACAGCTGGTAGTAGACGGCGTTGTTGAGGTGGCCGAACATGTCGTTGTCGGCCCACCGGGTTCCGACCGGCCACAGCACCGGAAAGTCGTTGCTGGTCAACCCGTCCGATGCGGGCGGAACTACGGAAGCCGACGCCATGGTTGTATTCCAACATGTCTGGAATTCGGGGCGCGGTACTGGAGCACATCGGGTCGCCTCGGCCCTACGCGCAGTCGCGGCCGATCACCATCACCGAACTCGACCTCGCGCCCCCGGGCCGCGACGAAGTCCTGGTCCGCATCGAGGCGGCCGGCATCTGCCACTCCGACCTATCGGTGGTCGACGGCAACCGGGTGCGGCCGCTGCCGATGTTGCTCGGCCACGAGGCCGCCGGGATCGTCGAGCGCGCCGGCGAAGGCGTCGACGACCTGGCCGTCGGCCAGCGGGTGGTGCTGGTGTTCTTGCCGCGGTGCGGCCATTGCGCGGCGTGCGCAACCGAGGGCCTGACGCCGTGTGAACCGGGCAGCGCGGCGAACGGTGCCGGCACCTTGCTCGGCGGCGACATTCGGCTCAGCCGGGCCGGCCGCCCGGTGTATCACCACCTCGGCGTCTCGGGCTTCGCGACGCACGCGGTCGTCAATCGGGCCAGCGCGGTCGCGGTGCCCGGCGACGTGCCGGCCGACGTCGCCGCGCTGCTGGGTTGCGCGGTGCTCACCGGTGGTGGCGCGGTGCTCAACGTGGGTCATCCGCGGCCGGGCCAGACGGTCGCCGTGGTCGGGCTGGGGGGTGTGGGGATGGCGGCGCTGCTCACCGCCCTGACCTACGACGACGTCCGCGTCGTCGCCGTCGATCAGTTGCCGGAGAAGTTGGCCGCCGCCCGCCGCCTGGGTGCCCACGACACCTACACGCCGCAGCAGGCCACCGACGCCGGGGTGAAGGCCGCGGTGGTGGTCGAGGCCGTCGGTCATCCGGCCGCGCTGGAGAGCTCAATCGGCTTGACCGCGCCCGGCGGGCGCACCATCACCGTGGGTCTGCCGCCGCCGGCCGCGCGGATCAGCGTGTCGCCGTTGGGTTTTGTCGCCGAGGGCCGGTCGCTGATCGGCAGTTACCTGGGTTCGGCGGTGCCCAGCCGGGACATCCCCCGGTTCGTCGAGCTCTGGCGGTCGGGCCGGTTGCCGGTGGAATCGCTGGTGTCGTCGACGATTCCGTTGGACGACATCAACGAGGCGATGGACAACCTGGCCGACGGCACCGCCGTGCGACAACTGATCAGATTCGGCTAGTCGCCATGCAACGCGCTGGACAGGGCGTGGCCTTGCAGCGCGAACAATCGTTGCGAGCCCGCCCAATCGGGCAGCAGCGAATCGAACCCGTGACAGGCGCGCGCGAAAACGTGCAGCTCGGCCGATACCCCGGCGCGCAGTAACAGCTGCGCGTAGTCGATCGCCTCGTCGCGGAATGGGTCGATCTCGGCGCAGGTGATCAAAGTCGGTGGCAGTCCAGCGATTTCTTCTCGCCGCGCGGGCACCGAGTTTTCCGACGCGCCGCCCGGTCCCAGGTAGTGGCACCACATCAATTCGGCGGCCTCGCCGTCGAACGCCGGACTGGTGCGGAACTCCGCCTTCGACGGGGTGGCCCGATCGTCGAGCACGGGTTGATGTAGCAACTGGAACGCCACCGGCGGCAGTGCCCCGGCTGCGGCCCGCTGCGCCAGGCATGCGGCCAGGGCGGCACCGGCGCTGCTGCCCGCGACGGCCAGGCGTCCCGGATCCACTCCGAGATCCCCCGCGTTCCCGGCCACCCACCGCAGCACGGCGCTCGCGTCGTCGAGTGCCGACGGGAAGGGGTGTTCGGGGGCCAGCCGATAGTCCACCGAGACCACCGTGCAGCCGCCGCGGCGCGAAAGCTCAACGCATTGCCGGTGATCGGTGTCCAGGTTGCCCAGCGCGAAACCGCCCGCGTGGCAGTACACCACCCCCGGCGCCCGGTCCTCGGGCCCACCGCGATAGATGCGCACGTTGACACCACCGGATTCCGTTGGCGCGCGGTCCTCGGCGATCCGGACCCCGCACGCATCGGTCCGCTCGGCGGTCACCCGGCGGCGCTCGTCGAACGGTTCGCGGATGAGTTGTATTGCGGCCAGGGAAAACTCGGTTCGCGCCGCCGCGACGTCACGCAACGCCGGATCAAGGCGATCGGCGCCGTCCAGCTCCGTCACCGCACGCCCCGCTCCGGAGCGGTGACCGCCTCGACTGCCCACCCGGCGGGGGCGGTGAAGTGAAAGTCGGACGGCCTGAACCTGCGCGTCATGCTCCAGAAGGCGCGCGCGCTGCGCGGCCACTGGGTGACCACGCGTCCGTTGGGAGCGCGGAAATAGTTGCTGCACTGCGTGGTCCAGACGGTGCCGGCCATCCATCGATCGATCTTGGCGACGAAGTCGGCCAGCGCGGCGGGCCGCACCGCGACGTAGCACTTGCCCCCGCGTCGCAGGTATTTCAACGCCCGCACGATGTAGCGCGCCTGCGCCTCCAAGATGAAGATGACGCTGTTGGAGCCCACGTTGGTGTTTGGTCCGTACAGCATGAAGAAGTTGGGGAATCCAGGCACAGCCATGCCGAGGTAGGCGTGCGCCCCGTCCCGCCATACCTCCCGCAGGGTGACGCCCTGTTCTCCGATCACGTTCAGCTCCGCGAGATAGTCGGCGGCGGCGTATCCGGTGGCGCAGACCACCAGGTCGACCTCGTGTTCGATGCCGTCGTCGGTCACCAGGGAACGGGTCCGCAGGGAGCGCGCCGGGCTGGTCACCACCTCGACGTTGGGCCCAGTCAACGCGGGCAGGTAGTCCGAGGAGAACACCAGCCGCTTGCAGCCCATCGGATGCTCCGGCGTGAGCTTGCGGCGCAATTCCTCGTCGTCGACGGTCTTCTCGAGCAGTCCCAGGGCGACGGCCTTGAATTGCTGGGTCTTTTCGCTGCCGTGCTCGATCACCCCGATGTTGGATTCGCTGCGCAGCCAGAGCCGGGCCCGGTAGAGCTTTTTGGCGAACGGCAGGTGCGCGAACAGCCAGCGCTCCCATTGCGTGTAGTGCCGGTCCGGCTTGGGCAGGATCCAGGTCGGCGATCGTTGTACCGAATACACCTTGTCGGCCACCTTGGCCAGCTCGGGGATGAGCTGCGAGGCGGTCGAACCGGTGCCCAGCACGGCGATCCGCTTGCCGTCCAACGGTATCGAGTGGTCCCAGCGTGCCGAGTGCATCACCGTGCCGGTGAACGGCTCTTCTTCGGTGAGGTCGGGAAGCAGCGGCCGGGTGAACAGGCCGACCGCCGACACGACCACGTTGAAGTGGCGCTGCTCGCCGGACGCGGTGGTCAGACACCACAGCTGGGTGTGCGGATCCCACTGTGCCGCTATGATTTCGGTACGCAGCCGCAGGTGTGGCCGCAGACCGAATTTGTCGGCGCAGCGCTGAAAATAGGCCAGGATCTCGGGCTGCCCCGACCACAGTCGGGACCAGTCGGGGTTCAGCTCGAACGAGTAGGAGTAGAGGTGCGATTTGACGTCGCACGCCAGCCCGGGATAGGTGTTGATTCGCCAGGTGCCCCCGATGCCGTCCTCCCGGTCGAAGATGGTGAACCTGTCAAACCCGGCCCGTGACAGCATGATTCCCAGCGCCAGTCCGCCGGGCCCGGCGCCGATGATACCGATCGAGATGTCGCTCATCGGATCTGCAGGCATTGCCCACCGTCGATGACGAGTTCGGAGCCGGTGATGAACGACGCCTCGTCGGAGACCAAAAAGGCCACGGCGTCGGCGACTTCACCGGCCTCGCCGATCCGCGCGAACATCGACGCCGCGGCCAGCCGCGCCTGGGTGACCTCGTCAAGCATCGATGTGGCGATCGGCCCGGGGAAGACGGCGTTGACCCGGACGCCGGACGGGGCGAGTTCGGCCGCGACCGTCTGGGTGAGGCCGCGCAGCGCCCACTTCGACGACCCGTAGGCGCTGTGCTGCGGGAAGGGGCGGATCGCGCCGGTGCTGCAGATGTTGACGATCGACGCGTTCGGCGCCTCGCGCAGCTGTCCGAGCGTTGCGCGTATTCCGAGGAAAGGGCCCAGACAGTTGACCCGCCAAGCGGTTTCGAAACCGGCGGGCGTCTCCTCGGTCAGCGACGCCCGGTGCAGCACACCGGCACAGTTGACCAGCGTGCTCAGCGACCCGAAGCGCCCGACGACCTCGGCGGCCACGGAGTCCCATTGCTCGGCCGAGGTGACGTCGAGCTCGAGGGCGATCAGGCCGTCATCGCCCGCTTCGTCGACCGCGGCCAGCAGTTCGTCGGTCCGCAGGTCGCACGCGGCCACCGAGAAACCCTTGTCGCGCAAGCGTTTGGCGATGGACCAGCCTTGTCCGCCGGCGGCGCCGGTCACCAGGGCGACGCGTTGGTTCATGCTGGGCTCACCTCGGGGCTATCGGCCAATCCGGCGTCGGTGACAAAGCGGCAGCGGCGCCGCGCAAAGCGCCACTGCCCGCCAATGCGAGTCAGCTCGTCGTCGTAGATCGCGGGCCGCAGTTGCAGGTCGCCCGCGCGCACGAACAGCACCTGCGATCTGGCCGTCGCGCGGGCCTCCTCGACCTCGATCCGCGCGCTTCCGGTCAGGTGCAGGCCGCGCGACGCGGCGCGGAACATGCCCGCGATGCCGTCATGACCGGCGAAGGTCTTGCCGTAGACCAGGAATTCGCCGTCGGGTGCGAACAGCCGGATGCATTCGTCGAAGTCGCCGGCGTCAAGTGCCAGGGCGTAGCCGGCGAGCAGCTCACGGATCCTTGCGTGGTCGTCGGCCGTCATTGCGTGGCCTCGCGCAGGTGTTCCGCGGCGCCTCGTCGCAGCGCCTGTGACTCGGCCGCCAGGGTGATCATGCCGAATCCCAGCTGCGCCATGGCATGACCCGTCTTGCCGTCCCCGGCGTGAATGCCGGTGACCAGGCCCGCGTCCGAGGCCGCCCGATGGATGCGCACGATCGCGTCGAGCACGTCCGGATGCCGGGTGGCGCCGACGACGCCGGCGCCCAGCGAGATGGCCAGATCGGCTGGGCCGACGTAGATTCCGGTCAGGCCGTCGACGGCGCAGATCTCGTGGATGCCGGACAGCGCCGCCGCGGTCTCGATCATCGCGAACACGCTGACCCGTGCCTCGTGGGCGGCGGGGGCGTGTCCCAGGCTGGCGCGCAGCGGGCCGAAGCTGCGCACGCCCCTCGGCGGGTAGTGGGTGGCGGCCACCGCTGCGGCGGCCTGGTCCGCCGACTCGATCATCGCGATGACGACGGCGTCGGCGCCCGCGTCGAGCACCCGCCCGATCGGCGCCGCGTGGGCGTTGGGCAGGCGCACCACCGTACCGACGGGCACATGCTCGATGCGGCGCAAGGTGTCGGCGATGCCGGCGTCGTCGAGATAGCCGTGCTGCGCATCGAAGCCGACGTAATCGTAACCGGCACGGGCAAATTCCTCGGGACCCAGCGCCGTCGGGCCGGTGACCCAGCCGCCGAATATCGGGGTCTTGTTACTCAGTGCCAGCTGCAGGCTGCTCGGCGAGGTGTCTGTCATGGTCGACTCATCCGGCGATGGCGATCTTGATGCGTTCGGCGACGGGACGGCAGGCCAAGTCGAAGGCGTCCTGCACCTCGTCGATGCCGAAGGTGTGGGTGAGGTAGGCGCCCAGCAGCCAGGGGTGCTCGGCGGCGAACTTGCCGGCAAGTTCCAGCATCCGCCGCCGATCCAGCGTCACACCGGATTTTAGAGTCAGGTTGTTGCGCAGCATCACCCGCATGCTGATCGGATACATTTCGTCGTCGGCGACACCGAAATAGAACACGGTGCCGCCGGGGGCGGCGGCGTCGATGGCGTGGTTCAGGGTGGCGACCTGGTGGCCGACGGCCTCGATGACGACGTCCGCGCGGTCCGCGGGCCCGAGTTGACTCACCCAGCGGTCGCTGGTGGCGCGCACCGGGTCGTCGACCCCGAAAGCCCTTGCCAGGTCGCGGCGATCGATCGGGTCGACCCCGGTGACGCGTCGCGCGCCCGCCGCCTTGGCGACGTAGGAGAACAACAGGCCGATGGACCCCTGGCCGATGATCGCGACGTGCCGGCCGGCCAGGTCGCCGAGCTGCTCGCAGGCGTAGAGGACGCAGGCCAGCGGTTGCAGCCCGACCGCCTGGGCGGGTGTCAGCGCCGGATCGTAGGGCGCCAGTCCGTCACCGTCGCTGGCAATGCGTTCCATCATGCCGTCGAACCCGGACGCCCAGCCGACCAGGTGATCTCCGGGACGGTGGGCGGGATGCCGGCTGGCGATCACCTCGCCGGCGACCTCGTGGATGGGGAAGCCGTCTTTCTCGGGACCGCTTTGGCCGTCGTCACCCGGGAGCCGTCCCTTGGCGCCGCGAAAGGCCGGCAGATCGCTGCCACACACACCCGCGGCCGAAAAACGCAGCAGCACCTGCCCGTCGGCAAGGCACTCGGGCGTCTTGTCATCGATCGTGGTGCGCTCGAATAGATACGGAGCGCTGATCCGGTAGGACCACACGTCAGACCTCCACCGGAATGTTGTTCCAGCCCCATTGGAAGCTGGACGGCAGCCGGGTGGCGGCTTCGGCCTGGATCGCGTAGTCGGGCACGCGGCGAAGCCATTCGTCCAGCAGCACAGCCACTTCCAGCCGCGCCAGATGGTATCCGATGCAGAAGTGCTGGCCCCGGCCGAACGCCAGCGAGCGGCGGATGGGCCGCTCCCAAACGAATTCGTCGGGCTCGGGGTATTCCCGCTCGTCGCGGTTGGCCGATGCGAGCAGGGTTATCACGCGCTGTCCCGGATTCAGGGTTTCGCCGTGAATCTCGAAGGGCTTGCGCACCGTTCGCGCGAACCATTGCGCCGGCGCGCAGAATCGGATGATCTCGTCGCGTGCGACGAGCACGTTGTTCTCCAGGTCGGCGCGCACGGCGGCCAGCTGCTCGGGGCGCCGGCTGAGCTCCCACAGGCCGTGGGCGACGATTTTGGGCACCGTCTCGGTTCCCCCGATGAAGATGCACAACATCTGGGTCGCGACTTCCATGTCGTCGAGCGCGGTGCCGTCGGGCAGGTGATAGCCCAGCAGACCATCGACCACGTCGAGTGGTCCATCGGACGAATCGGCCCGGCGGCGCGCGACCGCCGGCAGCAGATATTCGAAATAGTTGGGCCGCGCCTGCCCGGTGTCCACGCCGGCGCCGGGCTGGGCGAGGCTGCCGGCGTTGACCGTGGCAAGGACCTGAGGCGCGAGATCGGTGGGGATGCCCAGGAGTTCGCAGACGATGGCGGCCACCACGATGCCGCCGTAGTCCTGGGTCAGGTCGAACGAACCGCCCGGAAGCAGCGCATCGAGACGTTCATTGGCCAGCGAGCGGATCCGGGCCTCCAGGTCGGCGACCGACCGCGGCCGGAACGGTCGGGAATGGGTACGCCGGATCTCGCCGTAGAGGTCGGCATCGAACATGGCATGAAACGGCAGCGGGTGCAGTGGCGGGTCGGCGACCGGCCCGCTGTTGTGGTGCGCCAGAACCGATGCCGGCGGCAGCGTGCCTTCCGAGGCGACGAACGTGCCGTTGTTGACTTCCAGCACCGTCCAGATGTCCTCGAACCGCGACAGCGCGAACGTGTCCCACTGCGGCATGTAATACATCGGATGGTGATCGCGCAGGACCCGGTAGTACGGCAACGGGTTTGCCATCACCGCCGCGTCGAACGGGTCATAGCGGAAGTCGTTGGTGTTCACGATATTTGGTCGTTTCGTCACTGCAGCGGCGACGGCGGGAGGGCCTGCAGAATGGAATCCTCCCAGCCGTCACGCAACGCGGGAGCCACGCTCATCCACGTGACGATCTCGGCCGGTGGGCTTTCTTTCCACGACGGATAATGCTCGGCGAAGCAGTCCCAGCCGCCGTCCAGCGCCCAGTAGTGGATGACTTCGTTGTAGCGGAAGGTGGTGGTAAACGAACCGAGCCAGTGCTTACCGGTACGCTCCGACCACGGAACGTAGAGCCGCTCCAGTTCGCGGATGTAATCGTCCTGTCGTCCCGGTTTGGTCTGCATGATCTCTTGAATCACCAGCGGCGCGGCGAAATTGGCCTCGCGCAGCTGGGCGAGCGTCTTGTTGCTGGGCCCGGGGTACATGATGCGACCCTCCCCCGAGGCGCCGATGTCAGCCAGGAACGCCGACCATTTACCGGACGCGGCCTCGTGGCTGCCGCCGCGGGACTGCGCGGCACCGATCCTGGCGTAATCGGCGAAGCCGTCGATCTCCCAGATGACGGTCACCTGCGGCCAGTGACCGTTGTACGGCGTGGATTCCCACATCGCGAACAGCCTTGCGCCGAGTTGCTGCATCATCGGTTGATAGGTGTCGGCGAAGATCTCGGTGAAACGGTCGCTTCGCCCGGATCCCAGCGATATCGTCTCGTGCAAGTAGAGCAGCGTGTGTCCGAAGTATTTCTTCATGGGCTAGTCGAGCCGGACCAGCTCTGAGTCGGCCCCCAAGCCCACGTCGCACAGCAGCGTCTCGGTTGCATGGACCGTCGCGCCCGGAATGCCTGCCGCCGCAAGCGCATAGCCCTTGAACATCCGGGCCGCACCGCTGAGCAGATGCTGCGCGCGGGTCGTCGCACGGTTCACGCTCAGGGGCCATCCTTCACCCCATAAGGCGACCTCGATCAGCCGGTTGTCCAGCGACTCGAGCACCGCGTCACGCACCCGGGCGTCGGCGGTGAAAGCCTGCGCGCTGACGGCCAGGCTCGTCGAGCCCGCGCCCAGCTCGGCGAGCTCCGGCTCGAGGTCGGCTGCCCGCACCCCCAGGATTCGCAGCGACCGGGTGTCGCAGCCCCGCGGCAGCAGCACGGTCACTTCCCAACCGGCCATGGCCCGGTCGTAGAGCCAGCCGCCGGCCGATTGCACGACATCCACGGCGCTGGCCGCGACGACGTCGAGTCGGTAACGCAGACCCTCGCCGTTTGCGCGGGTTGCTTTCGCGGCGCTGCTCTCGCTGATGTCGAACGTTGGAGCGACCATCGATCCATTCCTCACCACCAGTTCGCTGGCGGGTCAAACGCTTGTCATGGGCTTTCTCAAGGGCTGGAGCCGCTTCACGCGCCGGGCGTTACGACTCACCGGACAGCGTGACACTTCTGGCGAAATTTGTAAAGCTCGCGTCGGCCCGTCAGGGCCCGCGACGCGCCTTGAGGTCGGTCAGCACTTCCTCGGTGTGCTGCCCGAGTTCCGGTGCCGCAGAACGCGGTGCCCACGGAGTCCCATGAAAATCCGCCGGTGTGGCGACCATCGGCACGGCGGCTTCGCCGTCGGGAACGTCGACGATGCCGCCCGCGGCGTGGAACTGCTCGTCGGCGACGACGTCCTCGAGGGTGTTGATCGGTGACCAGAAGAAGTCCGGTTCGCCGGCGAACACCTCCGCCCACTCGTCGAGGGGGCGCGTCGCAAAGATGTCATCCAGCGCGGCGATCAGCACGGTCGAGTTGACGGCGCGAGCACGGGCGCCGGCGAACCGGGGGTCGTCGCGCCACTCGGGCCGGCCCACCGCACGGCACAGCGCCGGCCAATGCCGCTCGGGCTCCAAGCCGACGATCCAGAACCGCCGGCCGTCGGCGGCGGCGTAGTTGTTCATGCAGGGGTTGCCCATCGTTTCGCGCCGGCCGATCGCGATCGGCTGCCCGCTCATCAGATAGGTGTTGAGGTCGAAGCTCACGGTGTAGGCGCCCTGCCGGTAGAGCGAGGTGGTCACCAGCTGGCCCGTCCCGGTCCGGTCGCGCGCGAGCAGTGCCGCGCACACGGCCGCGGCCATCGTCATCCCGGCCGAGTGATCGCCCATGCCGCCGCGCTGAAACGGGGGCGTGTCGCCGGGGCGGGTGAGTAGGTGGGCCACCCCAGCCCGGGACCAGAAGGCGGCGACGTCGAAGGCGGCGCGGTCGGCGTCGGGCCCGTTTTCGCCGTACCCGGTGATGAGCCCGTAGACCAGGCGAGGGTTGGCCGCCGACACCGGCTCGAAGTCCAGGCCGAGGCGTTGTAGCGCGCCGGGTCGCAGATTGGTCAGGAAAACGTCTGCGTCGGCGAGCAATTCGAACGCGGTGTCGCGGCCCTCCTCGGTCCCGAGGTCCAGTACGACGCTGCGCTTGGACCGGTTGTCCATCTCGAACGGCGGGTTCAAGCCCAGATCGCAGCCCAGCATCCGGCCGAACATGCGCGCCGGATCACCGGTCGGCGGCTCGATCTTGATCACGTCGGCGCCCCAGTCCGCCAAAATGCCGCCGGCGGCCGGTCCGGCCACCCAGACCCCGAGTTCGACGACTTTGACGCCTGCTACCGGTCCCACCATGGGTAAGTTCCTACCCTGTCGGCGCCCCGGGGCGCACGCATCCCCCGATTCCGCGGTGCCGCTTCAGCTCGCCACGCGCTGGTCGCGCACCGCGAAGTTGCCGTCGTGGTCGAAGGCGGCGCGGTTGGCGTCGACATAGTCGCCGACGGTCATGGGCTTGCGGCCACTGATCGCCTCGACAAGGTCGTTCTCGCCCGAGAAGATCCCGTTTTGGTAGTCCTGGGCGACGCTGCTGATGTGCTGGACGAAGAAGTCCGGCCAGCCCTGCGCCGTCAGCGCCGCGGCGAAGTCGGGGATGCCGGTCGGCTCGTAGCGGACGGCGATGCCAAGCGCGTCCGACATCTGCTCCGCGATGCCGTAGTGGTCCAGTTCTTGGGCGCCCACCAGCGGATAGACCTGGCGATTGTGGGGCGCCGGGTTTTGCAGGATGGCGGCGATGACGCCGGCCTGGTCGCGCCCCGCGACGGGAGCGTGGCGCCCATTGCCGAAGGGCAGCCGCAGCACGCCCTCGTCGCCGTTGCGCGCCCATTGCCATTTGAGCCACTCGGCGAAGAACGTCGGGCGCAGATGCGTGGTGCCGAAGGCGAAACGGTCCAGCAGTCGCTCGGCAATCCAGTGCTGCTGTGCGGCATGGCTTTTCGCCTCTCGCCGGGCGGAGATCTGGGACATGTTGACCACTGCCCGCACGCCCGCCTCGCTGGCGGCCTGGGCGAAGATGGCCGTCGCCGGCAGCAGGCTGCCCGGGGCGATCGGATAGCAGAAGTAGGCGGCGCTGACGCCGGACATCGCCGAGCTGACGGCGCGGAAGTCGAGCAGATCGCCCTCGACGATCTCGGCGCCCATCTCGGCCAGCGCGTCGGAGCGCCGGTCGCTGCGGTGCACGAACGCGCGCACCCGGTGCCCGGCGTCGCGCAGTATTTCGATGGTGGGCGCACCGGTGTTGCCGGTTGCGCCGGTGATGAGGAACAGCTGATCCGCTGACATTTTCCGACTCCTTGCTGAGTAACGATGTCGTTAGTACGATGTAAGCACGCTATGCTGAATAACGCAAGCGTTAGCCAAAGGGGCCTTTGATGGAGTTCGAGAACCGGCTGCAGGACCGCCAGCGCTGGTCGATTGGCGAGGGATGTTCGATGTCGAAGGTCCTCGAGCTGCTGAGCACCAAGACCGCCTTTCAGGTGGTCCGCGAATTATTCTTCGGAACAACACGTTTCGAGGATTTCGTGGACCGTATCTCGACGTCGGCACCGGCGGTGTCGCGCGCACTCAAGCAGCTCGAGGCGGCGGGCATCGTCGCCCGCGTTCCCTATCAGGAGCCGGGGAAGCGCGCCCGCGACGAGTACCGGCTTTCCGAGGCCGGGGAGGACTTTCTGCCGGTGTTCATGTCGCTCGTGCAGTGGGGAGACACCTACCTGCAGGACAGTCCCGCCCCCCTGTCGTTCGTCGACGCCGACACCGGCCGGGCCGTCGGGGTGCGCGTGACCACCGACACCGGCACACCGGGAAAGAGGTCGGCAGACATCCGGATCCAACGCGCCGCAGCCTCCCGGCGACGCACATGATTGGGTAAGCGGGGGCGGGCAACCGGAAGGAGCACCATGACTCTGGTGGCCGGGCGCGGTCCGCTCAGCAGCGATCCCGCGGGGCGCTTCTCGCCCGCGATACCCGAGGACGTCGTTTACGTCGAACCGCATCCCCGGCGCGTGCAGGCCGTCAAGGACGGCCGTCTGGTGATCGACACCGAGCGGGCGCTCATGGTGCACCGGCGCGGCCGTCCGCTGAGCTACGCCTTCGCAGCCGACGAGGTGGGCGACCTCCCCAGCGAGCCGGAACCCGAGGCTCCGGGTTTCGTCCAGGTCCCCTGGGAGGCGGTCGACACCTGGCTGGAAGAGGGACGCCAACTCGTGCACTACCCGCCCAATCCCTATCACCGCGTCGACTGCCGTCCGACGCACCGCCGCCTGCGCGTCCGCGTCGCCGGCACCACGCTGGTGGACACCGACGACACGGTGATTGTTTTCGAGACCGCGCTCGCTCCGCGGCTCTACGTCGATCCGGCACACGTGCGCACCGATGTGCTGCGGCGCTCCGAGACGTCAAGTTACTGCAATTACAAAGGGTTTGCGACGTATTGGTCGTTCGTCTCGGGTGACCGGGTGGTCGAGGACGTCGCTTGGAGCTATCCCGCCCCGCCGCCGGAAAGCCTGCCCATCAAGGGATTCCTCAGTTTCGACGGCACCCGCGTCGAGGTGACGGCCGAGCTGCCGGTCAGCGGCCGTAACTAGGGCGCCCGAGCCCCAGCTCGTGCTGGGCAATCATGTTGCGGAACACCTCCATCGTGCCGCCGTAGATGCCGGCGGGCACGCCGTGCCGAAAGATGAACTCGATGGCGCCGTCGTCCGCGGAATCCGTTGTATCGGTAGGCAATGTCGACGCCGTCCCCAGCAGGTCCATCAATTCCTGGGAGACATCACGCATGGTCTGAATGAGCGCCACCCGCCCGTACATTCCGGGAGTCGACATGGCCGCCTCGATGCGGGCCATGCTGCGCCCGAGCCGGTATTTCGTCGCTTCGTCGTCGATCGGGCGCCGGCCGGCGGCATCGGGCGTGGCCAGGACCGCCGCGACCCCATCGGCCGCCTCGGCCATCAGGTGCCCGTGTTCTGACAACATCGAAATGTTCTGCAGGCCATGGTCTTCGGGGTTGGTAATGCCATGTTCCGCGTCGAGGGCAAACCGCATCACCGTCCAGCCGCCGTTGACCTCACCGATCCGATAGAGATCATCGACCCGTACGTCGCTGTAATACACGATGTTGGTACGGTCACCGTCCAGCGTGCGGATGCCCTGGATCTCGATACCCTCCGAATCCAGCGGCACCAGAAACATGGTCAGGTTCTTGTGTTTGTGTCCCTGCGGATCGGTGTTGGTGAGCAGGAATACGTACTGGGCGTTCTGCGCGTTCGAGGTGAACATCTTGGAGCCATTGATGACCCAGCTTGACCCATCCGCTTCCCGCACGGCTCGGGTCTTGCAGGTGGCGACGTCGGAGCCGCCCTCGGGCTCGGTATAGCCCAGGCAGAGCCGGATCTCCCCGGACAGCACGCCCGGCAGTATCGCGTCGGCGAGTTCGGCCGCCCCGAATTGCTTCACCAACCGCGCGACGACCGCGGTGGTACCCCAGTGGAACCACGGGGCATGGGCACGACCGATCTCGAGGTGGAAGATCCGGCGGCGCACCGGATTGAAGCCGCCTTCGGAGTCCAGGTTCCAGTCCGACGTCAGATAGCCCGCTTCACCCAGGGCCAAATGCAGTTGCTCACTGAAGTTTTCACCGGTCTCACGATCGCGCCGCCGCACCTCGTCGGTGACATGTTCGGTGACGAACTCGCGGAACTCGTCGAAGAATTCCTGGTCCTCGGGCGGGAGCGCTACGCGGGAGAAGTCCATTCAGGCCGCGTCGATCACCAGGGTGCGGAACCGGTCGAGGGTCTCGAGCGCGTGCGACAAGCTGTCGCCGGGTAGGTGGATGCTGACCCACGTCACGCCCAGCTTCGCCAGCTTGTCCAGGCCCTCGAGGTAGGCATCGGCGTTGAAGTCATCACTCGCGGGGCTGCCGCCCTCGAAGTTGGTGAAGGTGATGTCGATCGCCGACCAATCCCGGCCCGCCGCATCGCATCTGCGTCGCAGATCGTCGATGCCGTCGGCGAGCTTCTGCACGGAGTCGATGACGGCCGTACCGGCCGTCTGGGCCAGCTGCGGCGGCGCGGGGAACGGGCACCACCCGTCGCCGTACTGGGCCACCCGTTGCCGCGATGACGACGTATTGCCCCCGATCCAGATCGGTGGATGTGGATCGCTGACCGGCCGGGGATGCGCGGTGATGCCGCGCGCGCTGAAGTGCTTGCCCTCGAACGAGATATCGTCGCCGGTCCAGATGGCCCGGATCACCTGTAGGGATTCCTCGAACAGCGCGGCGCGCTCGTCGTAGCTGACCCCCAGCGCCGCGAACTCGCGCTTGAGGTAACCCACGCCGACCGCGAGCGTGAATCGGCCACCGGAGAGCAGGTCCAGGGTGGCGCCGGACTTGGCCACCACGAACGGGTTTCGGTATGGCAGCACCACGATGTTGGGGATCAGCCGCAGCGTGGACGTCGTGGCGGCCGCGAAACCCAATGCGACAAAGGGATCTAACGCATCGTGTCCGCCGGCCTCTAGCCATCGCTGTGAGGGCGCCGGGTGATCGGTGAAGCCGAAACCGTGAATCCCGGCCGCCTCGGAGGCCGCGGCCACCTTGCCGATACCGTCCCCGCTCACCAGCTCCGGGTTGTACGGATGGCTGTGCATCGGGTGGGTGATGGTGAACCGCATCGCTGCCTCCAGGGCTTAGAACCGCGCCCGCGAGTCGATCGCGGCGTCGCTGGTGCGCAGCGGACGGATCAGCGCCTCCTGGGCGAACGAGGCCAGCAGCTCACCCTCTTCGGAGTGCACGGCGCCGCGCACGTACGACATCCCCGCACCCACCTGGGTGCTCTCGTGCGTGTAGAGCAGCCACCCGCTCCAGCTCACCGGTTCGTGGAAGGCGACCGAGATGCTCATCGGTGCGGTGGACACGGTCAGGTGCGCCTGGCTGGTGCCGATGCCCTCATGCGCGCGCATGGTGGTCGAGATCCCCAGATGCCCGGTGAAGTACGCGAGCAGCGCCTTGGCCAGATCGTCGCGCGTCGGGATCGGGTCGTAGCGCAGCCAGGCGTAGAGCTCCGGCGGGCCGACCTCGTCGGGACTGTTGACGTCGACGACGTCGACGAGGCGTAGCTCGCGACCGACCATCGGCATCGGCGACGGGTGCGCGTCGGCCGGGGCGGCTACATCCGGCCGCGGCAGGTGGTGGCGGATGACGTCGCCGGTCGGGACGTCGGCCAGCACCGTGATGCTCAGGCAGCGCCGGCCGTTCTGATGCACGGCGACGACGGCGGTGGCGGTGGAGCGGCCCTCGGCCACGACGTCGAGAACCAATTCGATCGGCGGACCGACTACCACAGCCCGCGAGAAGACCCCGTGGACCGAGCGCACCGACTTGTCCGGAAATCGCTTCGCTACCGCGACAATCGCCTGCGCGAGCACCTGGGTGCCCTCCACCACTTGGCGTTCGTCGCCCACCGCGATGCCGGTCTGACCGGTGAATCGGTCTTGCCCGTCGGCCTGCACGTCGAACAGATCCAGCAGGCCCTGCACGGTCCATTCGGTCTGCTCGGATTCCTCGGACGCCTTCGTCAACCCACTCCACCTCTCGCGCTCGCAGCTCAGCGCTCAGCGTGACACTTTGAGTAGGATTTGTAAAGCTTGGCTAACAAGACGGTTGGCCAGCCGCCCGATCGTCAGATTGACACCGGTACCCGCGGTGCATGACACTTTTTCGGTGTTTTGTAAAGCAGGCCGATTTGCCAAAGGCCGAGGCGGATGAATCCCGAGCCGCTGGCCAACGGATTCTGCTTCGGCGAAGGCCCGCGTTGGTTCGAAGGCCTGTTGTGGTTCTCCGACATGCTGGGCGAAGCCGTCCACACCGCGACCATGGGCGGATCGCTGACCACGCTGCCCCTTCCCGGGCACTGCCCGTCGGGTCTGGGCTTTCGGCCCGACGGGTCGCTGCTGATCGCCTCGACCGAGGACCGGCAGGTGCTGCGCTATGACGGCGAAACCGTCGTCACCATCGCCGATCTGGCCGACCTGGCGCCGGCCAGCCTCGGCGACATGGTCATCGACGACGCGGGCCGCGCCTACATCGGCTGCCAGGCCCCGCGCGGCGGCGTCATCATTCGCCTCGACCCCGACGACAGCGCGACCATCGTGGCCGAGGCCCTCGACTTCCCCAACGGCATGGCGATCACACCAAATCGCGGAACGCTGATCGTCGCCGAATCCACGGGCCGACGGCTGACGGCGTTTTCCATCGGCTCCGACGGCGGCCTGTCCGACCGCGGGGTTTTCGCCGACGGCTTGGACGGCCCGCCCGACGGCATCGCGCTGGACGCCGAGGGTGGGGTGTGGGCGTCGATGACCCTGGCCCATCAGTTCGAGCGGATCGTGGCGGGCGGGGCTGTCACCGACCGCATCGACATGGGCGACCGGGTCGCCATCGCCTGCGCCCTCGGTGGTCCGCAGCGGCGCACGCTATTTCTCTTGTCGAGCACGGAGGCTTATCCTCAGCGCCTGGTCGGTACCCGGCTTTCCCGGCTGGATGCCGTCACGGTGAGCACTCCCGGCGCCGGCCTGCCCTGACCCGAGAGGTTGACGATGACCGACGCCTACTACGAACTGATCGACCCGACCGGCGACGACGCCGCCGCGCTGGGTGAGAAGTTCCGGGCGACCGATCTGGCGCGCGGCACCTGGTCGGCGGCGATCCAGCACGGTGGTCCGGTGTCGGCGCTGCTGGTCCGGGCGCTGGAGCGATGCGAGCAGCGCGACGACACGCGCCTGTCCCGGGTCGTCATCGACCTGCTGGGTGGGGTGCCGGCCGAGGGTGATCTGTCGGTGCGGGCCCAGGTGCAACGCCCCGGCAAGCAGATCGAATTGCTCAGTGCCGAGATGCTGGCCCCCGGGCCCGACGGCACGCCGCGGCCCGTGGCGCGCGCCACCGGATGGCGGTTGCAGAATCAGGACACGCAGTCCCTGGCGCACGCTGCGGCGCCGCCGCCCCGCCCGCGGACCGAGGCCTTCGACCGCAACCTCAAGGCGAGGGACTGGGACCGCAATTACGTGCACAGCCTCGAGTGGCTGTGGCTGACCGAGCCGCTCAGCGAGGGCCCCGGCGAATCCTGGATCAACCCGACCGTCGACCTGGTCAACGGCGAGTCCATGACGCAGCTGGAACGGCTGTTCGCGGTGGCCGACTGCGCCAACGGCATCGGCAGCAAACTCGACATCACCAAATGGACGTTCCTCAACACCGATCTGGCCGTGCATGTGTTTCGTGTACCGGACGGCGACTGGATCGGCATTCGGGCGGAGACCAGCTACGGGCCGGACGGCATCGGGACGACGATCGGCACGCTGTTCGACGAGCAGGGCGCGGTCGGCGCCATCCAGCAGTCGGTGCTGGTGCGCCGGCGCCCGCCTCGGGCCTAACGTGGGAGCGAATGACCATGACACCTCGGCGATACTTCGAAAAGTTTGAATCATGAGCCAGCCGGCCCGGGCGACGACGATCGCCGAAACCGACACCTCGACCCGTCAGCGCATTCTGGCGGCCACCGCCGAGGTGCTCGGCCGAAACGGCAAGACCAAGCTCAGCCTGTCCGACGTCGCCACCCAGGCGGGCGTCTCCCGTCCGACGCTGTACCGCTGGTTCGCGTCCAAAGAGGAGTTGCTGTCGGCGTTTTCGAGCTACGAGCGTCAGATCTTCGAAAGCGGTTTGGTGAAGGCCACCGCGGGACTGAAGGGCGTGGACAAGCTCGACGCCGTGCTGCGGTTCATCGTCGAATACCAGCATTCGTACTCCGGTGTTCGCATGGTCGACGTCGAGCCCGAGCACACCATCGCCCAGTTCTCCTGGGTCATCCCGCAGATGCGCGAAGGTCTGCAGCGCCACCTGCCTGGGCCCAACGCGGCGGTCAAAGCGGCGACGGTGATCCGGATCGCGATATCGCACTACATCGTGCGCAGCGATGACGCCGAGCAATTCCTGGCGCAACTACGGCACGCGGTGGGAATCAAAGCCAGCTAGTCGAACCGCAACTCGCCAAGCCCCTCCCCCGCACAGCAGTGCACGCACTCCTCGACACCGTCGCACAAGACCAAGACTCCAAACACCGGACCGATTGGGCCGAAAGGGATCTCGCGCTAATCCTCCCCGGACTGCTCGCCGGCCTGCGCCTGGAGAACTCCGTCAAGCCGATGTCGGCGATATCCGCACCTCCGACGACGGGGCCGCCGTCATCCACGTCAAAGGCAAAGGCGGCAAGAAATGCGTCGTGCCCATCGAAACCGAACTCCCCCGGCAGGATTCGAACCTACCGGACTGCAGCATTACCGCCTTATGGCAGGGCTCGGTCACGGCTGGACCTCACCCGCGGCGTCGGCGGCTAGTTCGGCGGTCGTGACCCGGGTCGCGGTGACTTTGGCCGGGCGTGGCGGGGATCTCGGCGGCGGTCGCGGCCGGGGGGTGAGCCTCGGCCCAGGCGGCCAGGAACTTGCCCGCCGCGGCCTCGCCGTTGGCGAACAGCTTGTCACGCTGGTCGGTCGTCAGCCCGAAATCGGTGCTGGCGATGCCCATCGTGTCCACGTACACCGTCCGGGCGCCGACGCCCTCATCGGCCAGCGGGTAGCGGTTCCACTCGCCCATGGCCGTGTGCGCGATCGCGACGACCTCGCGGAGATCGCCCTGCACCGGCACGTCCGGGGTGTTCAGCCCCGGCCGCGACGAGAGCTTGATCCCGAACGTCGGCCACCGGTTAGGCCGGCCGTCGGTCCGGTCGAACACGGTCACCGGGAAGTTCTGCAGCAGCCCGCCGTCGACCCAGGTGCAGGCGCCCAAGGCCGTCTTCTGCTCGAAGGGTTGGAAAAAGAACGGGATCGACATCGACGCGCGGACCGCGTCCACGATTGGGTAGCTGTCGATGACCTCGATCCGCCGGGCCAAATCACCCTGATCCTTGCTGCTCAGCAGGTAGTAGGGCAGGTCCCACGGCAGCCGGACCAGTGCGCCGCGGGTCAGGTCCGAGGTGTGGGTGACCAGCCGGTAGCGCTGGTCCTCGGCCAGGGCGGTGCCGTCGTCCCCGGTGATCTTGAGGTCGGCGAAAGTGTGGATATCCAGCGGCTCCAGCTTCGAGGTCAGCCACTCTTGGAGATAGGAACTGGCGTACAGGCCCTGGTGGCTCACCAACGCATCGACTTTCCCGATCAGGCCCAGGTGCTTCTCGGCCCAGGTCTTCTGCATGAACTTGGTGTAGTCCAGCTCCTCCATATCCTTCTGTAGCTGGGTAAGCGGGACGTTCCTGACCTGATATGCGGCGATGAGGGCGGCCACAATGGCACCGGCCGACGTGCCGCCGATCCGGGGAAAGGCATAGCCCGCTTCATGCAGGGTCAGGACGGCCCCGACCAGGCCGATTCCCTTGACTCCCCCGCCCTCGAGAACGAGATCCGCGCCCAGCCCGTCCTGCGCTTGCTCTTCCAGTGTCATGCCCTGACCCGCCTGGCCGCCCGCCGTTGTCATGCCTGCCTCCGGAACTCCCGGCAACCCGGTGAAAATGTGACTTAAGTACAGGCCTAAGGTCCGCCCGCTGTCCAGCGAATGCCGCTTTCCGGCGCCGGGCCAAGGGTCCTGGTTACCAGTCAGAGCGCGATTCGGCGCGCCCGATACCGCCAGTGCCGTCCCATTTGTCGACGGCAACTGAATACTGACCACTCTGGACCTCGGACGCATGCGGCCGAAATTTGCCGGTACAAAGGTGTCGTTCCGTCGAGCCAGCAGCCCAAGAGCGTCAAGGGGCAGGAAGCTTGTGCCTTTCCGGTTTCATGCTCGCCTAATCGAAAAGCACTGCGGCATTGAGGAATCCGGTCGGGTCCAGCGCGGCTTTGAGCATGCGCATCGCGGCGATGTCGGCGGGCTCGCGTGACATGGTGAGGTAGGGCCGTTTGCGGCTGCCGACGCCGTGTTCGGAGCTGACGTTGCCGCCGGAGCGTGCGATGAGGTCCATCATCGGCTCATACAGCGCCCGTTCCCGGTCGGCCGGGCAACGCAACACATTGAGGTGCAGGTTGCCCTCGCCGATGTGGCCGAACAGCACCGGTAGCGCGTCCGGGGCGTGTGTGTGTACTAAATCGACTGCGTGCCTTTCGAATTCGTCGATTGCCGACAGCGGTAACGAGACATCGAATTTGAGCGGTGGCCCGTACACGCCGAGCACCTCGGCCAGTGATTCGCGAACCTGCCATAACCGTTGCTGCGCGGCAAGATCCACGCCGACCGCGGGATCGGCGCACATCGGCACGTCGTCGAGCAGCTCGGCCAGCCGCTCGGTCTGGTCGTGATCGGCGGCCAGTTCGACCAACAGCAACCAGTCGCCGGTGACCGGGGCGCCAACACCACGGTGCTCCTGGGTCAGCGCGGCGGCGCGGCCGTCGATCAGTTCCAGCGCCGCAATGCCGTCCACATCGCGGAACACCCGGCCCGCCTCCACCAGCGCGTCGAGATCGGCGAACCCGCAAATAGCCGTCACCCGGTGCGACGGGGTGGCGTGCAGCCGCAGGTCCAGCTCGGTGATGACGCCCAGCGTGCCCTCGGCGCCCACGAACAGCGCCGGCAGGTCATAGCCGGTGTTGTCCCGGCGCACCCGGCTGTGCCGGCGCAGCAGCGTGCCGTCGGGCAGCGCCACCTGCACGCCGATCACCTGCTCGCCCATGTCGCCGTACCGGACCGTGCGCAGGCCGCCTGCGTTCGTCGACGCCATGCCGCCGACGGTCGCGGTGTCGCGGGCGGCCAGATCCACGCCGAACACCAAACCGGCCGCGGTGGCGGTCCGTTGCACCGTGGCCAGGGTGGCTCCGGCGCCGGCCTCGATGCGGCGTTCGACGGTGTCGATGTCAGCCACAGCGTGCAGCCGTTCGGTGGACAACAACACGTCGTCGTGCTCGGGAACGGTGCCGGCCACCAGCGAGGTCCGGCCGCCCTGCACCGTCACGTGCGCCCCGGCGTCCCGGCACACCCGCAGCACCTCGGCGACCTGCTCGGGCGTGCCCGGTCGCACCAGCGCGCTCGCCTTGCCGCGGTAGCGGCCGGTGTGGTCGATGCTGCGCGCTGCCAGCACGTCGGGGTCGGTGACGACGTGGTTCGATCCGACCAGGCTCGCCAGGCTGCGCAGCATGCTCGCGGTTATAGCACCGCCCTAGAACTCCTTGTGATTCACGTCGGTGACCAGTCCGCCGTCCATCACGTACTCGCTGCCGGTGGAGTAGGACGACTCGTCGCTGGCCAGGAAAAGCACGAAGGTCGCGACTTCCCGGACCTCGCCAGGACGCCCGAGCGGAATGGTCACCATGTCCTCGGGCAGGTGGGCGGTCATCGGGGTGCGGATGAACCCCGGGTGCACGGAGTTCACCCGGATGTTGTGCGGCGCCAGCTCCAGTGCCGCCGACTTCGCCAGGCCGCGCACGCCCCACTTGGACGCGACGTAGGGGTGCACCATGGGGGCGCCGCGCAGGCCCTCGATGGAGGACACGTTGATGATCGAGCCGCCGCCGGCCGCGATCATCGGCTCGACCGCAACCCGCATGCCCAGGAACGTCCCGGTCAGGTTGACGTCAATCACCTTCTGCCACTTGGCCAGATCGAAACTCTTCAGGGCACCGAGCGCGACAGTGCCGGCGTTGTTGACCAGCACGTTGAGCTTGCCGAATTCGCCGATCGCGGTGGCGACCGCGGCGTCCCACTGGTCGGGCTGGGTGACGTCGAGGTGCACGTAGCGCGCGGAATCGCCGATCTCGTCGGCCAGCGCCTTGCCCTGGTCGTCCAGTATGTCGCCGATTACGACCTTGGCGCCTTCCTCGACCAGCAGGCGCGCATCTTCGGCTCCCATACCGCCAGCGCCACCACTGATGAGCGCTACCTTGCCGTCTACCCGACCCACGCGGGTCTCCTTTCGTTTTAGGTGGTCACCAAAGTGCTTGGTGCGTAAAGGCCTTTGCCCGTTACCAACGGCAAATCGAGTGTGGTCCGGATGCCCGGCGGAGCCGCGATCACCGCGGGGATGGCGTTGACGACGCGGCCCGCGGCGCCCGCGATCGCCGCGTGGTTGTGGTCGCCGTTGCGGCTGCTCGGGATGATGTCGACCGCGTACGACGGCTCGCCGGTGATCTCGACGCGGTAGGAGCCGTCGCCCGCGGCGGGCTGGGGCAGGTCGGGGCGCAGGTCCGGGCGCAACCGGGTGACGTGCTCGATGACGATGGCGGGGTGGCCCTTGACCATGCCGCGAATCTCGAACTGCAGCACGGCCACCGTGCCCTTGGCCACGTGACCGACCGCGATGTCGAAATCCTCGGGTGCGGGCTCGCGCTGGTAGGACTCGGTGATCTCGTCGACCTCGATGCCAAGGCCGGCCGCCAACTGACGGATCGCGGTGCCCCAGGCGATGCTGAGGATTCCCGGCTGCAACAGCATCGGGATTTCGTCCATCGGCCGGGCGAATCCCATGTAGTCCATGACCTCGGTCCCGTCGTAACTGGCGTAGTCGTGAATCTCCATGCAGCGCACCTGCTCGATGCGCTGACACGTCCCGGCCAGCGCGAACGGGATCAGGTCGTTGGCGAACCCCGGGTCGACGCCGCTGATGAAGATGCTCGAATTGCCTTGCTTGGCAGCGTCTTCCACGCGGGCGATGTACTTGTCGGGCATGACACCCCACGGGTATTGCAGCAGCCCGGGCGACGACCCAACGACGTTGATGCCGGCGGCCAGGATACGCATCACGTCGGCCATCGCCTCGGGCAGCCGGGTGTCGCCCATCGCGCAGTAGACGACGCAGTCGGGCTCGGCGGCGATAATCGCGTCCAGGTCATCGACGGCCGTGACGCCCGTGACGACGCCGGTGTCCAGGCCGACGCCGCACAACTCACCGGCGTCCTTACCCACCTTGTCGGGCGTAGAGACGCACACCCCGGTCAGTTCGAACTGCGGGTTGGTGATCAGTTCGGCGAGGGCCAGCCCTCCGACATTTCCGGTACCGACGTGCGCGACGCGGATCGCCATTTGAGTCTCCGTCCCTCGAACGCTGGACAACGTTTCTAGACAGTAGTCCATAAATTTTGGGGAGCATACCTGCGCGGCTGGCCGCGGCCAGCGGGGGCAGAATCATCGCTGATGACACAGCGCGAAGACCTTTGGTTCCCGTCCGGTGACGACCTGATCAACGCCTGGCTCTACCGGCCGCCGGGCGCCGGGCCCGCACCGCTGCTGGTGATGGCACACGGCCTGGGGGCGGTGCGCAGCATGCGGCTGGACGCGTACGCGGAGCGGTTCAGCGCAGCCGGCTACGCGTGCCTGGTGTTCGACTACCGCAACTTCGGTGACAGCGAGGGCAGTCCGCGTCAGGTCCTCGACGTCGACATGCAGCTCGCCGACTGGGCAGCGGCCGTCGCCTACGCCCGCACCATCCAGGGAATCGACCGCGATCGAATCGGATTGTGGGGCACCTCTTTTGCGGGCGGCCACGTGATCGCCACCGCGGCTCGGCTGCCGGGCATCGCCGCGGCCGTCGCCCAATGCCCCTTCACCGACGGCCTCGCGTCAGCGCGCACCATCACCAACCCGTTGATCACCGCGCGCATCACCGCGCGGGCGGTGCGCGACGTGCTCGCAAGCCGGCTGGGCAGGCCGCCGGTGATGGTCGCGACGGCCGGCAAGCCCGGCGAGGTCGCATTGATGAACACCCCCGATGCGTATGCGGGCTACCTGCGGCTGGTACCCGACGGCGTCGAATTACGCAACGAGGTCGCCGCCCGAATCGCGTTGCAGGTCTTCAGCTATCGCCCGGGTCGCTCCACATCCAAGATCACCTGCCCGATCCTGTTCTGTGTGTGCGAGGCCGATTCAGTGGCTCCCGCGGCGGCGACGTTGCGTCACGCCGCCAAAGCGCCGCGCGGCGAGATCAGGCTGTATCCCGAGGGCCACTTCGCGATCTACGTCGACGACGCCTTCGACCGGGTGGTCGCCGACCAGCTGGCGTTCCTCGACAAGCACCTGCGCGCTTAAGGTCCCAGCGGGGACGTCGTGCGGATGGCTTCGTCGCGGATCAGCCCGCGTAGCAGCGCGGTGCTGAACTCGGCGGCGATCTCCTTGGCCGAGCGCCGGCCGCTCGGCCGCAGCCAGCGGTAGCTGCCCAGCGTCATGCCGATGTAGCCCAGCGCCAGCACGTGCGAGTCGCACGGGTAGAACTCGCCGTTGGCGATCCCGCGGTCGATCAGGCCATGCACGTGATGGTAGACCTGAGCTTCCTTTTCGCGGACCTCGGCGACCTGCTCGCTGGTGAACCACTCGGTGATGTACGGCTGCTCCTGGAAGTACACCGCTGCCCGTTCCGGATCGCTGGCGATGCCGGTGAGCAGGCGGACCGTGTATTGGTAGAGGGCCTCGCGCGCCGTCCAGGACGGGTCGTCGTGCACGGCGGCCAGAGTGCCCTCCGCGGCCTGACGGTAGATGTCGAACAGGATCAGCGACTTGCTGGCGTAGTAGTGATAGACGGTCGCCTTGTTCAGGCCGATCACGTCGGCCACGTCGTCCATCCGGGTGCCGTGATAGCCGCGCGCCGCAAACAGCTTGGTGGCTACCGCCAGCAGCTCTTCGCGCCGGGTTAGCCCATTCGGGGTGATGCTGTCGGTGGGCATCTGTTCTCACTATCGTCGGTATGGCCTGGCCAGGGCCGGTCCGGCCCAGAATAGCTATCAATCAACTGGTTGGACAGTTTATGCAAAACGCCGGGTGCCACGTGCAGGCGTATGCGACTAGACTCCTCATCGAACGCGATGAGTCGAGAGGTGGGGCCGATGGATCCGAGTCCGGATTACGACGCAAGCGACGAGATCGAGTTTTTCCTTCGGTACGTTCCGTGGGGTCTACGCGGGGTTGTCGATGGCAACGGATACCCGCCGCAGGCGTACCCGCCCGTCTAAGCTCCCAGCGCAAGGCGCCTTTCGCCCTTACAGCGCCTTGAGCTCCTCGGCGACCTGGGTCACCGATTTCTTCGCGTCGCCGAACAGCATGCTGGTGCCCTCGCCGTAGAACAGCGGGTTGTCGATGCCGGCGAAACCGGAGTTCATCGATCGCTTGAGCACAATCACCGACTTGGCCTTATCCACGTTGAGGATCGGCATGCCGTAGATCGGACTGGACGCGTCGTTGCGGGCCGCCGGGTTGGTGACGTCGTTGGCGCCGATGACGATCGCGACGTCGGTGCGGGCGAATTCGTCGTTGATGTCGTCCATGTCCTTCATGGCGTCGTAGTCGACCTCGGCCTCGGCCAGTAAGACGTTCATGTGCCCGGGCATCCGGCCCGCCACCGGGTGAATCGCGTACTTGACCTCCACGCCCTTGTCTTCGAGCAGGGCCGCCATGTCCTTGACGGCGTGCTGGGCCTGCGCGACGGCCAGGCCGTAGCCAGGCACCACGATCACCTGGTTGGCGTAGGCCATCTGGATCGCGGCGTCGGCGGCTGAGGTGGCCTTGACGGTCTTGTCGCCGCCGTCGCCGCCGCTCGGGGCGACCCCCCCACCGCCGAAGCCGCCCGCGACGATCGCCGGGATGGAACGGTTCATCGCCTTGGCCATCAGGTTGGTCAGGATCGAACCCGACGCGCCGACGATCATGCCCGCCACGATCATCGCGGTGTTGTTCAGGGCCAGGCCCGCGGCAGCGGCCGAGAGCCCGGTCATCGCGTTCAGCAACGAGATGACCACGGGCATGTCGGCGCCGCCGATGGGCAGCACCACCATCAAGCCCAGCACGCCCGCTGCGGCGAGCAACCCGATCATCCACCACAGTGATGCTCCGGCTGTCCCGCCGGGATTGCCGGGATGTGCGTGCAGTCCGATCACCACCGCGGCCGCCACCGCGCCGGCCAGCAGCAGCAGATTGATCGGCTGCTGCCCCCTGCCGAAGCCGATCGGCGATCCGGAGATGATCTCCTGCAGCTT
>NZ_DASUHS010000007.1:0-4000 GCF_036273375.1 Mycobacterium sp. | reverse complement strand
TATTTCGCGTTGCGGGTGGGTTGAAATCCCCAGGCCAGATGCACCACAGAATCGGCGCCGTCGAATACGCGACCCAGATCGCGTGCCGCCTCTCGGTCCGCGACGTCGAGCCGTAGCCATTGTGCTTCGCCGTAAACGCCTTTCGGCTCGGGAGGCCGGCGCACGACTCCGATCAGCTGATGCGCGGCGCCGCACAGATTACGCAGCAGCGCGGTTCCGACGTTGCCGCTGGCTCCAATGACGACGATGCGCTTTCGCATGATTAGGGTTCGCTTTCTCACCGGGGGCACCACGTGGCATGGCAGGCAGCGGGGCTCCCTGTCTGACTGAGTTGACAAGTGCTGATCACGCCGGTGTACCCCATCGCAGACTCCCCACACCGCCATCGATGCAAAAACGCTTCAAAATTGGGCGGTGCATTAACAGCTGCGTGGCTCGCCGGTATCACAATGAGCACTCATCACGCAGCTTCCAGTGAGTGCGGTCCAAGGTGTCATCGGCGGTGAAACCTGGTGCGGCCGTGGCTCAAACGATCTGGGTTGCGTTGAGGTGAAACCCGGGTCCAATTCCATCGTCGAGCAAGGGCATCGACGCGCTGGTCACCGAGATTGGTGACTGAGAATGTCGGCGGGGTCCAGGGTGCCGGTGGTGAGCTGGTGGGCGATTTCGGATAGCCGAGTCGCGTGGGCGCGCCCGTAGCTGCGGAGAGCTTGAAAGGCTTCGTCCATGTCGAGGTTTCCGGCGTGCGCGAGCAGGCCTTTGGCTTGTTCGATGGTGATTCGGTTTTTCAGCGCGGTTTGTAGTTGTCCCGTGAGCACTTCACCGCGACGGATGGCGCGTTCGGACAGGATGCCGATGGTGGCGGTATCGGCCAGGGCTTGAGCCACTAGAAGGTCCGCCTCGGCGAGGCGGCCCGGCTCGGTGCCGAAAAGGTTCAGTGCGCCGATGACCTCGCGACGCAGACGCAGCGGAACCGCGTGCACGCTGTGAAACCCCTCCCGCGCCACTTCCTGGGCGAAGGCGGGCCAGCGGGTGTGCTCGGCGGTGATGTCGCCGATCAGCACCCGTTGTCCCGTGTGGAAACAGTCCAGGCAGGGGCCCTCGTTGGCCTGCAGCTGGAACAGTTCCAGCAACCGGGTGCGTTCGGTGGAGGAGGCCAAAATTTGCAGGTTGCCGCGCTGGTCTGAAAGCAGCAGACCCGCCGCGGCCACGCCCAGCAGCTGAACGCAGCGTTGAGTGAGTTGGTGCAACACTTCAGCGATGTCGTAGTCGTCAACGAGGGTGTCGGCCAACTCGACGAAAGCTCGCACGAGGCGGGATTCGCGCTGTTCGGGTGACGGCGACATGGCGTCCATCGCAGCTCAACTGCCCTTCCGGGGTTCGCGTTTCGCGAGGGCAGAAGCTCCGCCGGATATCCGCACGCACGTAGGCGATCGTCGCGCGCACGCGCGTGATTCGGCAACGTCGGCGGGGGGAGTGCTCATCGCTTCTCACTGAATCGCTTTCACGACGAGCCTACATTGCGCTCTTGCTCCGCTCGCGTCTTCGATTGAAATGATGCCAAGCCGTGCAGAGCCCATAGCTCAGGCTACGCGCGCTGGGAGGAGGAACCATTCCGTTGGGCCGGTGCGTCGATTACGCATCAGTTGCTCGACAGGCGTCGGAAATGCTGCAACGATGGTGACGGAAGTGTCCGCTCGCCGGGTTGAGAAGTTGCAGCTGGAGTATTAGCCAGGCGGTGCGCGGCTTGAGAGCGCTGTCCCTGACCCCGGCAGTCGACCTATATCGACAGCGATGAGGGGCGACAGCACATGGGGAACTGCAACTGCACGTACGACACCCTTGATTGTGAATCTCCGGGTTTTGCTCAAGCGGCTCCTCGAACCGAGCATGGTTTGGATGAGGCGGGGACCGAGTTGGCGGGTGATCGGAGAGCTGGCGTGCGCGGGCTAGCCGCCAAGCCCGATGCTGACGCGACCTTGACCGCGATCACCGCCGCGGTGGTGGCGGCCGTGCCCAATGCCGCTTGTGCGAGCATCAGCCGAGTGGTCAGCGGGGACCGAATGGTCGCCCACGCCTCCACCCAAGCGATCGCGCATGAGCTGGAACAGCTGCAAGCCGGCTTGCAACACGGGCCCAGCATCGAGGCGCTCCGACGGTTGCGCACCGTCAACGTTCCGGACATGGCCAGTGACGGCCGCTGGCCCGACTTCGCTTCGGCCGCACTGCAACTGGGGGTGGGTAGCATGCTCGCGATGCGACTGTTCGCGGCAGAAAAGACGCTCGGCGTGCTGAACCTGTACTCCACTGTGCCGCACGGATTCAGCGCCCAGGACCAGACCATCGCCGACGTGTTCGCCGCCCACGCCGCGACCGCGCTGCACGCGGCCAGCGAACGCCAGGGCCTAAATCAAGCCATTGTCAGTCGCGATGTGATCGGGCAGGCCAAGGGCATACTCATGGTGCGTCATCGCACCACCGCCGTGCGGGCATTCGACATGCTGGTCGCCGCTTCCCAGCAGACCAATCTCAAACTCGTCGACGTTGCCCATTGGCTGATCGCCGAAAACGAACACTCGGCTCAGAGACGCTCAACTGCCATCGGGCCAGCAGGTGATGTTTCCGGCGTCCGGTTGCGACCGCCAGCGACCATCGCCGGCATCAGCGGCGAAATCGACGCAGGTAACGTGGGCGACGTGCGGCGTTACGTCGCCGGTCTGATTTCCATTGGCCGCATGCTGGTCCTTGACCTCAGTGAAGTTCAGTTCCTCAGCGTCGCTGGACTTCGCCTACTCCAAAGCATCGACGAACAATGCGTGAAGGCTGAGCTGGACTGGGCACTGGTAAGCAGCGACGCGGTCGACATGATGCTGCGAGTCGCAGGTCATCACCATGAGCTACCTACCTCGCGTTCGGTGACGGCGGCCTTGCAGCGACTGACCCGGTCTATGCCAGCGCACTGCTCACCGCCGCCGGTTACCCCGGCGGGCCATTGAACGGGCGCCGATCGCCAGACGGCGACGCCCCTTAGGATCAAGGCCAACAACGCCGGCCATGACACGTGCCCGCGCCCGCGCATCGATCAAATGCAACGAACCAAGTTGATCGCCATCACCCCACCGGCCCCAACTGGTCGGCAAATCAATAGTAATCATCTACGTGTCCTTAAGAGCCGCACTTATGACCTTGACACCCAAGTCATCGCGTCGTGAAGGATCGGATTCCTTTAATTTCCAAACTGGTTGGAGTGCTTCAGGTTACGAAGGCCATGGTGGATGGTTCCAGTACGGCGTGATCTGCGCCGACCTTATGCGGGCTTGAGGGGGAGCTGGAGATACGAGGCGCGATCGCCGCCCGTATGGATGATGTGCTGTCCACTGTTTTGCGGCGTGTATTCCCGTAGGCCGGGCATCCATGAGCCGAACAGGTTTTGCGCGCTGATGATCTGCCGAAGCTGCTCGCCGGGGTGGAACACCAAGCCTATTGGTAACAGGTCGATTTCGACTTCGACGACCTGACCGGGGTTCAGTTTCTCGACACGGTTCCGCCATTTCGGTCTGAACCCGGCAGCACAGGTAAGCGCATCGCGACGGGTCGACCCACGCGAGTGACCGAGCCCTGCCTGGGTGCTCGTGACCGCCCGGAACGCCGCCAGGCCGCGCCTGATGCGAAATCTCATCGTACGGTTGGGCGGTCGTCAGCTGTGGCCCGTGACGGTGTGCCAGCGTTGGCGCGGGAGCCGACCGGGATGAACGGCAGCGCCGCCAGCGCGAGCAATCCGGACATCGCGTACGCCAGCGGGTAACCGGTCGCGGTGATTAGTTCGCCGAACACTGGCGGTGCGACGGCGAACGTCACCCGCTCGGCAGTGTGCTGGGTGCCCAGTGCGCGCCCGCTCCAGTACCGCCCGGCATATTCGGGGATCGCGATGAACGGCAACCCGTTGTCGCCTGTGATCGCTGCCGCGACGAGCATGAACGCTACGGCGAGAGGCGAGTTC
>NZ_DASUHS010000006.1:0-48558 GCF_036273375.1 Mycobacterium sp. | reverse complement strand
GAACACGATCAGATACGCCGCCCAGCGCCACAGCCAGGTGTCGAGTAGCTCTGCGATGAAGAAGAAGAGAAAGAAGGTGGAGTAAAACAGCACCACCAGCGCGGCGATGAAGAAGACGCTTCCCGTGAGACCTTTTTTGACGTCCCTGGTAATTTCGGCGCGCGCCAGTTCGACCTCGGCGCGCACCAGCGTGGACACCTGGGCGGTCGCGTCTTTGATCAGATCACCGATCGACGGCTCGGCCGGTTTGGCATGCGGGTCAGTCAACGGAATCGTGGTCAGGGTGCTGGGCACACCGTTCTTGCCATCGGCTTTGCTCACAGACGGTCCTCTTTCGTCATCGCCCGGCTCGCTGTCGTCGCCGCTTATGTTGCCATGTGGCGCCTGGACAGGAGAAGCCAGACGAGGCCAGCCGAGCACTACACCGCAGGTTTGGGCGCCCGACGGCCAGTTCGCTTCGGCCAGAGGTCGGTCGGCGACGCCGCGGGGCCAACGCGGCTTCTTCAGAGCGAACATCACATCCCGGCCGATTACACTCGGCCAAGCCGGTCGTGATGTTCGGCCTACCGATGGGAGTGGGGCTGTGCGGAGGGCGCACCGATGCTTCTTAGTGGCAATGGTTGTCCTGCTCGTGGCCGCCGCGGGTTCGTTTGCCCGCGCCGCTGCCGCTGACGTCCGCATCCCGATGGGTGGCGGTGCGGGCATCGTCGTCAACGGCGACACCATGTGCACCCTGACGACCATCGGCGGCGATGCCGCCGGTGAGCTGATCGGCTTCACCTCCGCGCACTGTGGCGGCCCGGGAGCCCAGGTCACCGCCGAGGGCGCGGAGAACGCGGGCGTATTGGGCACCATGGTGGCGGGTAACGACAACCTCGACTACGCGGTGATCAAGTTCGACCCGGCCAAAGTGACGCCGGTGGCCAACTTCAACGGCTTCTTGATCAGTGGCATCGGCCCGGACCCCGCCTTCGGCGAGATCGCTTGCAAACAGGGCCGCACGACCGGCAATTCGTGCGGCGTCACCTGGGGCATGGGTCAGGCGCCGGGCACCATCGTCATGCAGGTCTGTGGTCAACCAGGCGACTCCGGCGCGCCGGTCACCGTCAACAATCAGTTGGTCGGGATGATCCACGGAGCGTTCAGCGACAACTTGCCGACCTGCGTCATCAAGTACATTCCGCTGCACACGCCGGCCGTGGTCCAATCGTTCAACGCGATCCTGGGCGACATCAACGCCAAACATCGGCCCGGTGCGGGGTTCAGCCCGCTGCCGGGCTGACCGGCAGCGACTACTTTGCCGCCCTGATCGCGTCGAACACGCCGGGATCCAGCAGCGTGGAGGTGTCGCCCAGTTCGCGGTTTTCGGCGATGTCCCGCAACAGCCTGCGCATGATCTTGCCGCTGCGGGTCTTGGGTAGCTCGGGTACCACGTGAACCTCGCGCGGGCGGGCGATGGGTGAGATCTCCCGGGCCACCTCGACGCGCAACTCGTCGACGATCCCGTCGTGCACCTGGTAATCGCCACGCAGGACGACGAACGCGCAGATGGCCTGGCCGGTCGTCTCATCGGTCGCCCCGACCACCGCGGCCTCGGCCACCGAAGCGTGGCCGACCAGCGCCGACTCCACCTCGGCGGTGGACAGCCGGTGCCCCGACACATTCATCACGTCGTCGATGCGGCCCACCACCCAGATGGCGCCGTCGCGGTCGTAATAGGCGCTGTCGCCGGCGAAGTACCAGCGCTGCTCGGCGAATCGGGACCAGTAGGTCTCGAGGTATCGCTCGGGATCGCCCCAGATGCCGCGCAGCATTGACGGCCACGGCTGATCCAACACCAGGTAGCCGGTGACGTGCTCGCCCTTGTGGATGCCCGGCACCAGTTGATCGCCGTGGTCGTCGACGATCTTCGCCGAGATGCCCGGCAGCGCCCTCATCGCCGAACCCGGTTTGGTCGCAGCGACTCCGGGCAACGGGGAGATCATGGTGGCGCCCGTCTCGGTCTGCCACCAGGTGTCGACGATGGGAAGGCGGTCGGAGCCGATCACCTTGCGGTACCAGCGCCACGCCTCGGGGTTGATCGGCTCGCCGACCGAACCCAGCAGCCTCAGGCTGGACAGGTCGTGCGCGTCGGGGATCTCGCGTCCCCACTTCATGAACGTGCGAATCAATGTTGGTGCGGTGTAATAGATTGTCGCGCCGTACTTTTCGATGATCTCGAAATGCCGGTGCTGGTTGGGTGAGTCGGGCGTGCCCTCGTAGAGGATCTCGGTGACCCCGTTGGCCAGTGGACCGTACACGCCGTAGGTGTGTCCGGTGACCCAGCCGATGTCGGCGGTGCACCAGAAGACGTCGGTTTCGGCCTTGATGTCGAAGACGTAGTACTGCGTGTAGGCGGCGTGGGTCAGATAGCCGCCGCTGGTATGCACGATGCCCTTGGGCTTGCCGGTGGTTCCCGAGGTGTACAGCAGGAACAGCGGCTGCTCGGCATCGAAGGGTTCCGGGGTGTGTTCGGCGGAGGCGGCGTCGACGACATCGTGCCACCACAGGTCACGGTCGTCGTTCCAGGACACGTCAATTCCGCTGCGCCGCACCACAAGTACGTGCTTGACGGGGCTGTCGGCGTCCTCGACGGCCTCGTCGGCCGCGTCCTTCAACGGCGCCGGCTTGCCGCGGCGGAACTGGCCGTCGCTGGTGATCAGCAGCTTGGCCTGCGCGTCGGCGATCCGGGCCGCCAGCGCCTTGGCGGTGAAGCCGGCGAACACCACGCTGTGCATGAGACCCAGCCGCGCGCAGGCCAGCATCGCGATCACCGCTTCGGGGATCAGCGGCAGGTAGATCGCGACCCGGTCACCGGCCACCAGACCGAGATCGGTCAGCGCGTTGGCGGCCTTGCAGACCTCGGAGTGCAGATCGGAGTAGGTCAGGCTGCGCTGATCGCCGACGGGCTCGCCCTCCCAATGGATGGCGACCCGATCCCCATGCCCGGCCTCCACGTGGCGGTCCACGCAGTTGTAGGCGACGTTGAGCTTGCCGTCGGCGAACCACTTGGCGAACGGCGCTTCGGACCAGTCCAGCACCTCGGTGAACGGCGTCGCCCACGACAGCCGATTGGCTTGCTCGGTCCAGAAGGCCAGCCGATCCTGCTCGGCTTCGCGGTACAGTTCCTCGCCCGCATTGGCCTGTTCAGCGAATTGCGCCGGCGGCGGATACGACGACGGGCCTGAGGTATTGGTGGCGGTCACTGGCTTCTCTCCTGTGTCGAGACTGTGCCGTTCGCGGCCTCGCGCTTTGGGCCGACTGCGAGCCTAGCCGGGCGCGGCGTAGCTGTGCGAGTGCTAGCCCTGCGCGCGAATCCAGGGCCAAAGTGTGTCTTGAAGCCGGACAATCACCCAGGTGCCGAGTCATGGGCGGGGCATCCGCCGGCTAATTTCTAGCTTTGCCGCGGCCGCAACGACTTACGCAGCCGCCACCATGCTGGGGTGGCCCGCATCGGCCATGCCTGCTGACAACGCCGACGCGCGGACGCGTTGCTGGTCGGATCAGATAGCGGTAACCGCATCGCGCGCCGAGGGCGCCGCGGGCCACCGCGCGCTGACCCTATACGGACTTGGTCATCAATCCGCCGGACACCGCCAACGTGGTGACCGTGTCGGCCACCATCGAGGCCTGTGCGCTGCAGGTGCACCCGATCACCGCGGCCTGAGCGGCGTCAGTCGGCTTTGAGCAGGGGTAGGTTCCGCAGCCGCCGCGATCGCAGGCCCTAGGGTCGGGTGTCATGCGTCGGATGCGGATCCCGGTGGCCTTGGTGGCTCCGATTGCCGCCGCGATGCTGGCGGCCGCGTCGCTGGCCGGATGCGGTGGCGGCGTCCTTAGTCCGGATCTGGTGGTGGTCAACGGCGGGGAACCGCCGAACCCCCTGATTCCCACCGGCACCAACGACAGCTTGGGCGGGCGGATCCTCGACCGGCTATTCGCCGGGCTGATGTCCTACGACGCCGCCGGCAATCCGTCACCGGAGGTGGCCCAGTCGGTCGATACCACCGACAACGTCAACTACCGGATCATCCTCAAACCCGGTTGGAAGTTCACCGACGGCTCGCCGGTGACGGCCCATTCCTTCGTCGACGCTTGGAACTACGGGGCGCTGAGCTCCAATGCCCAACTGCAGCAGAGCTTTTTTAGCCCTATCGACGGTTTCGACGCCGTCGCCGGGCTAACCGCCGACGGCAAATCAAGGGCCACCACCATGTCCGGCCTACAGGTGATCAACGACCAGGAGTTCACCGTCCGGCTGAAGGCACCCACCATCGACTTCAAGTTGCGGTTGGGGCATAGCGCGTTCTACCCCCTGCCGCAGGCGGCTTTTCGGGACATGAGCTCTTTCGGGCAGCACCCGATCGGTAATGGCCCGTACAAACTCGCCAACGGCCCCGACGGGCCCGCGTGGGAGCACAACGTCCGAATTGACCTGCGGCCCAACCTGAATTATCACGGCAACCGCCAACCCCGCAACAAGGGCCTGAGGTTCGAGTTCTACGCAAACCTGGACACCGCCTACGCCGACCTACTTTCGGGCAATCTCGATGTCCTGGATACGATTCCGTCCAGCGCGTTGACGATCTACCAGCGCGACCTGGGCGGCAACGCCGCCAGCGGACCTGTCGCCGTCAGCCAATCGCTCGACACGCCGCTGCGCCTTCCGCATTTCGGCGGCGAGGAAGGCCGACTGCGCCGGCTGGCGTTGTCCGCGTCGATCAATCGCCCCCAGATATGTCAGCAGATCTTCAACAACACCCGCAGCCCGGCCCGCGACTTCACCGCCAGCTCGTTGCCGGGATTCGACCCGAACATTCCGGGCAGTGAAGCGTTGGACTTCAACCCCGAACGGGCGCGCCAACTCTGGGCCCAAGCCAACGCGATCTCGCCGTGGAGCGGACGGTACGCCATCTCCTATAACGCCGACAGCGGCCATCAGGAGTGGGTGGACGCAGTGGCCAACAGCATCAAAAACGTGCTGGGCATCGACGCCGTCGGCGCGCCGCAGCCCACCTTCGCAGGGTTTCGCACCCAGATCACCAACCGCACGATCGACACCGCGTTCCGGGCCGGCTGGATCGGCGACTACCCGTCGATGATCGAGTTCCTCGCTCCGCTGTACGCCACCGGTGCGGGATCCAATGACGTCGGATACTCCAGCCGCGAATTCGACGCCGGCCTGGCTGCCGCCGAGGCGGCTCCCGACCTACGACAGGCCGACGTGCTCGTCAACGTCGCGCAACGAATCCTGTTGCACGACATGCCTGCCGTGCCGCTGTGGTATTACATCGCCGTGGTCGGGTGGTCGCCGGAAATCAGCGCGGTCAAGGTCACTTGGAACGGGCTGCCCGACTACGAGAATCTCGTCAAGGGTTAAGACATGGGCTGGTATATCGCACGCAGGATCGCCGTCATGGTGCCCGTCTTCCTGGGCGCCACCTTACTGATCTACGGCATGGTGTTCCTGCTGCCCGGCGACCCCCTGGCCGCCATCGCCGGGGACCGGCCGCTGACGCCGGCCGTGGCCGCCGCGCTTCGGGCGCGCTATCACCTCGACGATCCGTTCACCCTGCAATATTTGCGCTACCTGGGTGGCGTCCTGCACGGCGATCTGGGCCGCTCCTATTCCGGGTTGCCGGTCAGCGCCGTTCTGGCACATGCGTTTCCGGTCACGATCCGGCTCGCGTTGATCGCTTTGGCCGTAGAAGCGGTGCTGGGCATCGGGTTCGGCGTGATTTCCGGGCTGCGCCAGGGGGGACTCTTCGATGCCACGGTGCTGATCGCCGGGCTGGTCATCATCGCAATCCCGATCTTCGTGCTGGGCTTTCTGGCCCAGTTCCTGTTCGGGGTCAAGCTGGGCATCGCGCCGGTCACCGTCGGCGAACGGGCGACATTCGCGCGCTTGCTGCTGCCCGGAATCGTCTTGGGGTCAGTCTCATTCGCCTACGTCGTACGGTTGACCCGATCCGCTGTGGCCGCCAACGCGCACACCGACTATGTCCGCACCGCCACCGCCAAGGGGTTGTCGCGGCCGCGGGTTGTGACCGTGCACATTCTGCGCAACTCGCTGATCCCGGTCGTGACATTCCTGGGCGCCGACCTGGGTGCGCTGATGGGCGGAGCCATTGTGACCGAAGGCATTTTCAACATTCATGGTGTCGGCGGCGTGCTCTACCAGGCGGTCACCCGGCAGGAAGCGCCGACCGTGGTGTCGATCGTAACGGTGCTGGTCCTGATCTATCTGGTCACCAACCTGGTGGTGGATCTGCTCTATGCGGCCCTGGACCCGAGGATCCGCTATGGCTGAGCATTCTGGCTTTTGGGGCGAGACCTGGCGGAAGCTGCACCGCCGTCCGAAGTTCGTTGTCGCCGCCGTGCTGATCCTCCTCATCCTCCTTGTCGCGCTGTATCCCTCGCTGTTCGCCCACGCCGACCCCAGCTATGCCGATCCGAGCCAAAGCCTGCGCAGCCCTTCGGCGGCGCACTGGTTCGGCACCGACCTGCAGGGCCACGACATCTACACGCGCACCGTCTATGGGGCGCGAGCGTCGGTGACGGTCGGGTTGGGCGCGACTCTGCTGGTCTTCTTCGTCGGCGGGGCGCTGGGCGCGTTGGCCGGCTTTTACGGAGGCTGGCTCGACGCCGTCGTCTCCCGCGTCACCGACATCTTTTTCGGGCTGCCGCTGCTGCTGGCGGCGATCGTCCTCATGCAGGTTCTGCACCATCGCACGGTATGGACGGTGATCGCCATCCTGGCCTTGTTCGGTTGGCCGCAGATAGCCAGGATCGCTCGCGGCGCGGTGCTGGAGGTGCGCAGCAGCGAATATGTACTCGCGGCCAAAGCGTTGGGGCTGAGCAGGTTTCAAACGCTGCTGCGTCACGCACTGCCCAACGCGGTGGGGCCGGTGATCGCGATGTCCACGATTGCGTTGGGGGCCTTCATTGTCACCGAGGCCACGCTGTCCTACCTCGGGGTCGGGCTGCCCACCTCGGTTGTGTCCTGGGGTGGCGACATCAACCTCGCCCAGACACGGCTGCGGGCCGGTTCGCCCATCTTGTTCTATCCCGCCGGTGCACTGGCGACGACGGTACTGGCGTTCATGATAATGGGCGACGCCCTGCGCGACGCCCTGGATCCGGCCTCGCGTGCGAGGCGGGCATGACCCGCGCCCGCGACGATGCAGAGCGACGTGATGAGGTGGGGGCACCTCCCGCTTGCGGGGGAGAGTGGCGCCCATGACCACCGGTGAGCCACTGTTGACGGTTGAGGGCCTGGAAGTCAGGTTCGGCGACCACACCCCCGCGGTGGCCGGAGTGGATCTGAGCGTCCTGCGCGGCGAGACCGTCGCCGTGGTCGGCGAGTCGGGATCCGGGAAGTCCACCACTGCTGCCGCGATCCTCGGGCTGCTGCCCCCGGGAGGTCGAATCACTGCTGGCCGCATCACTTTTGACGGCCTCGACATCACCTCCGCCGATCGCCGGCTGCTGCGGTCGATCCGAGGGCGTCGCATCGGTTATGTGCCTCAAGACCCGATGACCAACCTCAACCCCGTCTGGAAGGTCGGCTTTCAGATCTCAGAAGCGTTGCGTGCCAACACCGATGGCCGCCGCGACAGGCGCCGGGCGGTGGAGCTGCTCGCCCAGGCCGGCATGCCGGATCCGGTGAAGCAGGCAGTCAAGTATCCGCACCAATTGTCTGGGGGCATGTGCCAGCGCGCGCTGATCGCCATCGGGCTGGCGGGCCGCCCGCAGCTGCTGATCGCCGACGAACCGACGTCGGCCCTCGATGTCACGGTGCAGCGGCAGGTGCTCGACCACCTCTCGCACCTCACCGACGAACTGGGCACCGCGCTGTTGCTGATCACTCACGATCTGGCGCTGGCCGCCGAACGGGCGGAGCGGGTCGTAGTCGTCCACCGCGGCGTCGTGGTGGAATCCGGTGCCGCACCGACCATTCTGCGAGACCCACAGCATGAGTACACCCAGCGGTTGGTGGCCGCGGCTCCGTCACTGGCGCGCAGGAGTCGGCCGGCGGCCACCCGGACCGACGACCTCCTCGTCGCGTCGGATCTCACCAAGGTCTACCGGGATTCGCACGGCGCACCGTGGCGGCGTGGCGAGTTTCGCGCCGTCGACTCGGTGTCGTTCCGGCTGCAGCGGGCCCGCACCCTGGCCATTGTCGGTGAATCCGGCTCCGGAAAGTCGACGGTGGCCCGCATGGCGCTGGGTCTGCTCCAACCCACCTCAGGCACAGTCGTTTTCGATGGCACGCGGATCTCCGACGTGATGGGCCGGGACGCGATGCTGGCTTTTCGCAGGCGCGTACAGCCGGTGTTCCAAAACCCCTACAGCAGCCTGGATCCGATGTACTCGGTGTTTCGCGCCATCGAGGAACCGCTGCGCATTCATCGAGTCGGAGACCGCAGGGACCGCGAAAAAGCCGTGCGCGAGCTCGTCGACCAGGTGGCGCTGCCGTCGTCGGTGCTGAGCAGGTTGCCACGCGAGCTGTCGGGCGGCCAACGCCAGCGGGTCGCGATCGCGCGGGCGCTGGCATTGCGTCCCGAGGTGCTGGTCTGCGACGAGGCGGTGTCGGCGCTCGACGTCTTGGTGCAGGCGCAAATACTCGACCTGCTGGCCGAGCTGCAGGCCGAACTCGGCTTGGCCTACCTGTTCATCAGCCACGACCTGGCGGTGATAGGGCAGATCGCCGACGACGTGCTGGTGATGCGGGCGGGCCGCGTGGTGGAACACGCGCCCACCGAGCGCCTGTTCACCGACCCCGAGCACGAATACACCCGGCAGTTGCTGGACGCCATCCCGCATGCACCGGAACCCGACGGGGATAGGTTGTGAACTTGTGACAGCTGACCCGCTGGCCCCCCTGATGGAACTGCCCGGCGTCGCCGAGGCCAGCGACCGTGCCCGCGACGCGTTGGGGCGTGCCCACCGCCACCGCGCCAACCTGCGAGGGTGGCCGGTGACCGCCGCCGAGGCGGCGCTGCGGGCGGCGCGCGCGTCGTCGGTGCTGGATGGTGGCCCCGTTCGGCTGGAGGATCTCGCCGATGCCGGGCAGATCAGTGATCCGGTGTTCGCGGGCGCGCTTCGGGTGGCCCAGGCGCTCGAGGGCGGTGAGGGCCCCGTCGTGGCCATCTGGCGACGCGCACCGCTGCAGGCGCTGGCCCGTCTGCATGTGCTGGCGGCGGCGGAACAGGTCGACGACGAGCGGTTGGGCCGCCCGCGTGCCGATGCCGGCGTGGGGCCGCGACTGGAGTTGTTGGCGGACTTGGTGAACGGACGCACCCGGGTGCCGGCGCCGGTGCTCGCCGCGGTCACCCACGGCGAACTGCTGACGCTCAAGCCATTCGGCAGCTCTGACGGTGTGGTGGCTCGCGCGGTGGCGAGATTGGTGACCATCGCCAGCGGCCTGGACCCACACGGGCTGGGTGTGCCGGAGGTCAGTTGGATGCGCCAACCCGCCGCGTATCGCGACGCCGCGCAGAAATTCGCCGCAGGCACGCCGGAGGGTGTGGGAGCCTGGCTGGTGCTGTGTTGCCGTGCGATGAAAGCCGGTGCGCAAGAAGCTGTGTCGATCGCCGACTCGATGTCGAGCCGATAGCTGAAGCGGTGGCCGACGCCCGGGAAGACGTCCCCGGAAACACGGCCGCAAAATGCAGAGCGGGCGACGTTCCGAATGATCGGTCCGCCGCCCGCTAGCACGGGACTCGGTTACCAAGCGTGCATCTCGGGGCTGCGTGGGTTGGCCTCGGCGATCTCACGACGCTTATGGTTGCAACCCCACCCAAAGGGCCGTCGACACCTTCCGCATTTCGCAATTTCGCAGGCCCGCAACGCTTCTGCCATTTTCGCGGCTATGACTCCGCGTGGGTGCCGAGCACCGTGCTGGGCGCCCGGGTCGGGAGAACGAACCTTCTCTTCCGGATCGATCTAGGCCTCACCGGGCTTCCGTGGTTCCTTTGTACTACTAGACCTCTAGCACAGCAAGGCCCAATTGCGAATAGCGCCGAATCCGTTTTGGATTGCGCGTTTAACGAGTTTGCTGTTGCGTGCCGCCGGGTTCAGAACGCGTAGCGGCGCAACAACGAATACGTGACCGCACCGGCGGCCAGCGCGCTGATGCCCACCGCGGCCGTCGTGGCGATCGCGGCTCCGGATGGCGCCGGGATGCGGTCGCGCAAGGACACCGGCCGGGAGAACGAAATGACGGGCCACCCGCGTTCCACGGCTTCCCTGCGCAGGCCGCGGTCGGGATTCACGACGCTGGGGTGGCCGACGGACTCGAGCATCGGGAGATCGGTGATCGAGTCCGAGTAGGCGTAGCAGTGTTCCAGCGGGTAGCCCTCGCGCGCGGCCAGCTCGCGGATCGCTTGCACCTTGCCCTCGCCGTAGCAGTAGAACGCGATCTCGCCGGTGTACCGACCGTCCTCGACGACCATCCGGGTTGCCATCGCGTGGGTGGCGCCCAGGGCCCGTGCGATCGGGGCGACGATTTCTTCCCCGGAAGCCGACACCACCACGACGTCACGCCCGCACAACTTGTGGGCCGCGATCAGGTCGGCGGCTTCGGCGAACACCAGCGGAGTCACGATCTCGTGCAGCGTCTCGTTGACGATCGACTTGACCTGTTCGACGTCCCAGCCGGTGCACATGTTGGTCATGTGGGCGCGCATCCGATCCATTTGGTCATGATCGGCACCGGAGAGCAGATAGATGAACTGGGCGTAGCTCGACTTGAGCACGGCGCGGCGGTTGAGCAGGCCCTGGTTGAAAAACGGTTTGCTGAACGCCAGGGTGCTGGACTTGGCGATGATCGTCTTGTCCAGGTCGAAGAAGGCCGCCGTGCAGGCGTGGGGGGCGGGGGTTGCCGTTGATTGCTCCGAGGCCGACTGCTCCGCGGTGGGGTCGAAGACGGTCACCGCCCCAGCATAGGTCGGCCGTCCCGCGAGGCGACGACCCCGCACCCGAAATGGCCGCTCAGGGTTCGGGGGGCCTGCGGAGCAGTGTTTACGCGGCTCAAGCTGTCTTTTCAGTAAATGAGCTCTTGCGTTACTACGGCTTGTCATGTGTATAGTAAGCATTACTCGGCCTGAGCCGAGGGTGTATCAGCCCGACCCCCCGGGGCTGATGCACGACGACCCTCGCCTCCTCCCCCCCTGGCGGGGGTCGTCCCATTTCTACGGTCAGCTGTTCTCGCTGCACGCCCCCAAGCCCGGCGCTCGGTGCGTTGCGGGAAAGTGTGCCCGTCGTCGCTGGCGGCGGCCCCTCGCTACGTGTTTGTGCACACTCGCGTCTCTATCCACAAATCCGCATTTGGGACTGTTGTGCCAAGGCCACGGCACCGCACAGTGGTCGGGTGACTAGCAGCTCCGGAGTCGACGCGGCGGGTTCGGCGGGTGTGTTGGCGGTTTTGGCGGAGCCCGACATGCGCGCCGAGCTGGACCGGGCGGCGGCCGCCGCCGGCGTCCGAGTGGTGCACACCAGTGACGTGTCTCCGGTCAGCCGCAAGAGTTGGGCGGCGGCCGCGGCAGTCGTGCTGGACGCGCGGTCGGCGGCGCGCTGCGGGCGATGGGCACTGCCGCGCCGTGATCAGGTGACCGTCCTGACGGTGGCCGAACCGGAGACGACGACGTGGGCGGCCGCCGTCGGGGTCGGCGCCGAGCACGTGTTGCGGCTGCCCGAGCAAGAAGCGGAGTTGGTCCGCGCGCTCGCCGAAGCCGCCGAATCGTCGCGCGACGACGGGTCGCGCGGCCACGCGGTCGCAGTCATCGGGGGCTGCGGCGGAGCGGGCGCCTCCCTGCTTGCGGTCGCCTTGGCTCAGGCCGCCGCGGACGCGCTGTTGGTGGACCTCGACCCGTGGGGTGGCGGCCTCGACTTGTTGCTGGGCGGCGAAACCGCGCCGGGGTTGCGCTGGCCGGATCTGGCGTTGCAGGGCGGGCGGCTCAACTGGTCGGCCGTCCGCGATGCGCTGCCACGGCACCGCGGAGTCAGCGTGCTGTCCGGCACGCGGCACGGTTACGAGTTGGACGCCGGGCCGGTGCACGCCGTCGTCGACGCCGGCCGGCGCGGCGCGGTCAGCGTCATCTGCGACCTTCCCCGTCGTCTCACCGACGCGACCCAAGCCGCGCTGAACGCGGCCGACCTGGTGGTCGTCGTCAGCCGCTGTGACGTGCGGGCATGCGCGGCGACCGGCGCGCTGGCTCCGGTCCTGGCGTCCATGAATCCCAATGTCGGTCTGGTGGTGCGCGGCCCGTCGCCCGCAGGATTGCGGTCGGCCGAGATCGCCGAGATCGCGGGCCTGCCGTTGCTGGCGGCGGTCAAAGCGCAGCCGCAACTCGCCGGGCAGGTCGACCGCGGCGCCCTGCGGCTAGGGCGACGCTCGGCGCTCGCGGTGGCGGCGCGCCAAGTGCTCGGCGTGCTCCCGCCCGCCGGTGCGCGGCGGCGGGCGGGACAGAACGGCAAGGCGGCGTGAGCGGTTCGCTGATCGAACGTGTCCGCGAGCGACTGGCCGGCGAGGCCGGACCGTTGGGGCCGGCCGTGGTGGCCGCCGCGATCCGCGCCGAGTCCGGTGGGATGCTCGGCGACACCGAGGTGCTGGCCAACCTCCGGGTACTGCAGACCGAGCTCACCGGTGCCGGCATCCTCGATCCGCTGCTCTGCTCGGACGGGACCACCGATGTCCTGGTCACCGCACCCGACGCCGTGTGGGTCGACGACGGCACCGGCCTGCGGCGCACCGAGATTCGTTTTTCGGACGAAGCGGCGGTGCGACGGCTGGCGCAGCGGTTGGCGCTGGCCGCCGGCCGCCGCCTTGACGACGCGCAGCCCTGGGTGGACGGCGAGCTGACCGGCATCGGCGCCGGCGGGTTCGCGGTGCGGCTGCACGCGGTGTTGCCGCCGGTGGCGGCCGCGGGCACCTGCATTTCGCTGCGTGTCCTGCGGCCCGCCAGTCAGGAGTTGGCGGCCCTGATTGCCGCCGGCGCGATCGAGCCCGCGGCCGCCGCATTGGTCACCGACATCATCGACGCGCGGCTGGCGTTCTTGGTCAGCGGAGGCACCGGGGCCGGCAAGACGACACTGCTCGCCGCGATGCTGGGCGCCGTGCCGCCGACGGAACGGATCGTCTGCGTCGAGGATGCCGCGGAGCTGGCGCCGCGGCACCCGCATCTGGTGAAGCTGGTTGCCCGGTGCGCCAACATCGAAGGCGTCGGCGAGGTTCCGGTACGCCAGCTGGTCCGGCAGGCGCTGCGGATGCGGCCCGACCGCATCGTGGTCGGCGAGGTCAGGGGCGCCGAAGTGGTGGACCTGCTGGCTGCGCTGAACACCGGCCACGACGGCGGCGCAGGCACCGTGCACGCCAACAACCCCGGAGAAGTTCCCGCCCGCCTCGAGGCATTGGGTGCGCTCGGCGGCCTCGATCGTGCCGCATTGCACAGCCAACTCGCCGCCGCCGTGCAGGTGCTGCTGCATGTCGAGCGCGACCGCGCCGGCCGGCGGCGCCTCAGCGAAGTCGCTGCGCTGCAACATGATCAAGGCCAGGTACGCGCGGTCACCGTGTGGCATGCGGATCGGGGCATGACGGATGCCGCCCCGTACCTGCAGCGCCTGCTGCGCAGCCGGATACCGGCGTGAACGGCCCACTGGCCGGCGCGCTGCTGGTGTCGCTCGCGCTCATCGTCGTTCGGCCCTCCCCGCGACGACGACTGTCGCCGTCACGACACCGGCGGCTCCCGACGGTCGGGCTTCGTGGGGCGTGCTGCGCCGCCGCGGGTATCGGCTGCACCGCCGTCATCGCGCTACCGCTGACGACCGTCCTGTGCGTCGCGGTCGTGGGCGCGACCGCGGGACTGCGGTATCGGCGACGACGGCGCCTCCGGCGCGCCACGGCTGAGGGTCACGCGCTTCAATCCGCGCTCGAGGTGCTAGTCGGTGAATTACGGGCCGGCTCGCATCCGGTGCGCGCTTTCTGCGTCGCCGCCGACGACACCGCCGGCACGGTTGCGGTATCGCTGCGTTCGGTGGCGGCGCGGGCCCGGCTGGGGGCCGACGTCGCGGCCGGACTGGCCGCCGCGGCCCGCTGCTCGGCGCTGCCCATGCATTGGGAGCGGCTCGCGCTGTGCTGGCGGCTGGCCAGCGACAACGGGCTGGGGATAGCCACCCTGATGCGCGCCGCCCAGCGCGATATCGCTGAGCGGCAACGGTTCTCGGCCCGCGTGTCCTCGAGCATGGCCGGTGCGCGGGCAACCGCGGCGATACTGGCCGCGCTGCCGGTGCTCGGCGTGCTGCTGGGGCAACTGATCGGGGCCCGGCCACTGGGCTTCTTGCTGGGCGGGCACGCGGGCGGGTGGCTGCTGGTCGTCGGGTCGGCGCTGGCCTGTGTCGGTCTGCTGTGGGCGGATCGCATTGCCGATGGGGTGGCGTCGTGAACCGCGCCGGCGACGATGTCGAGCGAAGCGATGAGGAGGAGCGGCGGATGAACCTCGCGGCGGTGCTGCTGGCCGCGGCGCTGTGGATCGGTCCTGGTCCCTCGCTGGTGCGCGGCCGCGCCGCGATACCGGTGCGTGGCGGTCGACCGCTGCGGGGCTCAACACCGGCGCACGGCCCGGATCCGCTGGCGGTCGCCTCCTGTCTGGACGTGCTCGCCGCGTGCCTGGGGGCGGGCATGGCCGTGTCGACGGCCGCGGCGGCCGCCGCCCCGTCCGCGCCGCCGAATCTGGCCAGGGTGCTGCGCCGTGCCGCCGACCTGCTCTCGCTTGGCGCCGATCCCGCTGTCGCATGGTCCATTCCGTCCAGCCAGCAGAACTCGACGGACCCGCAGATCGATGCGCTGCTGCGGTTGGCCCGGCGTTCGGCGTCCTCGGGGGCCGCGCTGGCCGGCGGCGTCACCGAGTTGGCCGAGGAGTCTCGCCACGACGCCGCACACTCGGCGAACGCCGCCGCCGAGCGGGCAGGCGTACTGATCGCCGGACCGTTGGGTCTGTGCTTCCTGCCGGCGTTCGTCTGTGTCGGCATCGTCCCGGTGGTGGCCGGCTTGGCCGGTGAGGTCCTGCAGTCGGGCCTGCTGTGAAACGAAAGGAAGACATTGATGATCAACATGATTCGCGAACTCGCTGCACGTGCCGTCGTCCTGGCGGCCGACGAGTCAGGCATGTCGACGGTCGAGTACGCCATCGGCACCATCGCGGCGGCCGCCTTCGGTGCGGTGCTCTACACGGTCGTCACCGGCGATTCGATCGTCTCGGCGCTGACGAACATCATCGGTCGTGCGCTCAACACCAAGGTGTAGCCGGCAGTGCGGGTGCCAGCACCGTCGAGGCGGCGCTGGGCATCGCCGCGCTCGTGGTGGTGCTGGTGCTGTGCCTGGCCGGTGTCACCGCGGTGTCGATGCAGGTGCGCTGCGTCGACGCGGCACGCGAAGCCGCCCGGCTGGCGGCCCGCGGCGACCAACGCTCAGCCGTGGCCGCCGCGCGCCGGCTCGCGCCCGGTGGTGCTCGAGTCGACCTGCGGCGCGACGGCGATTTTCTGGTGGCCACCGTCGTCGCGCATTCAAAGTTATTGCCCACCATTGACATTGCGGCCAACGCGGTCTCGGCGGCCGAGCCGTCGCGGTGAGCGGGGCTCGGCCACCCTGGTCGCGGCCTGGATGATCGTGGTGCTGCTGACGGCGACCGGCGCCGGCGCGTACCTGGGCTCGGCGGTAGTGGCACGGCACCGCGCCCAGACGGTGGCCGACCTGGCCGCTTTGGCGGCCGCGGCGCGGTTGAGCTCCGGAGCGGATACGGCCTGCGCCCGTGCTGCGCGCCTGGCCCGCCAGATGCGGGTCGACGACATCCGCTGTGCGGTCGACGGTCTCGATGTCGTTGTCACGGCGCAAGTGCCGGTCGCCTTCGGCGGCGCGGCGAGGGCGGCGGCGCGGGCGGGGCCGACGACCGCGGAATCCGACTAGGGGGCGGCGTCGGGGGTAGGCGACAATCCCGCGGTGGCCAGCTCGTCGTCGGTGGGCAGCCGCAGGGACACCAGTCCGGCGTATGCATCGGGTTCCAGTTCCACCCGGTTGACGGTGACGTGCACCGGCACCCAATCACCGTCGTGCCCGGGCAACCGCAACACCCGGCTGGCACCCCCGCTGAATTCCCTTGTCATGCTGGCCATCAAGTCGTGGTCGTCGGGGTGGACCCTGGGCTTGCCCGTCTCACTGCTGCGCCAGTCGTAGAAGGGGCAGGGCTCGTCGAGCCATTTCAGCAAGACCCAGGTGTTGAGGTCGATCAGTGCGCGGTGCACCCCGGCCTGGGCCAGGCCGCTGAGGATTCGTTGCGCGAGAACGTCGGTCGAAACCTCCGGGCCCTTCAGTTCGGACTGCCAGTTCATCGCCCGCGCCACCAAGTGCTCCCGGCCGTCGGGTCCCGGTTCCAAAATCGTGCGTGCGACGAAGCCTATCCGAATCGACTCGCCCCGCCAGTCGGTGAGATCCCAAGTGCTGCACAGTGTTTGGTCGGGTTTGGCCTTGACCGCCATGGCCAGCACCTTGGTTTCGTTCGGATTGAGTTCACGCGACGGAAGGTCCTCGGCGAAAGCCCTGCCGAACGTGACTTCGACCTCGGGATTCTTCCCGCTGTTGACCAGTGATTCGCGGGTGTCGGTGGCCACGCCGAGGGTCAGGTCCCACTTCAGCGGCCCCGGGATCGGCCGTTCGGGCGGCTCGACGTCGGCGGGGCCGGTCCAGACATGCACGCCATGGATGAAGCCGTCGGACATCACCACCGGCTCGGTGCGAATGATGCGGTCCCGCTTGGACGTGATGCTGGTCAGGGCCTGACTGGTCTGCACCGATTCGGCGATCGCCGTGCGAACCGCGGCAAGATAGGGGCTGCGGCGCAGGAATGTGGTGATCGGGACGAGATTTTTGAGTTGGCGGCCCTGCGCCACAACGGTGGGATCACCCCCGAGTGTCTCCACGAGCAACCAGTCGTGGGCCATGCGGGCGATTTTACCGGTGAGCGCACCGGTCTAGAGGAGTGCTGGCGGTTTCGCCGGCGCCGAAGGCCCTAGACGCCGACACTGGTCGGCCGACGTGAGCAGTGCTTGCGATGCCGTCGCGGCCTTGGTAGCTTTTCCTGCTGCGCACGCATCGTCGGGATTGCGGGCGCGCACACCTAATCGTTCTCATCAGTGCGACAGCACGCCGCCATTGAGCAGCAGGAAATGCGTTCTTGGCGTGGGCGTCACAAGACAAATCCAGTGGGTCGACCGTCGAGGGGTCGGTCGTCATCCGCGGGTTTGCTGCCCCGTGGACCCTGCGCTAACTCTGCGAGGACCAGCTTCAGCACCAGCACCGCGCCGGTCTTATCAAGCGGGTCGTTGCCGTTGCCGCACTTGGGTGACTGCACGCACGACGGGCACCCCCGGGGGCACTCGCATGCTTCGATGGCGGCTGCTGTCGCACCCAGCCAGGTGCGGGCCTGGCGAAAGCCGCGTTCGGCGAATCCCGCGCCGCCCGGATAGCCGTCGTAGACGAAGACGCTGGGCAAACCAAGGGGATCGGGCCCGACGGCGGTCGACAGACCGCCGATGTCCCCACGATCGCAACTGGCCACCAGCGGCAGCAGTCCGATTGCCGCATGCTCGGCGGCGTGCAACGCTCCGGGGATCCGCGTCTCCTCAATCCCATTGCGCTGCAGCATATCTCCGGTGATGGTGTACATCACCGCCATGGTGGACAAGGTGTGTTCCGGCATGTCCAATTCGATGAAATCGATCACCTCGCCGGAGAGCCTGCGACGCAGATAACCCACCACCTGATGGGTGACCTTGACGGGCACCAGACCCAGCGTGACCGGCCCGAACGTCAAGCGCTCGCCCGGACCGGTGACGGCTATATCGGTGATCTCGCGCGCGAACGTCGCGTAACCGGGATCCTCGGCGTGCACGAACGCGATGCCTTCCTCGGTGTCCAGGGAGTCCACCACATAGCTGTCACCTTGATGCAGATACACCGCGCCGGGGTGGACGGTGGCCGGCGCCTGCCCGGCGCCGGCGCTGCCCAGCAGCCTTCCGGTATCGGCCTCGACGATGACGATCTGGCCGCCCGCTGAGCCTCGGATGTCCACGGCGGCATGCGGTTCCAGGCCGGGCACCGGAAAATACTTGCCGCTGCGCCGTCGTAGGAGCCCGTCATCGACTAGGCCGTCGGCCACCTCGGTGGCGCCGAAAATGCGTACCTCCGCTTCGTCCAGCGGTAGTTCGGTTGCCGCGCACAGCAGCTGCGGACCCAGGATGTAGGGGTTGGCCGGGTCGATCACCACCCGCTCGACCGGCTTGTCCAGCAGTGCGGCCGGGTTGTGCACCAAATAGGTATCTAGCGGATCGTCCCGGGCGATCAGCACCACCAACGCGCCCTGCCCGCGCCGCCCGGACCGGCCGGCCTGCTGCCAGAACGAGGCGACCGTGCCGGGGAAACCGGCGAGAACCACCGCGTCCAGTCCGGCTATATCCACGCCCAGCTCCAGCGCGTTAGTGGTGGCCAGGCCCCGCAACCGACCCTCGGCCAGCGCGCGCTCCAGCGCGGTGCGGTCCTCGGCGAGGTAACCGGCCCGGTACGACGCCACGGTTGGGGACAGCTCCGGAGCGATGTCATCCAATCTCGCCTGGGCCCCCAGCGCGGTCAATTCCGCGGCGCGGCGCGATCGCACGAACGTGAGCGTCTGAGCGCCCTCGGCGATCAAGTGGGCCATAACCCGCGCGGCCTCGGCACCGGCGGAACGGCGCACCGGTGCGCCGTTCTCACCGGTCAGGTCGGCGCGCAGCGCGGGCTCCCACAACGCCACCGTCCGGGCGCCCTGGGGTGAACCGTCCTCGGTGACTTCCTCGACCGGCAGCCCGATGAGCTCGGCGGCCGTCGCACCCGGTGAATCCGTTGTCGCGCTGGCGAAGATCACTGTCGGCGAGGACGAATAGCGGGCGCACAACCGCAGCAGGCGGCGCAGCACCATCGCCACGTTGGAGCCGAAAACTCCGCGGTAGTAATGGCATTCGTCGACAATCACGAATCGCAGACCGCGCAACAGGATGGCCCAGCGGGCGTGGTTGCGCAAGATCGACAAATGGACCATGTCGGGGTTGGAGAACAACCACCGCGAACGTTCCCGCGCGAAGCGCCGGACGTCGCCTGCGCTGTCGCCGTCGTAGGCGGTGGGCGCGACGTCATGCAGCCGCGGAATGGCCGCGGTGAGCGCGTGCGCGGCCCGCAATTGGTCATGACCCAACGCTTTGGTCGGCGACAGGTAGAGCACCCGGGCGCGCGGATCGGTCGCCAACGCATTGAGGACCGGAAGCTGATAGGCCAGGGACTTGCCCGACGCGGTACCGGTGCTGAGCACCACGTGACGGCCCGCGTACGCCAGGTCCGCGGCCGCGAACTGATGCGACCAGGGTGATGTGATCCCGCGCTCGGCGAACGCGCTGACCACGTCGGACTCGGCCCAGGCCGGCCAATCGTGCGGCAGGCCGCTGCGCGGTGGCAGTTCGGTGACATGGCGCAGCGGATGCTCGTCTGACGCGGTTCCGGCGAGTGCTGCGGCAAGCAGGTCACTGCCGAAACTCGCCATCTCACTCCTTCGGTGAATCCATTGTGAAATCGGCCTTGCAATCAGCCTCGCAATCGGCCTTCGAATCGGCGGGAGACACAAGTCTGTCGCCAACGCGATGAACATGGTTGACTAATTGCGGTCGCAGCTTCTGTGTTCGTGTCAAACTTTCGCAGGATCGACGTTGCGGCCGCGGTTCCTGCGAGGTTAATAGGTCGGGTGAAGTTCCGGCGACTCAGCGAGGTATGGCGGTCGTACCAGGCCCGGGGCATCGAAAGGCGATGCCCCGCACCCAGAAGAAAAGGAAAGATCGAGAGATGCCACAGGGAACTGTGAAGTGGTTCAACGCGGAGAAGGGCTTCGGGTTCATTGCCCCCGAAGACGGTTCCGCTGATGTGTTTGTCCACTACACGGAGATCCAGGGTTCGGGCTTCCGCACCCTCGAAGAAAACCAGAAGGTCGAGTTCGAGATCGGCCACAGCCCTAAGGGCCCCCAGGCCACCGGAGTCCGCTCCGTCTAAGACAGAGCAGACCTGAACGGATACCCCCCGTGCAGACCCGCCCAGCGGGTCCAGCCGGGGGGTTTCCTCTTTTACTGCCGCGACCAGGACCGCATCACTGCTGACCCCCGACGCCGCGCCGGTTGCCTCAAGACGCGGACGGGCCCCCTGGCCTACTGTCGGTGGCGTGAGCCAGCTTTCCTTCTTTACAGCGGAGTCGGTGCCGCCCGCGGTCGCCGATCTTTCCGGGGTGCTGGCGGCGTCCGGACAGATCGTCACCGTGGGTGTCACCGGTGAGAATCCCGTCGCGGGTGCCCGGCTGTCGGTGGTCGTGGATCAGTCCTGGCGGGCCTCGGCGCTGGCCGAGATGATCCGGGAGGCCGGCCTGGTGGCCGAGATCAGCCGAACCGACGAGGACACTCCGTTGGTGCGCACGGCGGTGAACCCCTCATTGAGCACGCTGGCCACCGAATGGACGCGCGGTGCGGTCAAGACGGTGCCGCCGCGCTGGCTGCCCGGGCCGCGCGAGCTGCGGGCGTGGACGCTGGCGGCCGGAAACCCCGAGGGCGAGCATTACCTGCTGGCATTGGATCCCCACGCGCCGGACACGCACTCGCCGCTGGCGTCGGCTTTGATGCGCGTCGGGATCGCGCCCACCCTGATCGGCACCCGCGGCGGTCGGCCGGCGCTGCGGATCAGCGGGCGCCGCAGGCTATCGCGCCTGGTAGAGAATGTGGGGGAGCCGCCCGACGGCGCCGAGGCGTTATCGCGGTGGCCGCGAGTCTAGCCAGGAGATAACGCCCGAAATCGCGTCGGCTTTCCGTCGTTTTCACGAATGTCAGTTTGCGCAGGCCCGCCCAAGGGTGCGAAATTGTCAGATGCCGCAGGGCGAAGGAACGGTCGCGTACCTGAATTTCACCGGAATTTTCGATGCCGACCTGTCATTCTTCCTGCAGTGGTCTCGCGGGGGGACCAATCAGGGATGGAGCGTAAGGGCAGTTGGCTGACCCGAAACTGAAGGACACCGGCAGCGGCCGGCGGCGGCTCGTCATTGTCGAGTCGCCCACCAAGGCGCGCAAATTGGCCAGCTACCTGGGCTCCAGGTACATCGTTGAATCGTCGCGCGGCCACATCCGCGACCTCCCCCGGGCCGCCGCGGACGTGCCGGCGAAATTCAAGTCGGAGCCGTGGGCCCGCCTCGGGGTCAACGTCGACGCGGACTTCGAACCGCTGTACATCATCAGCCCGGAGAAGAAGAGCACGGTCACCGAGCTCAAGGGCCTGCTCAAGGACGTCGACGAGCTCTATCTGGCCACGGATGGTGACCGCGAGGGCGAAGCCATCGCCTGGCACCTGCTGGAAACCCTCAAGCCGAACATTCCGGTGAAGCGGATGGTGTTCCACGAGATCACCGAGCCGGCGATCCTCGAGGCCGCCGAAAATCCGCGAGACCTGGACATCGACCTGGTCGACGCGCAGGAAACCCGGCGCATCCTGGACCGCCTGTACGGCTACGAGGTCAGCCCCGTGCTGTGGAAGAAGGTCGCGCCCAAGCTGTCGGCGGGCCGGGTCCAGTCGGTGGCCACCCGGATCATCGTGCAGCGCGAACGCGACCGCATGGCGTTTCGCAGCGCGTCCTACTGGGACATCGTGGCCCAGCTCGATGCGAGCGTGTCCGACCCGCAGGCGTCGCCGCCCACCTTCACCGCCCGCCTGACCGGTGTCGACGGCCTGCGCGTGGCCGCCGGCCGCGACTTCGACTCGCTGGGGCAGCTGCGCAAGGCCAACGAGGTGACCATTCTCGACGAGGCGAGCGCGACGCAGCTGGCCGCTGGACTGCGCGGCGCGCAGCTCAACGTCGCGTCGGTGGAGGAAAAGCCCTACACCCGGCGCCCCTACGCGCCGTTCATGACCTCGACGCTGCAGCAGGAAGCCGGCCGCAAGTTGCGGTTCTCCTCCGAGCGCACGATGAGCATCGCCCAGCGGCTCTACGAGAACGGCTACATCACCTATATGCGTACCGACTCCACGACGCTGTCGGAGTCGGCGATCAACGCCGCGCGCACCCAGGCCCGCCAGCTCTACGGCGCCGAATACGTGTCCCCGTCGCCGCGCCAGTACACGCGCAAGGTCAAGAACGCCCAGGAGGCCCACGAGGCGATCCGCCCCGCGGGTGAGACGTTCGCGACTCCGGACGCGGTGCGCCGCGAACTCGACGGCGACGAATTCCGCATCTACGAGCTGATCTGGCAACGCACGGTGGCCTCGCAGATGGCCGACGCGCGCGGCACCACACTGAGCCTGCGGATCAACGGCCAATCACGGGGGGCGCAGACCGTAAGAGAGGTGGTGTTCTCGGCCAGCGGTCGCACCATCACCTTCGCGGGCTTTTTGAAGGCTTACGTGGAGACGGTGGACGAATTGGCCGGCGGCGAGGCCGACGACGCCGAGAGCCGGCTGCCGCAGTTGACCCAGGGCCAGCGGCTGGACGCCATCGAACTCACCCCCGACGGCCACGCCACCAACCCCCCGGCGCGCTACACCGAGGCGTCACTGGTCAAGGCTCTCGAGGAGCTGGGCATCGGCCGCCCGTCGACGTACTCGTCGATCATCAAGACCATCCAGGACCGCGGCTACGTGCACAAGAAGGGCAGCGCGCTGGTGCCCTCATGGGTGGCGTTCGCCGTAACCGGTTTGCTGGAACAGCATTTCGGCCGCCTGGTCGACTACGACTTCACCGCCGCGATGGAAGACGAGCTCGACGCGATCGCCTCGGGACAGGAACGACGCACCGACTGGCTCAACAACTTCTACTTCGGCGGCGAGCACGGGGTGGCCGACTCGGTGGCCCGCTCCGGCGGCCTGAAGAAACTCGTCGGCGTCAACCTGGAAGGCATCGACGCTCGAGAAGTCAACTCCATCAGGCTCTTTGACGACGAGCAGGCCCGGCCGGTGTATGTACGGGTGGGCAAGAACGGGCCGTATCTGGAACGCATGGTGACCGGCGACGACGGCGAGCCCAAGCCGCAGCGGGCCAACCTCAACGACTCGCTGACCCCCGATGAGCTGACGCTGGAGGTGGCCGAGCAACTGTTCGCCACGCCGCAAGAGGGTCGCGTGCTCGGGGTCGACCCGGCAACCGGTCACGAGATCGTTGCCAAGGACGGGCGATACGGGCCATACGTTTCCGAGGTCCTGCCCGAGCCGCCGCCCGACGACGACGACGGCAGCGCCGCGCCCGCGAAGAAGGGCAAGAAGCCCACCGGTCCCAAGCCTCGCACCGGTTCGCTGCTGCGCACCATGGACTTGCAGACGGTCACGCTCGAGGATGCGCTGCGGCTTCTTTCGCTGCCCCGGGTGGTCGGCGTCGATCCCGCCTCCGGCGAGGAGATCACCGCGCAGAACGGCCGCTACGGCCCATACTTGAAGCGCGGCACGGATTCTCGCTCGCTGGCGACCGAGGAGCAGATGTTCGACATCACCCTCCAGGAAGCGCTGAAGATCTACGCCGAACCCAAACGCCGTGGTAGGCAAGGCGCCGCCACGCCGCCGTTGCGTGAGCTGGGCGCCGATCCGGCGACGGGCAAGCCGATGGTGATCAAAGACGGCCGGTTCGGGCCGTACGTCACCGACGGTGAGACGAACGCCAGCCTGCGTAAGGGCGACGACGTCGCCTCGATCACCGACGAGCGCGCCGCGGAACTGCTGGCCGATCGCCGGGCGCGTGGTCCGGCGAAGCGTCCCGCCAAGAAGACCAGCCGCAAGGCGCCGGCCAAGAAGGGCGCGGCCAAAAAGGCCGCCAAGCGCAGTTAGTCCGGCTCAGTAGCCCGGGCCGATGGTCTCACCGGACATCTCTTCGGCCCGAACCTGCCTGGGCGCGGAGTCGGCAGTTTCGGCCAAGTGCACGGGGCGCGCCAGCTGGGTGGGGGCCCGGCGGCCGCGCAGCTCGACGACCTCGCCGACATCCCAGCACAGGGCTTCGGCGTCCAGCGCCCCGCTGACCGCGATCGCCGACGCGAGCACGTGCCCGGGCTCCAGCTTGGCCAGCTCGGTCAGCCGGGCGGCCTCGTTGACCGGGTCGCCGATCACCGTGTATTCGAAGCGGGCCTGCGCGCCGATGTGACCGGCGATGGCCCGCCCGGATGACACTCCGATGCCGAATTCCGCCGAACCGATCACCGGCAGCAGGGCGTCGTGCAATTCCCGGGCCGCGGCCAGCGCTCCACCGGGTGAGTCGGGGTGTTCGATCGGAGCGCCGAAGATGGCCAGCGCGGCGTCACCCTGGAACTTGTTGACGAAACCACCATGCTTACCAACGGTTTCCACGACCACCCGGAAGAACTCGTTGAGCAAGTGGACGACCTCGGCGGGCGGGCGCGTCGCTGCCAGCTGGGTGGAGCCGACCAGGTCCACGAACAGCACCGCGACATCGCGCTCCTGGCCGCCCAGCTCGGTGCCGCGCTCCAGCGCCCGCCGGGCCACGTCCTCACCGACGTAGCGGCCGAACAGGTCGCGCAGTCGCTGCCGCTCGGACAGGTCGCGCACCATGTCGTTGAAGCCCGCCTGCAGCAAGCCCAGCTCGCTGGCGTCGTAGATCTGCATGTGCGCGTTGTAGTTTCCGCGCTGCACCTCCGAGAGCGCCCAACGCAGCTGGCGCAGCGGGTCGGCGATCGACATGGCCACCAGCAGCGTGCTGACCAACCCGATGCCCAGCGCAGCTACCGCCAGCAACAGGATCGGGGTGAACAACTTCTCCGGCGTGGCGTGCAGCAGCGAGACCTTATCGGCAACCACCGCCAGCACGATCGCCAGCACCGGCACGGCGGTAGACAGCATCCAGGTCAGGATCTGACGCAGGATGACGCCGGGCGCCTTGACGTTTTCGGGTACCCCGCTGCGCAGGGCGGCCACCGCCACCGGCCGCAGCACCCGCTCGGACTGCAGGTAGCCGATGATCGAGGTGGCCGCGGCGCCGAGCCCGGTGGCCACTGCCACCACGGGCGCGGCGAATCGGGCGACCGACCAGCTGGCGATGATGAACACCACGCTGCCGATGGCCCAGGCCACGATGCTGATAAGGGTGCGGTAGAACGGCATTCGCAGCGCTCGGCTGCGGGCCACTTCGGTGGCGGCGGGGTCCGCCTCGGCCAGCATGTTGTCGCGGCGCTGCCACCGGAATACCGGCATCAGCAGCCGCAGGGTCAGGGCCAAACCGGTGAGGAAGACGACGACCAGCGCGGCGGCGAAAATCGCTACGTTCAAGACCGGGAGATCCTGTAACTGGATGCGATCCTCGGGCGGCAGCGCGTAGCGCAGGAAGCCGAGCACGAACAGGGCGCCGATGATGTCGGCCTGCAGCATGCTGAGCGAGAACAGCGGCCACGGCGTACGCATCACCCAGCGGACGAACGCGCTGATCCGCCCCGGTAGTGCCGCCGCCGTTGTCACCAACCCACCGTATCGGTCACCGGTGACCCTTCGGAAACTTAATTCCGATCTCGGCAGGTCGCCCGGGCGCCGCGTGAAGGCCGAAGATAACGGAATGGTCGCGGTACGGTGGCCGTTCGGTATCTGTCGTCAGCGCCATTACTGTTACCGGTGATGTCCGGGGTGTTCACGCGGCTGGTAGGCCAGGATGCGGTGACGGCCGAGTTGCTGGCCGCCGCCCACGCCGCTCGTGGTGACTCAGCCCACAGCGCGACGGGCGCCGGGACTATGACACATGCGTGGCTGATTACCGGTCCGCCGGGTTCTGGGCGCTCGGTGGCGGCGTTGTGCTTCGCGGCCGCGCTGCAGTGCACCTCCGACGGGGAGCCGGGCTGCGGGCATTGCCACGCGTGCACGACGACCATGGCCGGCACCCACGCCGACGTGCGGCGGGTGATTCCCGAAGGTCTGTCCATCGGGGTCGACGAGATGCGTTCGATCGTGCAGATCGCGTCGCGGCGCCCGGCCACCGGACACTGGCAGATCGTGGTGATCGAGGATGCCGATCGGCTGACCGAAGGCGCCGCCAACGCCCTGCTGAAGGTCGTTGAGGAACCGCCGCCGTCGACGGTGTTCCTGCTCTGCGCGCCGTCGGTGGATCCGGAGGACATCGCCATCACGTTGCGCTCCCGGTGCCGGCATGTGGCGCTGGTGACGCCGTCGACCGAGGCGATCGCGCACGTGCTGGTGGACAGCGACGGCCTGACGCCCGAAACCGCGGACTGGGCGGCGTCGGTCAGCGGCGGCCATGTGGGCCGGGCGCGCCGGCTGGCCACCGACCCCGAGGCCCGGCAGCGCCGGGAGCGGGCGCTGGGACTGGTGCGCGACGCCGCGACCCCGTCGCGGGCCTACGCCGCCGCCGAAGAGCTGGTGGCCGCGGCCGAAGCCGAGGCGGTGGTGCTGACCGCGGACCGCGCCGAGGCCGAGACCGAGGAGCTGCGCACGGCGCTTGGGGCCGGCGGCACCGGCAAGGGCACCGCGGGCGCGATGCGCGGCGCGGCCGGGGCGATGAAGGACCTTGAGCGACGGCAGAAGTCGCGTCAGACTCGGGCCTCGCGCGATGCCCTGGACCGCGCACTGATCGACCTCGCGACCTATTTCCGGGACGCGCTGATGACCTCCGCCAACGCCGGCGCGATGCGGGCCAACCATCCCGATATGGCCGAGCGGGTCGCGGCGCTGGCCGCCCACGCCCCGCCCGCGCGGCTGCTGCGCTGCATCGAAGCGGTGCTCGACTGCCGCGAGGCGCTGGCGATCAACGTGAAGCCCAAGTTCGCCGTCGATGCCATGGTCGCCACCATCGGCCAGGAACTGCGCAGCCAGGAACCGCGCGACTGATTTCGTGGTGTCCGTCCGCCTGCCGTAGACTCGTGCCGCCCGGCGTGCGGGTATGCCGCCTTAGCTCAGTCGGTAGAGCGATTCACTCGTAATGAATAGGTCGGGGGTTCGATTCCCCCAGGCGGCTCCAGGTTTCAAGCGGGCGCGACGAACCCCACCGGACCCGATGCGAGGCACAACGCCAGCGCGGTCGTGTTGGCGCGCACGGTGATCGCATCCCCGGCGCCCGGCAACCGGGCGAAGACCCGGTTGAGTCCGGGATGCACCGGCACCTTGACCTCGGGGCCGTGCGTCATCGACAACGTCATCGAGCCGTCACTGTTGGCCAGGTAGTTCAGTTCGACGGTCCAGTCGGCGGGTAGCAGCGGGCCGTCGAGGACCATGCGCGCCGGTTTGTCCGGTTGGGCGAAGTAGCCGCACTGCGGGATCGGCCCGGGCGCGATGGTCCGAACCCAGGTGACCCGCGCCTTGATCAGCCTGCCCGTGCTGTCGATCATGCGCAATTGAGTTGTCGCAGAAGCGAATTCAGGCCTATCCCGCAGCAGGGCGAAGACGTGGCTGGCCAGATTCTCCGGCGCGGCGACCCGTTGCAGCACCAACGGGTCGACCTCCTGATCGAGCAGCGGCGCGTCCGAGGACGCATGCGCGGCGGCCAGCGAAGCCCGGGCGTTCTGCAGGTAGGGCTGAGCGGGGTTGTCGCGCCAGCTGGTCAAGAACGTCGACGTCGAGTACAGGCTGCTGGCCGCGAACAACACCGTCAAAACCGCGGCCGTCGCGGTGCGTTTCGGCGAAGCGTCGAGCCAGCGCGGTCCGGCCTGCCGGTTGGGGGCGCTCAATGCCACCGCGGCCAACAGTGCCAGCACCACGACCAGATCCGGCAGGTAGCGCAGTGTCTGTGCGAGTTCCAGCGCGGTCTGCTTCGACGACCTCATCAGGTAGATCGGCACCTGGCAGGCCACGGCGTAGCCGACGGCGATCAGCCACACCGGCCCGATGCGTTCCTTGCGAACCAGCGACACCGCCAGGGTTCCGGTCAGCACCAGCCAGCCCAGCGCCATCACCGACGGCGGGGGCGTGGCCCAGGGCGAGGCCGGCGCCCACCGGTCCCAGTGCCACGGCCCGCCGGCCAGTCCCGGCACGATGCCGTGCGTGATCGAGCGCATCAGCAGCTGCCACGTCATCGACAGGTCGGAACTCCACCGCTGCTGATTGACCACGGCCAGATACAGCGCGATCCAGGCTGCGGTGAGGGCCAGGGCGGCGGTCCACAATCGCCGGCCGGCCAGCCATACCGTCGCCAGCGCCGACCTCAGGTTCCGATCACCGGTCACATGGCACAGCAGCACGGCGACCGCGAACGCGACGAACGGGATCACCGCGGCTTTCTCGAAGAACAGCAGCCCGCCGAAGTAGACCAGCACCCCGGTCACGGCGTAACGCTGTTTGCCGGTGCGCACCAGCAGAATGGCATCGGCGCACACCCAGGCCAGCGCGGCCAGCATCGGCAGCGAATTCAGCGCCGCCGCCCACCACGCGAATCCGGGCACGGCCAACGGCGTGAACAACGCGAACGTTAACGGGATCAGCAGCGCCGGCCGCCAGCCCAGGATGACGTGCAGCGCGCGCAACAACACCAGCGACGCCAGCAGTTGCAGCACCAGCAGGCTGACCGCCGGCCAGGTCCAGTTCAGCGGCGCCAGCCGGATGATGGTGCCCGCGACCAGAAATGCCGCGGGCATGACATGCCCGTCGTGGTCGTCGAACAGAAACGACGGCGCGAGCAGGTTGTGGGTGCCGGCCTTGCCGATGAGGATCAGGTCGTCCCAGTAGAAGTAGCCACCGAACGCCAGGACCGCGCGCACCGCCAGCTGCACCGCGATGAGCGCGGCGGCCGAGGCGGCTATGTATGGTGGGCCGGTGCGTGCACTGGTTACCGGGGCAGCCGGATTCATCGGCTCGACGCTAGTCGACCGCCTGTTAGCCGACGGTCACGCGGTAGTGGGGCTGGACAACTTCGCCTCCGGCCGCGCGACCAACCTCGAGCATCTGACCGACAATCCGGCATACGCCTTCGTCGAGGCGGACATCGTGACCGCCGACCTGGAGGCCATCCTCGACGAGCACCGCCCGGAGGTGGTGTTTCACCTGGCAGCCCAGATCGACGTGCGGCACTCGGTGGCCGACCCGCAATTCGACGCTTCGGTCAACGTGATCGGCACGGTGCGCCTGGCCGAGGCCGCGCGCCGGGCGCAGGTACGCAAGATCGTGCACACCTCGTCGGGCGGGTCCATCTACGGAACCCCACCGCGGTACCCCACTGCAGAGACCGTGCCGACCGATCCCGCGTCGCCGTATGCCGCGGGCAAGGTGGCGGGCGAGATCTACCTGAACACCTTCCGCCACCTGTACGGCCTGGACTGCTCGCACATTGCCCCGGCGAATGTCTATGGCCCCCGTCAGGATCCGCACGGTGAGGCCGGCGTGGTGGCGATCTTCGCCCAGGCGCTGCTCTCGGGTAAGCCCACCAAGGTTTTCGGCGACGGCAGCAACACCCGCGACTACGTTTTCGTCGACGACGTCGTGGACGCCTTCGTCAAGGCATCCGGGGACGCCGGCGGCGGGCAGCGCTTCAACGTCGGCACCGGCATCGAAACCTCGGACCGCCAACTGCATTCGGCGGTGGCGGCCGCTGTCGGGGGGGCAGACGATCCGGAGTTCGCGCCGCCGCGGCTTGGCGACCTCAAGCGGTCCTGTCTCGACATCGGTTCGGCCGCAGAGGTATTGGGCTGGAAGCCGAAGGTCGAGCTATCCGACGGGGTGGCCCGCACGGTGGAATTCTTCAGGCGGGCGCAGGCCGGCTAGCCCGCTTCGGGTGCCTGCGCGGAATCCATCGCCACCGCTCGGGCCAGCCGCGCGTAGCGCAGCTCGAGGTCCTTGAACCGCATGTAGGTGCTGAGCGTGGTGAAGCAGAACGCCATGACCAGCGCGTAGAGCATCAGGTCGGTGCCGCGGCGCACGCCGAACCATTGCGCCACCACCGTCGTGTCATCCGGCCGCAGCACCGCATAGATGCCGGCCAGCACGAACACCACGTAGCCCACCTTGACCCAGGCCCGGGAGCGCGCGTTGCGGCGCGAGCGCAGCAGATAGAACAGCAGCGCGACGATCGATCCGATCAGCAGCACCTGAATCCAGTTCATTTAGCAACTCTTTTCATCTCGGAAGCCTGCCTCGCAGGAACCCGTCGAAAATGATGTTGACGCCGTTGAGCAGGGGCTGCCCCTTCGACATCGAGTACGCGGTGTAGAGCACCTCGATCGGTTCTTCGGCGACGCGCCAATGGTTTTCGTCGATGAGCATGATGATTTCGTTGGCGTGGCTCATGCCGCTCATCGTGATGTCCAAGCCGTCGGCGACCTTCTTGTTGAACACCCGAAGCCCATTGTTGGTGTCGGTCAGGCCAAGTCGGCGGCCGCGCCGGCTCAACCGGGCGGCGGTCCGCAACACGATCCGTTTCACGAACGGCGGCCGGGCGCCGTGCTGCGCGCCGAACCGGGTGCCGATGACGACGTCGACGTCGCCGGCGCGCAACCGGTCGACCATCGTCGCCAGGTCCTTGACGCGGTGCTGGCCGTCGGCGTCGAAAGTGGCGAAAATCTGGGCCCCCGGCTGCTTGCGGGCGTACTCGACACCGGTCTGGATGGCGGCGCCCTGCCCGAGGTTGATCGGATGCCGCACCAGATGAGCGCCGGCCCGCCGGGCGATCTCACCGGTGCCGTCGGCGCTGCCGTCGTCCACGCACACGACATGGTCGAACACCGAGCGCACATCGGCTACCACCTCGCCGATGACAGCTGCTTCGTTGAAGGCGGGAATGACGACCCAGACGACATCTGTTTCAGTACCCATTTAAGCCCACAAGGTACACGCTGGTGCAGGTCATATCAGCCGGTAGAGCGCGCGGCGCGCGACAGAGCCACCAAATGAACGCCGATCCCCACCACCGGACCGCACAGCAACCCGACCACGGTTCGGGTCTGCAGGGACAGCGGCAGCAACAGCAGCAATCCCGACGCGACCGTGGCGCTCACCCAACCCAGCGAGTAGGCCCGGTGCAGCGCGGCGGCCACCGCCGCCGCTCCGGTCAGAGTGAGCATGGCGATCGCCACCGCGGCCGCGGTCAGCCACGCCAGCAGCGCACTGCTGGCGTGGTACTGCGGCCCGAAGGCGACCCGCAACAGCCACGGACCCACCACGCCCGCGGCCAGCACCCCGACCGCACCGATCGCCCCGACGATCGCCGCCGGCGCGAGCAGGGCACGAATCCGGTCGCTGCGCTCGTCGACGAAATGAGCAATCAGGTTGCCCTGCATGGCCGTTAGCGGCACCAGCAGTGGCGCCCGGGTGAGTGTGACGGCCAGGATGATCACCCCGCCCTGCGCGCCGAGCTCCGCGCTGGTCAGCTTCAGCAGCACCGGAAACCCCATCACCAGGATGGCGCTGGCGCCGGCCGCCGTGATCGAATGCGCCGCGCCCCTGAGAAAGGTCGCGGTGCCGCCGGGGGTCAACAGGCGGGCGGTGGCCCTGGTCGCAGGCGAAGCGATCAGCAGGATCAGCCAGGCGACCGCCCCCGCCACCGTCGCCCACAAGAAACCGACCAGACGCCACCCGAGCGCCACGGTTGCCGCGGCGACCATCACGCGGATGATGGCGTCGGTCACCATCAGCGCGCCGTAGCGGGTCCACTGGTTGGTGCCGGCCAGCATGCCCAGCAAGGTGGCGTGCACACAGAACCCGGCCAGCCCGACGGACAGCAGTGCCACCGACAGCAGCCGCGCCTCGACGAACACCCGTCCGCTCCACAGCGGCGAGCTGCCGGCGATCAGGACGGCCGCGGCCATCCCGACCAGCATGGCGACCCGCATCGGGTGGGTCCGGGGCTCGCCGGGCACCCGGATGGCGGCCAGGTCGCTGACATAGGGCGTCGAGCGGACTTCCCGGGTGGTTTCCTGCAGCAGGCCGTTGGCCGCACCCGTAACCAGTCCGAAGGCGCCCCAGAACACCCCGAAAATCGAAAAGCCGCTCGGCGCGAGGTCACGGGCGGCCAGGTAGATGACCGCGTAACCGCACAGGGCCGTCACGGCGGTGGCCGTACCGACCCGGGCCATGCTGCCGCGCGCCACCGGCCCCTGTGAGGCGCTGATTTCGGTCATCGGGGCGGCGGCGCTTTCGGCTGACTGCCCCGATGGTTCGCCACAGTTTGAAAATTCTATGCGGCCCGCAGCGATCGCCCATCGCGCGATCCGTTTCGCTAATGTGGGCGGCTGTCGGAAAGGATCCATGTCCGCTTTGCGCACCTTCGGGATCTCGCTGGTGGTTACCGCGGTGGCCCTGGGCCTCGGATATGCCTACGGCGGCTTCAAGGGTCTCTATCTGCTGGTGGTGCTGGCCGTCCTCGAGGTGTCGTTGTCGTTCGACAACGCCATCATCAACGCCTCGATCCTGAAACGGATGAGCCGCTTCTGGCAGCGGATGTTCCTGACGATCGGGATCCTCGTGGCCGTGTTCGGCATGCGACTGCTGTTCCCGCTGCTCATCGTGTGGGCGACAGCGGGCCTCGGCCCGGTGCGCGCGATGGAGCTGGCCCTGCATCCGCCGCCGCACGGCGGGCTGGAGTTTCCGGACGGCTCACCCAGCTACGAAAAGCTCGTCATCGCGGCCCACCCACAGATCGCCGCGTTCGGTGGAATCTTCCTTTTGATGCTGTTCCTCGATTTCATTTTCTACGACCGAGAAATCAAGTGGCTCAAGTGGATTGAGATCCCGTTCGCGCGCCTCGGCCGGCTGGGACGGGTGTCGTTGGTGGTCACCGGTCTGGTGTTGGTGCTGGTCGGCACGCAGTTGACGCACTCGAGTGACGAGGCGGCGACGGTGCTGACCGCCGGGCTGCTGGGCATGGTGACCTATCTCGTGGTCAATGGATTGGGCCGGGCGTTTCGGCCATCCGACACCGAAGCCGGTGCGGCCGACGCGGCGACGGGCTGGGCAGGCCTGACCCTGTTCCTCTACCTCGAAGTGCTCGATGCCGCATTTTCATTCGACGGCGTCACCGGCGCGTTCGCCATCACCTCGGACCCCATCGTCATCGCGCTGGGGCTGGGACTGGTGGGCTCGATGTTCGTCCGGTCGATCACCATCTACCTGGTCCGCCAGGAGGCGTTGGGCCGGTACGCGTACCTGGAACATGGCGCGCACTGGGCCATAGGTGCGCTGGCGATCATCATGCTGGGCTCCATCGAGCCCTGGTTCGAGGTCCCCGAGGCGTTCACGGCCTCGGTCGGCGTGGTCTTCATCGCGGCGGCGCTGGGCTGGAGCATCCTGCGCAATCGCCGCGAGCGCCAGGGTGTGACGGTCTAGGCCTCGATCTGCCCGGCGATGCGCTGTTCGATGGCGGCCCTGGCGGTGGCGGGGAGCGCGATCAGACCGTCGAGCTCCCTGGTCGCCCGCGCGTAGGCGTTCTGGCGTTCCTCGCGCGTCGCCGCATCGTCGTTTGCCAGATGCAGCAGGTTCTGGGCGCGCGCCAGCCGCTGCTGGTCGTCGGCCGAGAAGTCACTGCGCCGCCGCCGGATCGCCTCGGCCTCGGCGATCTCGAACGCGCTGAGGTACTCGTGGACGGCATCGCGGTAGTCCAGCAGCGCATCCCGGTCACCCACCAGGGCGTCGGGCGGTTCCGGCCGCAGCAGGTCGGCGCGCCGCTTCGCCTTATGGAACGCGATGGTGAGCGGGTCGCGCATGTTGGTCATCAGCGGGAAGTCCAACAACTTCGCGATGTCGAGCTCATAATCGAACCACCGGGCCTCGGTACGGTCATGCGCGGCAACGAGCTTGGCGACTTCCCGGCGGTCGGCTTCCTCGTGGGCCCGCCCTCGCCCGGATGCCTCCGCCACCGCGATCTTGGCCTGCTGCTTCAACCGGTAGCGCTCCATGCGGCGCTCAGCTCGGCGCTCGTTGGCCGCGCCGATGGCCCGAAGCCCGCCGCCGATCACGCCGCCCAGCGGGAAAACCAGCCACCAGAAATTCGCGGCGAAATGCAGCACCGGAGTCACATCGCCAGGATGCCACCGAGAATCCCGCAGCGGCGCGGGCGCGATTACGCCGAAAGCATCAACGCCCCGGTGTGGTTCAGTGCCCTTCGGTCTTGAACCGCTCGATCGAGCGCTGGATCTCCGCCTCGGCTTCTTCGCGGCCAACCCAGTCCGCGGCCTTGACGAACTTGCCCGGTTCCAGGTCCTTGTAGTGCACGAAGAAGTGCTTGATCACGTCCAGCTCGAACTCCGGAACGTCCCCGATGTCCTGGACGTGGTCCCAGCGGTGGTCGCCGGCAGGCACGCACAGGACCTTGTCGTCGCCGCCCTTCTCGTCGGTCATCCGGAACATGCCGACCGGACGGGCCTCGACGAGCACGCCGGGAAACACCGACTGCGGCAACAGCACCATCGCGTCCAGGGGGTCGCCGTCCTCGCCGAGGGTGTCCTCGATGAAGCCGTAGTCGGTCGGGTAGGCCATCGCGGTGTACAGGTAGCGGTCCAGACGTAGCCGTCCAGTCTCGTGGTCGACCTCGTACTTGTTCCGCTGGCCCTTTTGGATCTCGATGGTCACGTCGAATTCCACCGCGTCGGCTCCTTGTCTGGTAGGCAGACCAATTTTGCTCTGTCACACCCTAGTCGAGCGCATCGGCGCCGATTCGGCAGAATGGGTCTAGACAGTCAGGAGAGTGATGGCCCGTACTCGCTGGCAAAAATCCACCCCAGTGCTCATCGGGTTGGCCGTGCTGGCGTTTGTCGCCGCGGTAGTGGTGGCGGCAACGTTTTTCACCACGGCCGGACACGGCGCCAACAGCGCGCATGCCCCGATACCGCCCCCGCACGCGCCGGCGGTAAAGCCGGGCATGACCCCGGTGAGCGACACCGCCGAACTACCCAGCGGGCCCGGCGTCGGCGCGATGCTGGCGCCGGTGGCGAGCGACCCCAACCTGGGCCGGTTAGGCGGACGAATCACCGACGCCATCACCGGAAAGGAGTTGTGGCAGGTGGCGGGCGACATGCCGTTGGTGCCGGCGTCGACCAACAAGGTGCTCACCGCGGCCGCGGCCTTGCTGACGCTGGACCATCAGGCCCGGATCAGCACCCGCGTGGTGGCCGGCAGCCAAAACGCCCAGGGACCCGTCGCGCTGGTGGGTGCGGGCGATCCGGCGCTGTCGGCGGCGCCGCCCGGCGTGGACACGTGGTACCGGGGGTCGGCCCGGATCAGTGACCTCGTCGAACAGATCCGCCGCAGCGGCGTTACGCCGACCGCGGTGCAGGTGGACACCTCGGCGTTCAGCGGGCCGACGATGGCGCAGGGCTGGGACCTGGCTGACGTCGACAACGGCGACATCGCGCCGATCGAGTCGGTAATGATCGATGCCGGCCGCATCCAGCCTTCGACGGTTAACTCGCGGCGTTCCCGGACCCCGGCCCTGGATGCCGGCCGGGAGCTGGCCAAGGCGCTGGGCCTGGACCCGAACGCGGTCACGATCGCGACCGCGCCGTCGGGAGCGCGGCAGCTGGCGGTCGTGCAGTCGGCGCCGCTGGTCCAGCGGCTGTCCGAGATGATGGACCACTCCGACAACGTGCTGGCCGAAAGCATCGCTCGCGAGGTGGCGGCCGCGATCAACCGACCGCGTAGCTTCGCCGGCGCCGTCGACGCTGTGACGAACAGGCTGACCACCGCTCACGTCGACACCGTGGGTGTGACGCTGCTGGATTCGAGTGGACTGTCGGTCGACGACCGGCTGACGGCCAAGACGCTCGACGGCGTGCTGCAGGCCGCGGCGGGGCCCGACCAGCCGTCGCTGCGTGCGCTGCTGGATCTGCTCCCGATCGCCGCCGGCAGCGGGACGCTGGCCGATCGCTTCACCGACGCCTCCACCGCCCAGGGCCCCGCGGGCTGGCTGCGGGCCAAAACCGGCTCGCTGACCAGCGTCAACGCGCTGGCCGGAGTGCTCACCGACCGCAGCGGCCGGGTGCTCACCTTCGCGTTCATCTCCAACGATGCCGGTCCGAACGGCCGAAACGTGATGGACGCGCTGGCGACCCGGCTCTGGTCCTGCGGGTGCTCATGACGCCGGCGCCGGACCTGACCCTGGGCACCGCCGTCGACTGGCAGTTCGCGGCCGCGGTCGGTCGGCGGCTGGTGCGGCCGGGTCCGCCATCCAGCGACTACACCCGCCGCCAAGTGATCGATGAACTCGCCGCCGCGTCCACCCAAGCCGAACCGTTGGTGCGGGACGTCACCGGCCTGGTCACCAACGGCGCGGTGCCGGCGGCCCGCATCGTCGACCGTCCGGATTGGATCGCCGCGGCCACCGAGTCGATGCGGGTGATGATGCACGGCGCCGAGAAGCCGCGCGGGTTTCTCACCGGCCGCGTCACCGGCGCGCAGACCGGCGCCGTCCTGGCGTACGTGTCCTCGGGGATCCTCGGCCAATACGACCCGTTCGCTACCGATAACGGGGCGAAAACGGGCTGCCTGCTGCTGGTGTATCCCAACGTCATAGCCGTCGAGCGGCAGCTCCGAATCGACCCCTCCGATTTCCGGCTATGGGTGTGCCTGCACGAGGTCACCCATCGAGTGCAGTTCACCGCCAACCCCTGGCTGCCCGACTACATGTCGGAAGCGCTGGGCCTGCTGACGCGCGATGCCGGTGAGGACATCGGGCAGGTGATCGGCCGGCTCGCCGAGTACGCCCGCAATCGCGGCGATAAAACGTCGGAGCCCGACGCCAACTCGGCGGGGATTCTCGGGCTGGTGCGCGCGGTGCAGTCCGAACCGCAGCGGCAGGCGCTGGATCAGTTGCTGGTGCTGGGCACCCTGCTGGAGGGCCACGCCGACCACGTCATGGATGCCGTCGGGCCGATGGCGGTGCCGTCGGTGGCAACCATCCGCCGCCGGTTTGACGAGCGTCGCCACCGCAAGCAGCCGCCGCTGCAGCGGTTGTTGCGCGCACTGCTGGGGCTCGACGCGAAGCTCAGCCAGTACACCCGCGGCAAGGCGTTCGTCGATCACGTGGTCGGCCAGGTGGGAATGGCGCGGTTCAACGCCATCTGGACGGGTCCCGAAACGCTGCCGTTGCCCACCGAGATCGAAGAGCCCCAGCGATGGATCGACCGGGTGCTGTAGGACAGCTGCGCGCGGCTGTCGAGGCGTTCATCAAGACCCACCTCGCCACCGTCGAACAATGGTGCGTGGCGCTGTCCGGCGGTCCGGATTCGCTGGCACTCACCGCGGTCGCGGCCCAGCTGCGACCCACCACCGCGGTGGTCGTCGACCACGGCCTGCAATCCGACTCGGTCGCCGTCGCCGAGACCGCACGCGCGCAGGCTATCTCATTGGGATGCGTTGGGGCCCAAGTGGTCCGGGTGCGGGTGGGCGATCCGTCTGGTCGGGGGGGCGGTCCCGAGGCGGCGGCCCGCGCGGCCCGCTACGCCGCGTTGAGCGCCTACCACACCGGTCCGGTGCTGCTGGGCCACACGCTGGACGACCAGGCCGAGACGGTCCTGCTGGGACTGGGCCGGGGATCCGGGGTGCGCTCGATCGCCGGAATGCGTCCGTACGATCCGCCGTGGTGCCGCCCGTTGCTAAAGGTGCGCCGGGCCGTCACGCACGGCGCGTGCCAGGAGCTGGGGTTGACCCCGTGGCAGGATCCGCACAACGCCGACCGCCGCTTCACCCGGGCCCGGCTGCGCAGCGAGGTGCTGCCGCTGCTGGAAGACGTGCTCGGCGGTGGCGTGGCCGAGGCGCTGGCCCGCACCGCCACCTCGCTGCGGGAGGACTCTGAGTTGATCGACACGCTGGCGGCCCGGGCGCTGCCCGAGGCCGAGGCGGACGCCGGTCTGCTAGTGCAGGCGTTGGCGACGCTGGACGCCCCGGTGCGGCGGCGGGTGATCCGGACGTGGCTGCTGGTCGGCGGCGCAACGAACCTGACCGACAAGCAGATTCGTGGGGTGGACGCCTTAGTCACCGGCTGGCATGGGCAGGGTGGGGTGGCGGTGGGGTCGTCGCTGCCCGATGAGCGATTGTTCGCGGGGCGCCGCGACGGCGTGCTGACGTTGTGGCGCGAGCCGGTCGGCAGACCAATCCAGGGACCGTAATATCGGCGCTGCCGTTGGTTATTCGCCCGCCGGCGTGGCACTCTGTGGGCGTGGCCCAGATCTCCTCGGCGATCACCCCCGCTCAACCCGCGGAGCTGTACCCCGGGGATATCAAGTCTGTGCTGCTGACGTCGGCGCAAATTCAGGCGCGAATCGCCGAACTCGGCCGCGAAATCGGGGAGAACTACCGGGACGCCGCGATCGAGACCGGACAGGACCTGCTGCTGATCACCGTCCTCAAGGGCGCTGTGATCTTTGTCACTGATCTGGCCCGCGCGATCCCGCTTCCCACGCAGTTCGAGTTCATGGCCGTCAGCTCCTACGGGTCATCGACGTCCTCCTCGGGCGTGGTGCGGATTCTCAAGGATCTGGACCGCGATATCGAGCGTCGTGACGTGCTGATCGTTGAGGACGTCGTCGACTCGGGCCTCACCCTGTCCTGGCTGCTGCGCAACCTCAAGACGCGCCACCCGCGCTCGCTGCGGGTGTGCACCTTGCTGCGCAAGCCCGACGCGCAGGGCGCCCATGTCGACATCGCCTACGTGGGCTTCGACATCCCCAACGACTTCGTCGTCGGCTATGGCCTCGATTACGACGAGCGCTACCGCGACCTGTCCTACATCGGAACCCTGGACCCCAGGGTCTACCAGCAGTAGAGCCCGCCTCGATTCGCCGGGCTCAGTCCAATGGCGGCGACCCGCGGCGCCCGGCTACGCCGCGCTTGCGATCGCCGCTAGTCCAATTCCCACTGCGCGGTCACCGAGAAGTTCACGGTCTGCTGGCCTGGTTCCAGCGGAACCATCGACGGCATGGCCCGCGGAGCCCCGACCGGCGGCGGGGTGGCGCCGGTGGCCTCCGAAATGGACAGCACCCGGCCCAGCCGGAGCCCGGACAGCTGGGCATACTGCTCGGCGCGGCTCTTGGCGTCGTTGAACGCCCGCGACCGGGCGTCCTTCACCAGCTGCGAATCGTCGGCGATGGAATAGCGGACGGACGTGATCCGAGTGGCGTCACCGCCCGTGCCGACGATGAGGGCCAGCAAGCGCGATGCGGCATCCGTTGGGTGGATTTTGACTGCGATGGCGTTGGTCGCGCGGTACGCGGTGATGGCGGCGGTACCGCTGGGCCCGGGGTTGTTGTATTCGGGCGACAGCGTGACCTCGGTGGTGCTGATGTCCTTACGTTCGATGCCGGCGCCGGTCAGTGCGTTGATGACCGCCTGTTGACGATCGTTGGTTTGGTTCATCGCCGTGGTGACGTCGGGCGCGGTAAATTCGATGCCCACGTCGGCGGTCAGGGTGTCCGGGACACCTTGCACCTGACCGGTGCCCACAACTGTGACCTGACGGGGATTGGCCCCCGGCTGCGGCGGGTTGTGCTTGTCGCACGCCGAGGTCGCTGCGATTGCCAGCCCGGCCGTGGCCACGGCGATCGATCGGCGGACATAACTTCCAGTGCTGGGTTTCGGCATGACTGGACCCTAGCGTCTAGGGTGCTTCGAGACGATGCTCTCTGCGGGAGTGCATGATTGGCGCGCCTTACCACGCGACGGCCCGCACCACAGCAGCGGCAGCAGCCTTCCGCCCCGGACCCTCGTCGTGTGGTCCGATCAGTTCGGACTTCAGTCCGGCGCCGCAACGTCGTCGGTAACGCGGCCCGCGCCGCCGACTTCGGTCAGGTCGAAGACGCGAATGATGAGGTGCGACAGTCCGTTTAGCGCGATCACCATGACGATTATCACCACCAGTGCAGTCCAGGGGGCATCGGCGTTCCGTCCCGTCAAGCTGCGGATACCTGCTTCCCGCGGCGTAGTCCCACTCCGTTCGCGGATGGTTCCGAGCTCGTCGCGAACTCGCCTATCAGAGGGGGCTGGGCACCCGTCCAATGCATCGCCGGCAAAGGCTAGTGGCTACCGCGGTAGGCTCATATAAGTTCATATATAGCTCCAATCATATTTGTTTGCAGCATTTTTCATGCGAACCTCAAATGATGCAGCGTCTCGGATCAGCTAAGTGAACAGTTCCCGTCCTGGCCATGAATTAGCGACTCTCGGGCTGTCATCTCTGGACATGACTGGCCTAACGTGTCCAGGCGTCTGACTCGGCACTTCCATCGATGCCGAGAGCTATTGATTTGAAAGGATTTTGAGAAGACATGTCGTTCTTGATGGCGCAACCGGAAATACTGGACGCCGCTTCCCACGAGCTGCATAAGATCAATGCGTCCGTGCGGGAGGGAAGTTCGGCGTTGGCCTTCCCCACGACCAGGGTGGTCCCCGCCGCAGCTGACGCGGTATCGATATTGACCGCGCAACAGTTCTCCCGGCACGGCCAGCTCTTCCAGGAGATCAGTGCGCAGGCTGCGCTGGTTCGTGAGCAGTTGGCGACGATGCTTGGCATCAGCGCCGGTTCGTACGCCGCCACGGAGATCTCCAACACTGCCGCGGTCGGTTAGGCGAGCACACCATGCTCGACTTCGCGCAGCTGCCGCCGGAGATCAACTCCGCGCTGATGTACTCAGGACCCGGCTCGGGGCCGCTGCTGGCCGCCGCGGCGGCCTGGGACGGTCTGGCCACCGAGTTGCATTCCGCGGCGTCCGCCTATGGGTCGGTGATCGCGGGCCTTGCCGACGGGCCATGGCAGGGGTCGGCCGCCTCGGCCATGCTCACTGCGGTTGTTCCGCAAGTGGCGTGGTTACTCGGCACGGGCGGAAAGGCCGAACACGTCGCCGCTCAAGCAGTAACCGCGGCGGGTGCCTATGAGTTGGCGTTCTCTGAAACGGTGCCGCCGCCGGTGATTGCGGCGAACCGGGCGTTGCTGATGGAGTTGCTGGCGACGAACTTCCTCGGCCAGAACATCCCGGCCATTGCGGCTACCGAGGCCCAATATGGCGAGATGTGGGCTCAAGACGCCGGCGCGATGTACGGATACGCCGGTGGGTCGGCCGCAGCGTCGATGTTGCCGCCATTCGAGCCGGCCGAATCCGCTACCAACCCGGCCGGCGCGGCTCGTCAGGCCGCTGCGGTGGCCCAAGCGGCCGGCGCCAGCGGAAGCGAGAGCGCGCAGGTGCTCGACGTGCCCCAAACGCTGTCCGCCCTGGCCGGGTCGACAAACAATCCCGCGTCGCCTGGCAATCCCACGCTTTCTCTGGGAGGAATCAGCCTGAACCCCGAAGGCGATGGACTGGTTGTGGGGGGCCCATTGGGTGATCTGTTAGAGGGCCTGACCGGGTCGCAAACATTGGATGCCAGCACGCCTTTCGACGCGTTCATCCGATTGATTTCTCCGACACGGCTCTTCACCACTTCGTTCAAAGACATCCAAAGCATCGCTCAGGGCATGTTGCCGGCCGCGAAGTCGGCCACCGAGGGCGTCGCCAAGGCCGCAGCGGCCTCGCTCCCGGCCGTCGTTTCGGGCGCGGGCCTGGGCTCGGTGGGCGCGATTGGCGGAGCGGTCGGCAAGGCGGCATCTGTCGGTGGATTGTCGGTACCGGCGGCCTGGGCCAGCGCGGCCCCGACGGCACCTTCGGTGGCCGTGGCTCTCAACGGCGCCACCGCTGCGGGCGCGGTTGACCGCGCCACGAATGCGGTGGGTGGGGTGCCGATGATGCCCACCGGCGGGGCGGCGCGCAGCGCCGGCGCCCACTTTGTGCCGCCGCGATACGGTTTCAAGCCCACCGTCATCGCGCAACCTCCTGCGGGAGGCTGATTCGAAGACCGAACCGGCAATTGTTGGGACGATTTAGAAGGGTGGATCGTCCGGCAAGGGCTGCAGGACCGGCTCGTCGGGCATCCAATCCCTCGGCAATTCCTCCGGTTCTCTGGGGTCGTTCACCCAGGTGCAATACGGACTGGTGCTGGGCGCGCCCTTGAACAGGAAAAGCGTGTCCCGCATGTGGTTTCGGAACTTGCGTGACGCGATCTCGTCTTCGCGGGCCCGTTCTAGCCGCGACCGGGCTTCATTGATCGGCCGCTGGTCGCGATTATGCTTGCGAGCGTAGGCAACTCGTGCGATTCGCTGCTGTGACCTGCTTCGCCGCCTGGGAGCGGGCGCTGCGCATGCTGGACCACTCGGCTGTGGGAACAGGTCGGCACCGGCGGGCGAGGTCCGATAGGTCCGTCCGCTCGGCGACGTCCACACGACCGCGCCGTCGACTCGTTGGAGATCAGCCAAGCGGCCTGACTCCGGTAATCGACTCGTTCCTCGGCTTAGACTTCCGCAATGTTCTCGGAGACGCGCTATGCGATGAACGGGGACTTGCGCGTGGCGTATCGGGCGTCAGCTAAAGGTGCTCGCGACATTGTGTTCGTGCCGAATTGGTTCACATGCTGCGAAGTCCTTCCGGAGCTTCCGTCCATTCAAGGGTGGGTCGAGGCGATGACCTCGCTCGGTCGGCTTATCTTCTTTGACCAGCCAGGCACGGGAGCGTCAGATCCGGTGGCGCCCGGCGCGATGCCCACGCTGGAGCAGTGGTCCGACAGCATCACCGCGGTGCTCGATGACCTCGGGAGCCGCCAAGCGGTCCTACTTGGAATGGTTGGCTCGCTAGCGACGGCGGCATTGTTCGCGGCCACGCACCCGTCTCGCACGACCGCCTTGGTGATACTTGAAGGAACAGCCGATACATCCGATGAAGCCTTGGCTTCTACGAGGGCTGCTACGACCGCCATGTGGGGGACCGGCGAGTTACAACTTCTGCTCAACCCGGATATGCCGTGGAACGAGGAAATCCGAGCTAGCTGGGCTCGGATGGAACGCATGGCGGCAAGCCCGCGGACGGTCGCGCTCATGTCAGAACTTGTGAGCGACTTAAATATGCAGGCAGTCCTTCCGACAGTTCGCGTACCAACTCTTGTCGTCCACCACGCCGACGACCCCGTGATCCCGCCCGCGGAGGGCAGGCACGTCGCTGATCACATACCGGGCGCGAAATACGTTGAGCTCCCGGGCCGCAACATTTACCACGTCGTCGAGCCCGAGTGGCGGGCATCCTTCCAGGAGGTCGCCGAGTTCCTCACCGGCCAGCAGCTCGACGTGGCCGACGACCGGGTGCTTGCCACGGTGTTGTTCACCGACATCGTGGAGTCGACGCAGCACGCCGCCAAGATGGGCGACCGGGACTGGCATGCGTTGCTTGATGCTCACGACGCCGTTGTGCGGTCGCAGCTTGCCCGCTTTCGGGGCCGCGAGGTGAACACATCGGGTGACGGATTCCTGGCGGCGTTCGACGGCCCGCAGCGGGCGATCCGCTGCGCCATGGCGATTCGGGACGCAGTGCAGGTGCTTGGCATCGAGGTGCGCGCTGGGATGCACACCGGCGAGTGCGAGGTTCGTGGCGATGACATCGGCGGGATCGCGGTGCACATCGGCGCACGAGTGAGCGCCCTGGCAGGCCCGAACGACGTGCTCGTGTCCAGCACACTGCGCGACCTCGTGATCGGCTCAGGCATCGAGTTCGAGGACCGCGGCACTCGCCAACTCAAAGGCGTACCTGGCGAGTGGCGCATCTTCGCCGTCGCCTCTGCACGAACGACATAGACGCACCGGATGTTTCCACGACGCGGAATCGAACAGAGGTTATGCGCTCTTTAGACCCCGGTCGCATCTAGCCGGTCGTCAGCCGTGTCGTGCCGGTCAGAGCATTCTGCAGGGGTCTCCTGCACGATTTACCGCGCCGTCGGCAAGTTGTGTGTCGCGCCAGTCGCCGAAAGTCTTGAGGCGATGAACGTTCGATTGTAAGTGGCCGACCGACAACCTTCAGGGCGTGACGAGGATCTTGCAGTGCCGCTCGGGGTCGGCAAGATCGTCGAACGCCGTACCGACCGCGTCGAGGCCGACCTCGCCGGTGATCAGCGGGCTGACGTCGACGTCGCCCTCGGCCAGGGCGCGCAGCGAGTCGCCGAACTCCTCGGGCGTGTAGGCGAGTACGAATTGCACGTTGATCTCTTTGGCGATCGCGAAGAACGGATGCACCGTGTCGGGTTGCATGCACACACCGGCGACCACAAGGCGGGTGCCGGGCCGCGCCCGAAGCAGCACGTCGTCGATGATGCCGGGCACGCCGACCGCCTCGAACACCACCGCGGGCTTGACGGTGTCGAAGGGCGAGCCCTGCGCCGGGTCCAGCGTCTGGTGGGCTCCCATCGCGGTGGCCAGCTCGCGGCGTCTAGGCGAAAAGTCGGACGCCACAATGGTTTCAACACCCTTTGCCCGCAGGGCGGCGATGATGGCGATGCCGATCGGGCCGCAGCCGAGCACCAGGGCCGTCTCGCCGGGGGCGATGTTGGACTTGTTGACGGCGTGCAGCCCCACCGCCATCGGCTCGGTCAGGGAGGCGTGTTTGAAATCCAGGCCGTTGGGGATGGTCAGCAGCAGCGGCGCCGAAAGCAGCATCCGTTCGGCGTAGCCGCCGATGGTGTTGTTGCTGTAGACGATCGGCTCGACGCCCTTGGCGGACAACAGCACCGGCAACGACGTGACCAGGGTGCCCGGTGAATGGGTATCGGTATCTGGCCCGGCTTCGAGGATCTCGGCGCTGAATTCGTGACCCATGAAAATGTCGTAGTTCAGGTCGACGTGCATGGCGCCCGAGCCGCCGGCCACCCGGTCGCTCATTTCCAGCACCTGCGCGCCGTGGGCGGCGAAGTGCAAGTCGGAGCCGCAGATGCCGCACGCCCGCACGCCCACCAGCACCTGGCCGGCTTCGGGTATCGGATCGGGTACGTCGTCCCGGTACACCATGCGGCCGTCCCGCAACACTGCCGCGCGCATCAGTGCACCGCGTCTTTCTGCTCGTCGACGTGCTCAGTGATGGCCTTCACGACCGCCTCGCCGGCCCGGCCGATCAACTGGTCGCGCTTGCCCTTCGCCCAGTCATGCGACGAGCGGGACGCTTCGAGCTGTCGTTTGAAGTGCGGAATCACCTTGCGCGCCATCAGGTGATAGCTGTGGTACGTCGCTTGCGGGGAGGCCCAGTCGTGGCCGAGCATCAGCAGGGTGCCGAAGCCGCCAGAGCGGTCGAGCAGGTCTTCGATGTGGGCGATAGCGTCCTCGGGAGTGCCGATGCAGCAGTTTCCCTTGGCGGCATAGTCTGCGACGAACTCGTGTGGCGTCTGGGTGCCTTCCACGCTGTTGGCCAGGGGCACAAATCCGGCGGCGCCAAAGTAATTCGCGAAATCCTGCAGCCCGTAGGTGCAGTCGTCGATGGCCTGCTCACGGCTGTCGGCGATGTGCATGATGCTCAGGACGCGCCAGCCGGCCCGGTCCGGCTCATCCCGTCCGACCTTCGCCGCCTGTTCGCGAACCACGTCCCAGGTGGTCTCCAGCGCCGCGTAGCCGCCCGGTACAGACATCGACAACGACAGCAGCGAGGTGCCGAGCGCGCCGGCCAGCCGGGGGCCCGACGGCGAAATCATCGCCGCGGTGGAGATTTCGGGGTATGGCCAGGTGTAGGGCCGGATGTGCAACTGCGCGTCTCGCAGGGTGAACCAGTCGGAGTGACGGTCTATGCGTTCCGTGGGTGCGGCACGGAACAGCGCGAGGATCGCCTCGAGAGACTCCTGCATCATCCGGCGCTGCTCGATCGGGTCGATGCCCATCATGTAGGCGTCCGAGGGCAGCGCACCGGGGCCGGTGCCGAACATCACCCGCCCACGGGTCAAGTGGTCGAGCAGCACCCAGCGGTCGGCCACCATGAGCGGATGGTGATAGGGCAGCGACACCACCCCGGTGCCCAGCCGGATGTGTTTGGTCCGCTCGGCCGCCGCGGCGATGAAGACCTCCGGGCAGGCGATCAGCTCGTAGCCACCGGAGTGGTGCTCGCCGAACCACGCCTCGTCGAATCCCAGCCGATCCAGGGCGACGACGCGTTCCATGTCGTATTCCAGTGCCACGGTTGGGGATTGGCCGATGGGATGAAACGGTGTGATAAATACACCGAAACGCAGGGGCGCGCTCATTGCAGCTCCAATCCGTCGAGGAATTCCAATAAGGCCGCATTCACCTCGGCGGGGCGCTCCTGCTGCAGCCAATGCCCGGCGCCGTCGATCATCACCTGTTGGTACGGGCCCGAGATCGCATCCGCGGCGCGATCGGTGCGGGTGAAAGACAGGACGGGATCGGCCGTCCCGCCGATGAACAAACACGGGACCGAAATCTTCGCGCCGTCGAGTTCGGCGGTGGTCTCCCAGTTGCGGTCGAAGTTGCGATACCAGTTCAGGCCGCCGGTGAAACCGGTGCGGGTGAACTCGGCGATGTAGTGGTCGAGCTCGCCCTGGCTTATCCAGTCCGGCAGCCCGTCGGGTTCGGGCAGCCGGTCGATGAAACCTTCCGGACCGGGGGCCACCATCCGTAGCGCCGCGGCCTTGTCACCGGATGTCCGCAGGCTGCCCATCATGCGTCGCATCACCCGAGCGGGATCGACGTTCAATTCGGCGTCGGCGACGCCGGGCTCCTGGAAATAAAGGATGTAGAAGAAGTTCTCGCCGAACGTCTTGCGCCACGCCGTCGTCGGCGCCACCTTTGGGCGCGGCGTCACCGGCACGCTCATCGCGGCGACGGCCGCGACCCGATCCGGGTGCAGCAGCGGGGCGTTCCACACCACGGCGGCACCCCAGTCGTGTCCGACCCACACGGCGCGCTGCGCGCCGACGTCGTCGAGCAGACCGGCCAGGTCGGCGGTCAGCTGATGAATGTCGTAGGCGTCGACGGCGTCCGGACGATCAGAACCGCCGTAGCCGCGTTGATCGGGCGCCAGCACGTGGTAGCCGGCGTCGGCGAGGACGGGTATCTGGTGACGCCAGGAGTAGGCGAGTTCGGGGAAGCCATGAGCCAGGAGCACCACGGGTGCGCCTCGGTCGCCCGCTTCGGTCACTCGCAGCCGCACACCGTTGGTATCTACTAACCGTTCGGTTGGGGGCACCGTCCCACCAAAGCACAACGGTTGCTGGCTGAGAAGGGCCCGAGCGGTCTTGGCTTATCCGAATTGCGCTCGGTTGGCGACCAAGAGGCAGCAGGCGGGAATACTCGATTCGATGCGACTGGACCATGTGGTGCTTTGGACGAAAAATCCGCGGGTGTCGATGGACTTCTACACCCGCGTCGTCGGGCTGGAACCGGTCCGGTTCGCCGAATTCGAAGCCGGAGATGCGCCGTTTCCCAGCGTGCGGGTTTGTGCGGACTCCATCATCGACTTGATGCCCGCCGAAGGCATTTCGGCGACCGAAACGTTGACCCGCATCGAGGGCAGCGCCGGCCATCCGGTCAATCACGTCTGCCTGGCGCTGTCGAAGGCCGAATACGATGCGCTGGACCGGCGGCTGCAGGCCGACGGCGTGGACACCAGCGCGCGGCTGAACCGGAGCTTCGGCGCGCGGGGGTGGGCGCCGCAGGGGTACTACTTCGCCGATCCGGACGGCAACGTTGTCGAGGCCCGGTATTACGAGTAGCCGGGAACTGCCCCTCGTTAACTGAGAAAGGACGGTGGCGACCCGCTGCGCCCCGGCTCTGCCGGAGCTCTCGATCGCCACTAGCGGTAGCCTGGACTTTTCCAGCTGCGTGTATATCGGGGAAGGACCTGGCCGGCAGGCCGATGATTGATGAACCGGAAAAACGTGATTCGCACCATCACGGCGATCGCTGTCGTGGTACTGCTCGGTTGGTCGTTCTTCTATTTCAGCGACGACACCCGCGGCTATAAGCCCGTCGACACGTCGGTGGCGATGTCCCAGATCAACGGCGACAACGTCAAAAGCGCACAAATCGACGACCGCGAACAGCAGCTGCGATTGACCCTGAAGAAGGGCAATGGTGACACGGACAATTCCGACAAGGTCATCACCAAGTTCCCCAGCGGCTACGCGGTGGACCTGTTCAATGCGCTGAGCGCTAAGAACGCAAAGGTCAGCACGGTCGTCAACCAGGGCAGCATCCTGGGTGAGCTGCTGGTCTACGTCCTACCGCTGCTGCTACTGGTCGGGCTGTTCGTGATGTTCTCCCGCATGCAGGGCGGCGCCCGGATGGGCTTCGGCTTCGGCAAGTCGCGCGCCAAACAGCTCTCCAAGGACATGCCCAAGACCACGTTCGCCGACGTCGCCGGCGTCGACGAGGCGGTCGAGGAACTCTACGAGATCAAGGACTTCCTGCAGAACCCGGGCCGCTACCAGGCGCTGGGCGCCAAGATCCCCAAAGGCGTGCTGCTGTACGGGCCCCCGGGCACCGGTAAGACGCTGCTGGCCCGCGCGGTCGCCGGGGAAGCCGGGGTGCCGTTCTTCACGATTTCGGGTTCGGACTTCGTCGAGATGTTCGTCGGTGTCGGCGCCTCCCGCGTGCGCGACCTGTTCGAGCAGGCCAAGCAGAACAGCCCGTGCATCATCTTCGTCGACGAGATCGACGCGGTGGGCCGCCA
>NZ_DASUHS010000005.1:0-31468 GCF_036273375.1 Mycobacterium sp. | reverse complement strand
GCCGCCGCCGTCGGTGAAGGCTCGATGGCCGTCATGCTGGTCCACCGATACCTGGCCGAAGCATGACCGCGGCGGAATCAAAGCCGATCCCCTGCCAGCCCGACGAGTTGCGCAGCCTGTTCCTGTTCGAGGCACTCACCGACGAGCAGCTCGCCGTGCTGTGCGGCAACGGGCACATCCAGCACTACGAACCGGGTCCGATCTGCGTCGAGGGCGAACCGGCGACCTGCTTCTACGTCCTGCTCGACGGGGAGCTGACCATGACCAAACTCTCCGGCGGCCAGGACATCGAAACCAACCGCACCTCGCAGCGCGGCGTGTATTGCGGGGCCTGGCGGGCGTTCACCGGCGGCAAGCAGAAGAGCTACGACGCCTCGGTGCACGTGACCAAGCCGTCGCGCTTCTTCGTGATGGACGCGCCGGTGTTCGCCCAGTTCATGAAGGACCAGTTCCCGATGGCGGTGCATCTGCTCGACGGCATCGCCGTCGGCACCGACCGCACCCGCCGGATCATCGACAACCGCGAGAAGCTGCTGGCGTTGGGCCGGTTGTCGGCCGGCCTGACGCATCAGCTGAACAACCCCGCGGCGGCGATCTCGCGATCCGCGGCGGATCTGCGCGAGCGCGTGGCCAACATGCGGCACAAGCTGGCGATGCTCGCCGACGGCACCATCACCCCCGAGGCGCTCAGCGCTTTGGTGCAGTTGCAGGAACGGGTCGCCGAGCAGGTCGCCAAATCCGCGTCGCAGCACTTGAGCGCGCTCGAGACCGCCGACCGCGAGGACGCCGTCGGCGACTGGCTGGAGGACCACGGCATCGACGGCGGGTGGGACATCGCGCCGACGTTCGTCGAGGGCGGCGTCGACACCGATTGGCTGGAGCGGATTTCCGCGGTCACCGACGAGCTCGCGTCGACATCGCTGGAGCAGGCGATCCGATGGATCAACTACACCATCGAGAGCGAGCTGCTGATGAACCAGATTCTGGAAGCGAGCAAACGGATTTCGGCGCTGGTCGCCGACGCCAAGCAGTATTCGCAAATGGATCGGGCCCCGTTCCAGGTGACCAATGTGCACGATCTGCTGCGCAGCACGCTGGTGATGTTCGCCGACCGATTGACCAAGGACGCGGGCAAGGGCGCCGGTAAGGACAACGTCGTCACGGTGGTCAAGGACTTCGACCAGACTTTACCCGAAATCCCTTGCTACCCAGGTGATCTCAATCAGGTTTGGACCAACATCATCGACAATGCGATCGCCGCGATGCGCGATACCGGCGGAACGCTGACCATCCGCACCTGCCGGGCAGGAGACAACCTGGCCCGCATCGAAATCTGCGACACCGGGCCGGGAATACCCGAGGACGTGCGCGAGCACATCTTCGAGCCGTTCTTCACCACCAAGCCCTTCGGCGAAGGCACCGGGCTGGGCCTGGACCTGGCGTTCAACATCGTGGTGAAGAAGCATCGCGGGGATCTGCGGGTGGAGTCGGTGCCCGGCGACACCCGGTTCATCGTGCTGCTGCCGCTGGAGCCACCGGCCGCCGACGTCACTGCCGCGGACCTCGACGATGCCGATGAGGATGTAGCCGCCCCGGAATAGCTGTCGCGGGGCGCGGGTTGGGAACACCATGACCGATGCAGCGAGCAAACCCAATCTCGGCCGGTTCGGATCGTTCGGACGCGGCGTCACACCCGAGCAGGCCAGGGATATCGAAGCGCTGGGCTACGGTGCCGTCTGGGTCGGCGGTTCACCGCCCGCCGAGCTGGCGTGGGTCGAGCCCCTCCTGGAGGCGACGACGACGTTGCAGGTGGGCACCGGCATCGTCAACATCTGGACCGCGGCGGCCAAGCCGGTGGCCGAATCATTCCACCGCATCGATAAGGCCTATCCGGGCCGATTCCTGCTCGGCATCGGCGTCGGACACCCCGAGGCTCACACCGAGTACCGCAAGCCCTACGACGCGCTGACCGACTACCTCAAGCAGCTCGATGACTACGGCATACCAGCCAACCGCCGGGTGGTGGCGGCGCTGGGCCCGCGCGTCCTCAAGCTGTCCGCGGAACGCTCGGCCGGGGCACACCCCTACCTGACCACCCCGGAACACACCGCGCACGCCCGCGAAATCATCGGACCGTCGGCTTTCCTGGCCCCCGAGCACAAGGCGATTCTGACCACCGACGCCGAGAAGGCCCGGGCGGTCGGCCGCAAGGCGCTCGACGTCTACTTCAATCTCGCCAACTACCGAAACAATTGGAAGCGGCTGGGTTTCACCGAGGACGAAGTCACCCGGCCGGGAAGCGATCGCCTGGTGGACGCGGTGGTCGCATACGGCACCGTGGACCAGATCGCGGCGCGACTCAACGAACACCTCGACGCCGGCGCCGATCACGTCCCCGTGCAGGTGCTGACGAAGGATGAAAACCTGGTCGCGGCACTGGCCGAATTGGCGGGGCCGCTGGGTTTGACACAGTCCTGACTTGCCGTAGGGGGAGCTAGATGACCGAGGGAGTTTCACTCAAACCCGAGCTCGGCCGGTTCGGCGTGTGGCTGTCCACCCGATCCATCTCCCCGGAATTGGCCGCGGGCATCGAATCGCTGGGCTACGGCGCCGCCTGGATCGGTGGATCACCGGACGCCGATCTGTCTTGGGCCGACCCGGCCCTGGCGCAGACGACGTCGCTGCAGCTGGCCACCGGAATCGTCAACATCTGGTCGGCGCCCGCCCCGGCCGCCGCCGAGGCTGAGTGAACATCTGGAGGCCCGGGCCGACCACGTGGCGATCCAGGCGCTCGGCGCGCATGACGAGGAAACGCTGCTACCCGCGTTAAGTGAATTGGCCGGGGCTGACTCCCGCAAACTGACCGATCGACTCGGTTAGGGTTTTGGGCATGCGGTTACTGGTCACCGGCGGCGCTGGATTCATCGGCGCCAACTTCGTGCACAGCACGGTCCGCGAGCACCCCGAGGATTCGGTGACGGTGCTCGACGCGATGACCTACGCGGGTCGCCGCGAGTCCCTGGCCGGCGTCGAGGACTCCATCGGCCTGGTCATCGGTGACATCACCGACGCCGACCTGGTGTCGCGGTTGGTCGCGGAATCCGACGCGGTGGTGCATTTCGCCGCGGAGAGTCACGTCGACAACGCGCTGGACAGCCCCCAGCCATTCCTGCACACCAACGTCGTCGGCACCTTCACCATCCTCGAGGCCGTGCGGCGTTACGGTGTGCGGCTGCACCACATCTCGACCGACGAAGTCTATGGCGACTTAGAGCTCGACGACCCCCAGCGGTTCACCGAGGCGACACCCTATAACCCGTCCAGTCCGTATTCGGCGACCAAAGCCGCCGCTGACATGCTGGTGCGGGCCTGGGTGCGCTCGTATGGGGTACGCGCCACGATCTCGAACTGCTCCAACAATTACGGGCCGTACCAGCACGTCGAAAAGTTCATCCCGCGCCAGATCACCAACGTGCTCACCGGCCGGCGGCCCAAGCTGTACGGCAGCGGCGCCAACGTTCGTGACTGGATTCATGTCGACGACCACAACAGCGCGGTCCGGCGCATCCTGGACAAGGGTGAGATCGGGCGCACCTACCTGATCAGCTCCGAAGGAGAACGCAACAACCTGACCGTGCTGCGAACGCTGCTGCAGATGATGGGCCGCGAGCCCGACGACTTCGACCACGTCACCGACCGCGTGGGCCACGATCTGCGTTACGCCATCGACCCGTCGGCGCTGTACGACGAATTATGTTGGGCGCCAAAGCATACTGATTTCGAGGAGGGTCTGCGTACAACCATCGACTGGTATCGCGCAAACGAATCGTGGTGGCGTCCGTTGAAAGACGCCTCGGAAGCCCGCTACGAAGAGCGTGGGCAGTAACGTGCAAGTTCGTGAACTGAAGATCCCCGGTGCCTGGGAGATCACTCCCGCCGTTCATGGCGATTCGCGCGGTCATTTCTTCGAATGGCTCACCGACAAGGGATTCCGCTCCTTCGTCGGCCACGGGTTGGATGTCCGGCAGGCCAATTGCTCGGTGTCATCGGCCGGCGTGCTACGCGGATTGCATTTCGCTCAGGTGCCGCCGAGCCAGGCCAAATACGTGACCTGCGTTCGCGGTTCGGTGTTCGACGTTGTCGTCGATATCCGGGTGGGCTCGCCGACATTCGGGCAGTGGGATTCGGTTCTGCTCGACGATTCCGATCACCGGACGATCTACGTTTCCGAGGGTCTGGGGCATGGCTTCCTCGCGCTGCAAGACGATTCGACGGTGATGTATTTGTGCTCGGCGGAATACAGCCCGCAGCGCGAACACACGATCTGCGCGACCGATCCGGCGCTGGCCATCGACTGGCCGCTGGTGCATGGGGCGGCGCCCAACTTATCCGATCGCGACGCCGCGGCGCCCAGCTTCGCAGAGGTGCGCGCCTCCGGCCTGCTGCCCACCTGGGACGAGACGAAGGCATTTGTTGAGGGAATGCGACTCACGCAGAAGCGGCCCGATTCCGCCTAGCCGCTAGAACACTTGCCCATAAGGCCACCGTGAGCACCTCAGCCACTACGCTGAGGACGGCGTACGGTGCTGGGTCCCAACCCCGTTCGGCGAAGCCGGACAGGCCGACGGTGCGCGACAAAACGAATGCGACCAGCGAACCCGCCGCCAGCGCGGCACCGGCCCAGCGCAGCCACCCGGGACCGCCGATCAGGATCAGCAGCGCGATCGCGAACGAGAGGCTGGCCTGGGTCATGAATGCCGTGCCGATCGTCGGGATATGTCGGTAGCCATGCACATAGAGGTAGGCGTGGCTGGCGGCGCTGACGGTCAACGACACGGCGAGGCCGAGACGGACTAGGATGTTCGTCAAAGTCATTGCAGCGCCGTCTCCTTCAATGCCAGATCGGCCTCTCCTCTGGCGTAGCTGACCTCACGGATGCCCAGCGCGTCGCGCAGCTTGCCGGCCGGAAGCGTGACCGGCTTGGGCGCGGGCCCGTCACCGGGTCGCGGCAGCGGGTAGGCGGTGGTCGTGCCGCTGTAGAACGTGACATTGTCCTCAGTTTTGGAGAACAGTTGGTGGACATGGCCGTTCAGACACGTGACCGAGGAGAAGCGGCGCAGGTAGCTTAGCGCCTTGGTGGCATCGTCGGTGCCCCAGCCCCACTGCGGATACATCGCAAACAGTGGGATGTGGCTGAACACGATGATGGGAGTATCGCTGGAAAGACGCGCGACATCCTTCTTGACGAACTCCAACTGATCGGCACCGAGATGACCGAGCTTGTGCAGATTCAACGTGTTGACCAACGCGATCAGGTGCACGCCGGCGATATCGAGGCTGTACCACCCGTCTCCGACGGAGCCGGCGCCGAACGCGTTTCGATACTTCTGCCCGGCGTCGTCGATCGAGTCGTGCTCTCCGGGCACGGTGAACACGTGTGGTGTCTTGAGCCCACTCATCATCTGCTTCGCCTGGTCGAACTGCTCCGGGCTGGATAGATGGGTGAGGTCCCCGGTGTGGATGACGAAATCCGGTGTGTAACCGAGGTTGTTGACCAGATCGATCGCGTGGCCGAACGTTCCGGTGACGTCGGGGTTGGGTGCCCCGGTGAAACCGAGGTGGCTGTCGCTGATTTGGGCGAACCGCAGGGTGGGCCGGGCCGCCGCGTGTTGCGCCCCAGCCTGGCCTGCGACATGCGAGATGACCTCGCCGCCGGCCACGGCGAACCCGACCGCCGCACCGAACCATGCCGTGTGCCGGATGAGCTGGCGGCGGGTCATGCGGTTCTCGCCGGTGCTAGTCATGCGCCGCTCTCCCCCGCAAGCGGGAGGTGCCCCCACCTCATCGCTTCGCTCCGCATCGTCGCCGGCGCGACTCATCCCGTCACCACCACGGCGCCGCGCATCATCGGGTGGATCGAGCAGACGTAGTCGAAAGTCCCGGCGGCGGGGAAGGTGTGGGTGAAGGTGGCCCCCGTTCCCATGCCGGGTGAGTGAAAGGAGCCGTCGCTCGCTGCCACCGTGTGGGGTTCTTCGTCGCGGTTGGTCCACGTGACGGTCGTCCCGGCGGTGACGCTCAGCGAGGCGGGCGCGAACGCGAACCCGTCGATGGTGACCTGATTGCCGCGCACCGGAGCCGCCGGTGCGGTGACCGACATCTCGGTCGTGGGCGCGGCGGTGGTCGCCACCGGCCGCGGCTGGGAGCAGCCGGCCAGCAGCAACACGCCCACGGCCGGCACGGCCGCCAAAAATCTTCGTCGCACGGGGATATCCATGCTCAGAGATAGCGCGGTGGGTTACACCGCTCAGGCCGGCCGCTCGGGACGCGGCGGCGCGAATACTTGGATGACCCCGTTGACCTCACGAACCATCAATGCGGGCAGCGGTTTCGGTGCTATCGGCAACTGGTGGGTGAGCACCTGGCCGGCGGGCGAGAACGACGTGGTGTGGCAGGGGCAGCGCAGCGTGTCGTCGGGTGCGTCGAACCACAGCTTGCAGCCCTGGTGAGTACACACCCCGGAGATCGCCTGGATTTTGCCGTCGACGCGGCGGACGAATCCGGTCACCGAGCCGAGGTCGAAGGCGTGCATGGCGCCGTCGGGTACGTCCGAACCGGCCGCCACGCGCTGCCAGCTGCCCTCGTTGGGCGTGAGTTGCCCGGCGGCAACCTCGGAAGGACGGCGGTCGGCGGATTGGCCCGCGATCAGGGCGCGGTCGACGGACACCGCGGCGACCGCCGCGGTGGCGGCGGCCGACGTGCCGACGATGACCTGGCGGCGCGTGCTGCCGCGGCCGGGCGCCGTTTCCGTTGGCGCGCCCGACATCTGCTCGGCGACCCGCCGGTGCAGATCGGTGACGAATTCCTGGCGCGGTGCGTCACCACCCTCGCGAGCCGCGCGCAGCTCGATCGCCGTGCGAAGTTGCGCGGCCTCGAAGTCGTCGGGCGCGAACGGCCTGGGCCGGCGCCCCCGCAGCAGGTCGTCGACATAACGTCGCAGCCCTCGCGCATTCATGGCTGGCCTCCATCGTTGACCTGCGCCGCCAGCCGCAGGGCGCGGTGCTGGAGCACTTTGGCATTGGCCACGCTGATCCCGAGTTCCGCGGCTGACTCCTTGATCGAATTACCCCGCAGGAAGCGGGATTCCAGAATCTGGCGGTACCGGTCCGGCAGGCTGTCCAGAACCCGGGCAACACGCTGCGGCGCGGTGCTGATCGCGTCCTGGCTGTCGGCTGGTTGTTCGATGTCCTCGATCGAGGTTATCTCTCGCCCCAGCGTCTCGCGCCAGTGCGCGGCCAGCACCGTCCTGGCCGTCGTCCGCAGGTACGCGCGCACCTCGGCGACGCTCGCGGTCAGCCGCAGTGGCCGTAGCGCGGCGAGGAACACCTCGGCGGTGAGGTCTTCCGCGTCGGTTTGGTTGCCGACGCGCGCGAACAGCGTGCGGTACACCCAGGTCACGTTGTCGGAGTACACGGCTTCCCAGTTCGGGTAGCCGGCGTCATGGCCAGCGTCGGGCACCACGCGCAGGGGTCGCGGGCCGACGGGTTCGTTTCTTGCCGCCACATGCCTCCTTCACCCGATGAATATCGACTCGGGTTACACGGGTCAGGGCGCCGCGAGGGCGGCTTCGGCGGCCATCAGCTGGTCAAGCTTGGTGGCGGTGGCAGCGAGCGCCGATTTAGCCATGACCAGTATCCGGTCGCGCACGCGGGGCTTCGCCGACGGCGGGGCGAGCAGATGCCCCATCAGATGGCCGAAGAGGTCCAGGCGTGCCCCGGCGAGCCAGCCGGTCAACTCGGGGTCGTCGAGCCAGCGCAGCTGATTGCCGTAGTCGGCTCGCGCGAGGCGCAGCCAGTCGAGGTCGGTGTCCGGGTGCGGCAACGGCACGCACAGCTCGTTTTTCACGCCGTCGTCCGGATAGGCCGCTTCGACGTGGGCGATCAGCGCGGCGCTGAATATCTGTTGGCATCCGCGCACGCTTTGCAACGTGATGCGGTCGGCGTCGAAAATAGTTGTCGCGGGCCGTTTTTCGGCACCATCGGCGGTGCAGTCGATGTACAGCGCCCCGCCGTCCATCGCCACGGCGCCGTGGTCGAGCACCATCCGGTCGGCCTCGACGCCTTGCAGGTGGCCCATGCGCACCACGCCGGTGATGCGTCGCAGCTGCTCGAGTTCGAGCCGGGTGACGGTCGCGCAGCGGTACATGCTCGGCCGGATCGCCGGATCGACCCGCAGCAGTGCACCGATGTGTTCCAGACGCGAAAACAGATCCTCGACCGACTCCGCCTCCGCGACGGCCCGCAACTGCGCGGTGAAGCAGGCTTTGATCCGATCGGCGAACAACGATCCGGGCTGGATCGTGGCGCGATCCAGCAGCCAGGAGTCGCGGGGCATGATCCAGGTCAGCCGATCCGGCCCGACACCGTGACTGAGCAGCCACAGGCAGGTGTCGATGCCGGTCTTGCCGGCCCCCACAACGACGTAGCGCTCATGCGCGGCGAGCCAGGGCAGGTCGTTGGGCGGCACGCATCCGATGCCGTCGGCAACCGCGTAAGGCGGGCGGCGCATGGCCGGAACGGTGACCCGCATGTAGGTGGCGTCGACGACGCGGCGCGCCACGCGGACGGTGTGGTCGGCGCCGGCCAGCGTGCGAAACCGGCCGTCGCCGCGGTATTCGCTCATCGGGAAATAGCTGACCCTGCCCGTCGGCAACCACTCCCGGCGCATGATGCGCTCGTAATACGCGCAGATTTCACCGGCGGTCGCCAGTTCGTAAAGCCCGTGATTCCAACCCACTTGGTCGATGGTGTCGCTGCCCAGCCGTGACGAATTGACGCCGTAGAACGCCGAAGGCTGATGCAGCCGCACGAACGGGTAGGCCATGGTCCAGTGCCCACCGGGCGCGTGGTGGCGGTCCACCACCACGACGCGGGCCTCCGTCTCGGAGACCAGCGTGTCGATGAACGCCATGCCCATGGCGCCCGCACCGACTACCAGGTAGTCGGTCTCGATGGTGCGCATACAGGTGTCAGGTTAGCCGCTCCGGGCGGTTAGGGAGACCCGCCTTCCACGCGCCACCCGACTGACTGGTTGTGCCACTCTTCCGGAAACTCCGGCAACGTGAAGTCGTTCTCGTACGGTGAGCAACCCACCGCGCGGCCGATGTCGAGTGCCGGACCGGCCAATTCACTCAACTCGATGCCGGTTCCCATCGGCATTATGTGAACGACGCAGTTGCCCACCACGGCGCGTACGTGTCCGAGGTAGGACAGGACGAACACGTATTCGCCGGGTTGCGGCCCCGCAATCTCGTAGGCCTCCGGATTCGGCGTATGCAAATCCAACCCGGACGGACATTCCTGCCGCATCATCTCCCGTACTTCGTGCGCCCTCTGTTCGCCGTCAGCGGCCCTATACAGCGACACCGTGAGGCTGCGCGTGCGGCCCGTTGCTCGGTCAGCCCAACTGCATAAGAGCGAGTTGTCCCAGAACTTTTCGACACTTTCCGAGGTGGGCCTCAGGTTGCTCGGAAGCATGTCGCTGATCTGGAGGTACGGTTCCAGCTTTTCGGCAATGAGATCGCGGCGCCCCGTGTAGGTGCGCGGCGGCTCAACGCTTTGGGTCACTGTCCCTATCCCCTCGTCTGCGGGAATGCCGTAATGATTTTCCCGTCGCTCGCCGAAATGACGACACGGGTCGTAAAAACGTAAGTGCCGTCCGCACTCGCGATCTTGCGGTAAAGGGCGAATGTGTCGTTGTTTTGGTTGTACTCCACCTGATTTGGATAGGCCAACGTCTGAGCTATCGAGTAGTCGGCGAGATAGCGCCAATTACCGGCGGTTGGCCACCGTGTGTTCGCGACCTGATCCCACTGATCTCCGTGTTCCTTTTCGATATGCAGTAACCCGTACTTGTCGTTGCCGCAGTACAAAACGGCATCACCGCCGGGTAGCGAACGGAATCCCGCGCTCACGGGCGCGCGGTAGAACGTCCGGACGACTTTGCCGGGGTCCTGGCCGCGCAATCGGCACGCCGCCCAGACCTTCGGTTGATATGCAGGAAAAGGCGACAAGTCACCCACCTTGCCAACGTCCGACCCGGGTTACTAGGATATGCAAGTATCCGCTTAAGCGTCGTAACCACACTCGAGGGCCCCATGACCACACAGATTCCACACTTCATCGATGGGCAGCGCACCGCCGGCCAGTCCGGCCGCAGCGCTGACGTTTTCGATCCCAGCACCGGCCAGGTTCAGGCGACGGTGCCGATGGCCGGCCAGGCCGACATCGATGCCGCGGTGGCATCGGCTGTCGAGGCCCAAAAAGGTTGGGCCGCAACCAATCCACAGCGGCGCGCGCGGGTGATGATGCGCTTCATCGAGCTGGTCAACAAGCACAGCGACGAGCTGGCCGAGCTGCTGTCGCGCGAGCACGGAAAAACCCTGGCCGATGCCAAGGGCGACATCCAGCGCGGCATCGAGGTCATCGAGTTCTGCATGGGCATCCCCCACCTGCTCAAGGGTGAGTACAGCGAAGGCGCCGGACCGGGCATCGACGTCTACTCGCTGCGCCAGCCGCTGGGCGTGGTCGCCGGCATCACGCCGTTCAACTTCCCGGCGATGATCCCGCTGTGGAAGGCCGGCCCGGCGCTGGCCTGCGGCAACGCGTTCGTGCTCAAGCCCAGCGAGCGTGACCCGTCGGTCCCGGTGCGGCTGGCCGAACTCTTCGCAGAGGCGGGCCTGCCGCCCGGCGTGTTCCAGGTCGTGCACGGCGACAAGGAGGCGGTCGACGCCATCCTGAACCACCCCGACATCCAGGCGGTCGGGTTCGTCGGCAGCTCCGACATCGCCCAGTACATCTACGCCGGGGCCGCGGCTACCGGCAAGCGCTCACAGTGCTTCGGGGGCGCCAAGAACCACATGATCGTGATGCCCGACGCCGATCTGGACCAAGCCGTCGACGCGCTGATCGGCGCCGGGTACGGCAGCGCCGGCGAGCGCTGCATGGCGATCAGCGTCGCGGTCCCGGTCGGTGACCAGACCGCCGACCGGCTGCGCGCCCGGCTCATCGAGCGGATCAACAACCTGCGTGTCGGCCACAGCCTGGACCCCAAGGCCGACTACGGTCCGCTGGTGACCGAGGCCGCCGTGGCACGGGTGCGCGGCTACATCGCCCAGGGTGTCGACGCGGGGGCAGAGCTGGTCATCGACGGCCGCGAACGCGCCAGCGACGACCTGACTTTCGGTGACGCAAACCTCGAAGGCGGATTCTTCATCGGTCCCACGCTGTTCGACCACGTCACGCCGGACATGTCGATCTACACCGACGAGATCTTCGGTCCCGTGCTGTGCATCGTCCGCGCGCACGACTACGATGAGGCGCTGCGATTGCCGTCCGAACACGAATACGGCAACGGCGTGGCGGTTTTCACCCGCGACGGCGACGCGGCCCGCGACTTCGTCTCGCGCGTGCAGGTCGGCATGGTCGGCGTCAACGTGCCCATCCCGGTGCCGGTGGCCTACCACACCTTCGGCGGGTGGAAGCGGTCCGGCTTCGGAGACCTCAACCAGCACGGCCCCTCGTCGATCATCTTCTACACCAAGACCAAGACGGTGACGTCGCGGTGGCCATCCGGCATCAAGGATGGTGCCGAATTCGTCATCCCCACAATGGATTAGGGTCGACTGCTTTATGGCTTCATTTACCCTCGACGACGACGAACGGGTGATCACCGAGACGGCCGCCGCGTTCGCCGCCAAGCGACTCGCCCCGCACGCCCTGGAATGGGATGCGGCCAAACATTTCCCGGTCGACGTGCTGCGCGAATCGGCCGACCTTGGCATGGCGGCGATCTACTGCCGCGAGGATGTCGGCGGTAGCGGCCTGCGCCGGCTCGACGGGGTCCGCATCTTCGAGCAGTTGGCCATCGCCGACCCCACCACCGCCGCGTTCCTGTCCATTCACAACATGTGCGCATGGATGATCGACACCTTCGGCACCGCCGAGCAGCGCAAGGACTGGGTCCCGCGGCTGGCGTCGATGGACGTCATCGCCAGCTACTGCCTCACCGAGCCCGGCGCCGGTTCCGACGCCAGCGCGCTGAGTACCCGCGCGGTCAAACAGGGCGGCGATTATGTGCTCGACGGCGTCAAGCAGTTCATCTCCGGCGCGGGCGCCTCAGACGTCTACGTGGTGATGGCCAGGACCGGGAGTGAGGGGCCGCGCGGCATATCGGCCTTCGTGGTCGAAAAGGGCGCGGCTGGACTCAGTTTCGGCTCGCTCGAGGAGAAGATGGGCTGGCATGCCCAGCCCACCGCGCAGGTAATCCTGGAGGGGGTCCGGGTGCCGGCCAACGCGATGCTGGGCGGCGCCGGCGGCGAGGGCGCCGGATTCGGCATCGCGATGAAGGGCCTCAACGGCGGTCGGCTCAATATCGCCGCGTGCTCACTCGGCGGCGCCCAGGCCGCGTCCGACAAGGCCGGGACCTACGTTCGCGATCGGCGGGCGTTCGGGTCGGCCTTGCTCGACGAGCCGACCATCCGGTTCACCCTGGCCGACATGGCCACCGGCCTCGAGACATCGCGAATGATGTTGTGGCGGGCGGCCAATGCGTTGGACGCCGACGATCCCGACAAGGTCGAGTTGTGCGCGATGGCCAAGCGCTACGTCACCGACACCTGCTTCGAGGTCGCCGACAAAGCCCTGCAGCTGCACGGCGGCTACGGCTACCTGCGCGAGTATGGTCTGGAAAAGATCGTCCGCGACCTGCGGGTGCACCGGATCCTGGAAGGCACCAACGAAATCATGCGGGTGGTCATCGGCCGGGCCGAAGCCGCACGGGTCCGCGCAACCGCATAGAAAGGTCTTGAAGATGACCGAGCACCTGACGGTGGCCTTCCTGGGCCTGGGCCATATGGGCGGGCCCATGGCGACGAATCTTGTTGCGGCCAAACATGCGGTGCGCGGTTTCGATCCCGTGCCGGCGGCGCTGTCCGCGGCGACCGACGCCGGCGTCACCGGATTCGACAGCGCCACTGACGCGGTAGCCGGGTCCGACGTGGTCATCACCATGCTGCCCAACGGGGAGCTGGTCAAACGCTGCTACGCGGAGATCCTGCCCGCAGCGCGACCCGGCGCGTTGTTCATCGACAGCTCCACGATCTCGGTCAACGATGCCCGCGAGGTGCATGCGCTGGCCGAATCGAACGGCGTCGGGCAGCTGGACGCCCCCGTGTCGGGCGGGGTGAAGGGTGCCGTCGCCGGGACGCTGGCGTTCATGGTGGGCGGCGACGAGGACGCCCTACAGCGGGCGCGGCCGGTGCTGGAACCCATGGCGGGCAAGATCATTCACTGCGGAGCGGCCGGAGCGGGGCAGGCCGCCAAGGTGTGCAACAACATGGTGCTGGCGGTGCATCAGATCGCGATCGGCGAGGCGTTCATCCTGGCCGAGAAGCTCGGGTTGTCCGCCCAGTCCCTGTTCGATGTCATCACCGGGGCGACCGGCAACTGCTGGGCGGTACACACCAATTGCCCTGTGCCCGGACCGGTCCCGACATCACCGGCCAACAACGACTTCCAACCGGGCTTTGCCACCGCGCTGATGAACAAGGACCTGGGCCTGGCGATGGATGCGGTGTCCTCCAGCGGATCGGCGGCGCCGCTGGGTACACACGCCGCCGAGATCTATGCGAAATTCGCTGCCGACCACGCCGATAAGGACTTCAGCGCGGTCATCGAGATGCTGCGCGGCAGCTGAACGGCTCGGTGGTTATGCGGTCCTGGCTTCCACCACGCTCAGCGGTGAAGCGGTTCGTACCATCCTGGTCATCTCAAACCCCGCTTCGCTCAGCAGATATCGGTACTCGGCCGCCGTACGTTCGCGAGCCCCCAGATTCAACAGCATCTCCAGGTCCACCCAGTTTCCCGGGAAGTCGCGGTCGTGCTCCGGGATGACCATTTCGACCAGCAGTACCCTGGCTTGCGGGCCCGCCGCTGCGCGAACGTTGCGCAGGATCCGGACCGCCATCTGGTCGCGCCAGTCGTGAATGATGTTCTTGAGGATGTAGGCGTCACCGCCGCCCGGAACGGTGTCGAAAAACGATCCCTCCGCGATGCGCACCCGGTCAGCGACACGGTGTTTTTCCAACAGTGGGCGCGCGCTCGCGACGACCGACGGCAAGTCGTACAGCACGCCGCGGGAAGCGGGCGCCGCAGCGAGGACGGCGGCCAGCAGCGGGCCGTGACCACCACCGACGTCGACGATTGTGGGGTAGGCGCTGAAGTCGTAGCCGGCGACCACGGACGCGGTGGTCAGCTCCGAAATGTTGGTCATCGTCTGGTTGAAGAGCTCGGCGAGCTCGGGCTCGTCGGCGAAGTAGTCGAAGCTGTCCTTGCCGTGCAGCGCCGGGACGACGGAGAGACCGGTGCGGACCGAATCAACGAGCAGGGTCCATCGTTCGCGCTGCTCCCGCGACCCATAGAACCGCGCCGCGGCTGATATCGACACTGGTGCATCCGAACGCAGCGTCGCCGCAAGGGGATTCAGCTCATAGCGGCCGTCGCGGCGGCGGCAGAAAACTCCCCGGCCGATCAGGGCGCGCAGCAACCGGCGCAGCGCGTCGGCGTCCGCGCCCACCCGGTCTGCCAGGTCCTCGATCGGCAGCGGGCCGTGGGCCAGCGCATCGGCGATGCCCAATTGAGCCGCCACGGTGATCGCCTGCGAAGTCCAGGTGGCGGTGATCATTTCCATCATCGCCGCGGGCGGGGGTACCAGCCGTTGATGTAGCCGATACAGGAGGTGGCGGATCCATTCGACACCGCGGGCCAGCCGCGGAGGCGGCAACTTGGCGCTCATCGACATCACCTCACCTCCCGATCAGACACGCGCTGGCGCGGCGGCCGCGAGGTCTCGACTGATCTCCGCGGACATCCGGCTGTGACTCACCTTGTGCAGGAACGCCGTTAGCGCCCAGGTCATGAACCGGTCCGAGATCATTGCCGCCGGCCTCAGCGTGGACTCGCTGCGGGACACCTGCTGCGTGGTCACCCAAGACACGGCCTTGACCTGGCGTCGCCGGGTCTTTTCGTACCAGCGCAGCGCGCTCGCGAGATGATGTCTGCCACCGGGAAGAATTGTCCAGTCGAGATTCGAAAGCGCCTTGCACAACACCATCGTGTCGAGGAGTGCCTGGTTGGTCCCCTGCGCAAGGGTGGGCGGCATCGTGTGTGCGGCATCGCCGAGCAGCGTGATAGCGCCGCGGCCCGTGCGGGGAATCGGATGCCGGAAATGCGGGAATGGCGAAGGGGCAAGATCCTCATCGCTCAATGTCACCAGCACGCGGTCGACCAGTTCGGACCATCCGGTGAAGTGCGAGCGCAGCATGTCGAGAGGGCGTGGCGGTCTGACGAAATCGGACGACCACGGCAAGTCGAACCACCACTGCAGATCCGAGCCTCCCGCCGGCCACAGGCCAAGGTTTGCATGCTCACCGATGATCATGAGCGCGACGTTCCTATCGACCCGGCCGGGAAGCGTCGCAAGTCCCTGCCAGCTGCACCAGCCCGTGGGCCGCGCCGCCGGCCCGCCGGCGTAATCACGGACCTTCGAGTGCAGACCGTCCGCGCCGATCAGCAGATCCCCTTCGGCCGACCTGCCGTCGTCGAATTCGACCCGAACCCCATTGCAGGTGTTGACGAAACCGACGGCACCGCGGTTGAACCGAATGCGCTCTGTGGGAAACCCATCCAGCAGGCGCTCGAGCAGGAGCCGACGCGGGACCATCCGGACCGGTGCGCCCAACCGTGCCGTGATCGTCGTCAAGTCCACCGTTGTGATCCGGCGGCCGGTCGGTGTCGAGACTCGCACCGTGGACAGTAGCTGCCCGACGCCGTCCATGTCGACACCGAGCTGGTCCAAAACCGTTGCGCCATTGGGCCAGATGGTTACGGCGCCCCCGCCGGGCTGCGAATCCGGGCGTCGCTCGAAGACGGTGACATCATGCCCGTCGCGCATGAGTCCCCGGGCAACGGAGATACCCCCGACACCGGCACCGACGACGAGGATGCGAAGCGGCATCGGTGCTAGTTCCGCGTAGGGCAAAGATTCATCGCAGACCTCCTACCGCTACCACGTAGGACGTCGGCGAGAGGTTCAAAAGTCGCCGGCGTTGCGCCGCAGTGTCTCGATGGATGACACCAGCGCTTCGGACTCATCGGCATCGATCCCGATGTCGGCAAACACCTGCTCGTTGAGCGTGATGGTGGCGTCCTCGACGGTCGAGCGGCCGAGATCGGTGATCTGCACGAGGGTGGTGCGTCCGTCGGTGGGGTGGGGCACCCGCTGCACCAGCCCGTTGGCTTCCAGCCGACGGATCGCATGCGTAACGCTGGTGACGTGAACCTGCAGCCGGTCAGACGCCTTGGTGATGGGCAACGCACCGCTGCGGCTGAAGGCCAGGAGCCGCAACAACTCGAAGCGGGAAAAGCTCAAGTCGTAGGGGCGCAGCGCGTTCTCGACGCGAGCGAGCAGGATCTGGTGAGCCCGCATCACGGACGTCACGGCGACCATGCCCGGCGCCACGTCACCCCAGCCGGCGCGCGCCCAGTTCGCCCTCGCCTGTGCGATCGGGTCGGGTTTGTCGGATGCAGAAGGGGCCACGCCCTTTCTTACCGCACTTTGGCCGTGATTTTCCTCAGGCGTGTGACTTTGCCACTGCGGCCAGCACCGCTCGGGTGGATGCGCGGCTCCCGACGGTGATCCGCGCGCCTCCGTCGGGGTAGTGCCGGACCTTCAGCCCAGCCTCACCGAACACCTGTTGCCAGTGCCGCCCGACGGGCGGCAGGTAAACGAAGTTGGCATGTCCGTCGGTGGTGCACACCCCCAACGCGGCGAGGCGCCGGGACAAGTATTGGCGCTCACCGCTGATTCGCAGAATGCGTTGCCGCAACTGATCGTCGGCCGCATAGGAAGCAGCCACGGCGACCAGGCTGGTGATCCCCATGCCGAACGGCAATTGCATCTTCCACAGGATCGTGGCGAGCTCCGGTGAGGCGAACCCGTAGCCGATACGAAGTCCGGCCAAGCCATAGGCCTTCGAGAACGTCCGCAGCACCACGACATTCGGGAAGCGCCGCACCAGATCCGGTCCGCCGACGCGGTGCTGGGGGGCGACGAACTCGATATAGGCCTCGTCGAGCAGCACGACCGTGTCGTCTGGCACGCGGCGCAGGAATCGTTCGACCTCCGGAACGGATTCCATCGTGCCGGTCGGATTGTGCGGCCGGCACAGGACGACGACGTTCGCGCCCGCCGCCGCCTCGGCCATAGCGTTCAGATCGTGGTGGCCAGATCCGTCGAGCGGAACGGTGATCGGCGTCAGGTGGGCCATATGTGCAAAGATCGGATATCCGTCGAATGTCGGCTCGCTCAACACAATCCGGTCACCGGGCCGCGTCACCGCATGCAGGACCTGCATCGCCACTCCGCTCGCCCCGGCTCCGAGCACAACCTGCCCGTCGCCGACCCCTACGTGACCGGCGACGAGTGACCGCATCCGTTCGGGCCGGAATTCGGGATAGCGGTTGGCGGCGTCGATCGAGCGGATCAACGCCGAACGAACGGCCGGCAGCGGCGGGAACGGGTTCTCGTTGAGGGACAGCGCCAGCGGATCGATCGCATCCGGCAGCGCGCTGCCTATCTCGGCAGTGACGGGGTCCGCTTCCAGCACGGCCGACATCAGTCTCGCCCGCCCCAGCGGACTGCGGCCGCGCCCGCGAAGTCGCCGGCGTGCGCGAATGCCGCCATCATCACCACGTCGCCGGCCTTGAGCTGACCGTCGGATATCGCACGGTCAAGGTTGACGGGGATGCCGGCGCCGAACAGGTTGCCGCATTCATCAAAAGTATCGAGGTGTCTCGATTCGGGCACCTCGAGCGCCTCGCGCCAGTTACGCAAAAACACCCGATTGGGTTGATTGGTCACCAGCAAATCGATCTCTTTGGAGGGCAACCCGATGCGGTCGCAGACCGCGAGCGCGACTTCGGGAACCTGCCTGTTGCCGCGCGCCAACACCTTGGCGATCTTGCTTTCGGTGAAACCGATGCAGCCCTCACCCGTTCCGGGTTGCCACCATTTGCGGGGCGGGTCGATGGCGATGGTCATGTCGCCGGCGTATTCGCCGTAGGTTCGGCACTCGACGTCGAGAATCGGTGAATCGTTCGACAGCGTGACAAGGCCGACGGCGGCGCCGTCGCCGGGTACCGACGACTGCGCCTTCGCCCGCACGCCGGGTTGGTCGAAGATCTGTCCCGCAGCGTTCTGCGCGACGGCGACGAGCGCGGTGCGCCCTTCGCCGGACGTCAGGAGCCGGCGGGCCACCTTGAGCCCCAGCACGAACGCCGCGCAACCGCCGTTGTGCAGATCCAACACCCAGTTGGGTCGCATGCCCAAGCGGTGTGCGATGCTGCCACCTCCGCCGTAGAACGGCATGTCGGGCATCTGAGCGTGGGTAATCAGCACGTCCACGTCGGAGATGACGTCGTGGCCGTTCCGTTCGATAACACCCGCGGCGGCACGCTCAACCATGTCGACTGCGGTTTCATCGGCCGCGACGTGATGGCGAAATTTAGGGGCGCGGAACATCAGGTTGTCGGCCAGCTCATCGGAGCCGGCGAACTGCGCGTAATAGTCTGCGCCGATGGGTTTTCCGGGCAGGTAGGTGGAGACGTCGGTCAGGCTCGCGGTTGGTTGCTTCATTGCGGTACTCACCTCATCCAGGCCGGCGTGATCGGCAGGCCGTTGCGGTGGCGGTACTCGGCGATCGTCTTGAGGTTGTTCAGCTCCACCCCGTGACCGGCGCCGAAGATGTCCCAGAAGTCACCCACCCAGCCCGTCCGATCCGGCGGCGCGGCGTCGCCATACGGGTTGTGGTCGTAGAAGGGGTGGTGGCAATTGGTCCACAGCACAACGGATCCGGGCTTGTTCAGCACCATCTGCGCATCGACGACCCGCATCAGGTAGATCATCCAGAGGTGCGCGCCCTGGTCCCAGGCGCAGTGGTAGTCGACGGTGCCTGCTTGGGCGTTGGCCACCGTTCGGGTGAAGATCTTGGTATCCGGGAGCAACCGGTCGTAGGCCAGCCACAGCCCGGGCTCTTCGGTGGGAGTGAAGTCACGCAGCGTGTACGTCCACTCCGCAAGGCTGCGCGTATCGGCCAGGTATTCGAGCAGCTCGTCGGGTGGGCAGTCGACGTAGTCGCTGACCGTGCAGTATCGCCCGAAGACCTCGTCATGCGGGTACATAGACCGCATCTGGGCCATGAACATCGGGGCGGTCTTCTCAAGCGGCGAGGTCTCGATCCGGACCAGCCCCTCGATCGGCTCGGTGGTGCCGGTGTGAACGTGAATGTCGTCAAGCGCTGGCAGGGACATCTGATCTTTCCTCTTGAGGTGTCGGTCGGCCAATGATTTTGGTCGCTTGCTGGTTCAAAAACGCTGCAAAGGGCGGGATTTCGTCGGCAGAGCACTCAACGCTGATCACCGACGGGCCATCCGCGGCCATCGCCCCTTCCAGCACGGCAGCCAGCGCGTCGACGTCGGCCACGTCTATCGCCGACAGCCCCGGGAACATCGCCGCCAACCCGGCGCCCAGCCGGCTGGGACCGAACCGGTTGTAGCTGTACAGGTCGTCGTAGAACAACTGCTCGCGGGTTACGCACATGGCATGGGCGTTGTTGTTGAACAGGACGAACGTCACCGGCAGCCGGTACTGCACCGCTGTGTGGACTTCCATGCCGTGCATGAAGAATGCGCCGTCCCCGGCGATTACGACAGTGCGCGGGCTGAGCCGGCTGCCCACGGCACGACCGAAAGCCATCCCGATAGCGGCACCGAAGCTGTAACCCATGCCCCCCATGCCGAGCGCGACAGCGAACCGGCCGCCACGCCGGACCGGCAGATGGTGAATGGCAGCGGCACCGGTGTTGCCCGCGTCGACGACGATGTCCACGCCGTCGGGCAGCACCCGGTCCAGCACGGTCAGCGCATCGCGGTAGCGGACACCCGGACCGCGGCAGGGTGGTGGCCTGAGTTCGGTGTCGGTCACGAAATCGGGCACGCGCAGGTTCCTCGGCCGCCCCTGCCCGGATAGTTCCATGGCCACCATGCGCAACGAGGTCCGCAGGTCGTCCGTGCACACGTGAGTGCACGCGAAGTATGGCGCCGCCGATCCGATCGAGACCGTCCGCGCCGCCGTCAGCGCGTCGTCGAGGCCTGCCCGGGCCGTCACCGACAGTCGGGTGCCCACCACCAAGCACACCGTGCTGTCACCGACCGCCTCGGCCACGCCGGGATGCCCCATGACGCCGGTCACGCCCAGCGCCGACGACGAACCCGAACCCGGCGTGCCGGCGACGTCTTTGGCGTCGGGCACGCATGCCACCCGCGCGCGCAGCATCGCGCGCAGCGTCTCCAGCTCCGCTCGGGCATCGTCGCGGGCCACCTGCTCGCCGGCGATGATCGTGACCGGTCCATCGGCGGCCCGTAGCGCGCGCAGTACCGGATCGAGGTCACCGATCCGGGGCGCCGCCGACGCTGCATCACTGATGGTTTGCCCGGGATGATCGATGACCGTGACCGGCTTCTGCTGAATGTCCTTGGGCAACAACAGGACAGCTGGTCCACCGCCGCGTGCCGCCGCGATGGCTTCCGGCAGGGCGGTAACGATGTCGGAGGGCGTCAGCACTCGCCGGCACCAGACCGATACCGCCGAGAACAACGCCTCGGCATCCAGCGAGCCGTTGCGGCCGCTGGTGTCCTGGAAGCTGCCCCGCCCGTCCATTGTTGTCGCCGGCTGGCCCACCAACGCCAACACCGGGACGCGACTGGCCAACGATTCCCCAAGGCCGGGAACAAGATTGAGTGCTCCCCCGCCAGAGGTCGCCGCCACTACCCCAAGGCCGGCGCCGCTGCGGCTGTATCCGTCGGCCATCGTGGCCGCGGAGAATTCATGCTTGGCCAACACGGCGGTGATGTCTGCGCAAAAGTGTGCGGCGTCGTAGAGATCTTCGATGTTGGCGCCGTCGACGCCGAATATGTAATCGGCGTCGGTCCTCGCGAGATGCTCGACGATGTGGTCGACCACCCGGTGTTGCCTCGACATCTGCTCACCTAACTTATGACGATGCCAGTGACACGACCGGCGGGTAGCTTCAGTTCACTGGTAAGCGCAATCCCTCCGGATTGCCAGCGCTTTTATATACGTGTCAAATAGCTGTGAAAGCGGCCATCCGGGTCGTAGGCCGAGCGCACCCGGTCCAGCCGTGCCATGTTCGATTCGGTGATGAATCGCGCCGGGCGCCGGCACAGGTTCTCGTCCGCCAAGGAGATACCGGTCGCCAGGTGCGACATCGCGGCCATGTTGGACGCGGCCCAGTCGCGGTACCGTTCGTCGTCCGCCGGATCCTGCCAGATGGTGTACAGCGCCAGGTAGATGTCGTCTTCGAGGCCGTACACCATGTCGGTGCGGCTCGGCGACGTCTTCCAGCCCGTGAAGATGAAGTGTGACGGGTGCGGCGGCATGGTTTCGATGATCCGGCGGATGCCCGGCAGCAGTTCTTCGGCGGAAGCCGACGTGAACATGCTGTCCGCAATATAGCGGTGGCCCTTCGGGTAACTGGTCATCACGGCCGTATACCAGTTCGCCAGGGTCGTCGGCGCATATGGAAGGCTGACGATCGCCTTGTCGACAACCGGACAACTGCCTAGCGGGGCAAGGGCTTTGGCCGCCTCGTCCTCCGAATCGGCGAAGACAGGCGAGGCGATCGTGATGCCAGGCTGGTTGAGCCCGGCTCCCGGGAAGCTACGGGCGGTATGCACCTGCAATTCGACCCGGTCATCGAGCTCGCCGCTGATCGAGCGCGCCCACGTGAAGACCTCGTCGGCCAGTTCAATCGGGTACATGTACAGGCAGGTGCCCCATACCGCCGGACGCGGATAGACCCGTAGCTTGAACGAGGTCACCACGCCGAAGAAGCCGGGACCGGAACCGCGTGCAGCCCAATACAAGTCGGGATGATTCTCGGGATCGCAATGGATCCGCTCGCCGTCCGCGGTGATGACCTCCAGGCCGAGCACGCTCTCGCACGCCGGTCCGAGAGCCCGGCTGTTCCAACCGTAGCCGCCTTGCAGCAGATAACCACCGAGGCAGATCCCCTCGCAATGGCCCGCGGGAAAGAACAGTTCTTGCCCGTCGAGTTCGGCCGCGAAGGCGCTGGCGATCTTTCCCGGGCCCACGTCCGCGGTCATCCGTTCCGGATCGACGCTGCAGTGGTCGAGGCGGCTCACGTCCAGCAGCAGTCCGCCGTCGCGAAGGTGGTTGGCGGCCCAGCTGTGCCCGCCCGAACGTACCCCGATGCGATGCCCGTTCGCTCGCGCATAACGGAGCGCCGAGACCACGTCGTCGGCGTCGCGCGCCTGCACGATGACATCCGGAAACCGCGCTGGCACAAGGCCGTTCCACACGGTATCGCGACGGGTCGTTTCGTAGCCCGCTTCGCCGCGAAAGAATGTGTGTTCAGTGGTGAGCAGAGCCATTCGCGTTCCTTAAACCGCCGCCAGTTGTTCGCTGTGGCGCGTCCGTCTGAGGTAGCCCGCCACCTTCGCGGCCAGCGGCGTGGCGGCCAGCCGGATCGCCCGCAGCGGGCCATTCGGCGGAATCCCGTATCCGATCGCGAACATTCCCTCGCCGACGTGGCAGGCGAAGCCGCCGCGCGGGTTGCCATGCTCGTCGAGGACACCGAGGTGGCCGACCAATCCGCGCAGGTTCGGCTCGAAGCCGGTTGCGGTGATGACAACGTCGGGTGTTACGGATGTGCCGTCGGCGAGGATGACGGAGTCGGATTCCAGCCTCGTGACGGCGCCGACGACTTCGACGCGCCGCGCTCGCACTACGTCGACCAGCCCGTCCGCCAGCGTGGGGATGCGACCCCGTGTCTCGACGGTCGCTTTGAGGCCGACCGTGGGTCGCTGAAAACCGTAGGGGGACAGGTCGCCCCACATCAGGCGAGTCACGCGGGCGATCAGCGGATCGACCATGCGAGCGGGGACTCTTGCGGACAGCTCGAGGAAGATGTCCGACGGGAATCCTCCAATGGCTCGCCGCACCAGGTGCGGTGGCGTGCGCACCGCCAGCCAGATCCGGCGGGCACCGTCGTTGGCCAGCTGCACGGCGATGTCGGCGGCGGAGTTACCCGCCCCGACCACGAGGACGTCTCGGCCACGGTAAGGCCACGCGTTGATGAACTCCCCGGAGTGAACGATCTCGCCTTTAAAGCATTCAAGCCCGGGCCAGCGCGGGGCGGCTGGCGCGCCGTAGTTTCCTGTGGCGAGAACTATTGTGCGGCTTCGGATTTTGCCTGATGATGTGTCCAGCTGCCACACTCCCACGCAACGGTCGACCGAGTGGACCTCGCACCCGAGCTTGATCGGGATTTTCTGCCGGACGACGTAGCGATCGAAGTAGCGGACCATGTCCTCCTTGGTCGGCCACCGGCCGGCGCTCAACGGGATACGTTGTCCCGGTAGGTGAGACAAGAACCCGGTCGTGTTCAGGCGGAAGTCGTCATAACGCCTGCGCCAGGAGATCGCCGGGGCCGCCGCGCGGTCGAGCACCAGCGCTTTGACGCCGTACCGATGATCGAGTTCCCGTGCGACGGCCAGACCCGCGGGCCCGGCTCCGATGACTACGGCATCGGCGCTGTCCTGAATCCCGGCCGCGAGGTGCGTCCCTGCCATGCCTGTGTAACGACACGCGAGGGCGTTGAGTTCACCGCGCGGTGTTCACAGCGAACGCTGCAACAAAACCTGTCCGGTGTCGGCGGCAACCACCTGCACGGCCGCGATCTGGTCGACCGGAGTCGAGATGGCACCCGCGGGCGACGCCGCGTGGCCGGGCACGGCCACCCATGTCGCCAGCCGGGTCTGGCTGCCGTCGCGCCCCAACACGACCATCGCGAGCGTGTCATGGTGCGCGTTCAGCGGCGCCAGGCACACGCAGCGCAGGTTGATGGACGTCCCCCAGTGCTGGCTGCTGACGGCGACCGTCGACGTCAGCAGGCTGGTGCCCACCTGCGCCATCGGCTCCGACGCCGCAGTCACCTGCTGGGACGGAGTCGACGACCACCCCTGAAGACCGACGAACACCGCGATAGCCAGCACCGCGGCCGCGGCCGTCGACGCCACCCAGGTCACTACCCGGGTGCGGCGGCGCCGCCAGCGCACCGTCGCCAGCAGGGACGGCAGCAATTCCGCAGACATCTCCGGGGCCGGACCGGATTGGTCGATCGCGGCCACTTTGTCACGGTCGAGCTGCGACAGCAGCGCCGGCACACCACTGAGATCGGCGACGGCGGACCGGCAGGCCGGGCAGTGCGCGATGTGCGTCTCGAATTCGCGGCGTTGCGCGGCCGACAAAGAGCCCAACACGTATGCGGCATCCCACATCGCGTAACGGTCTTCGGGAGGGCCGATATCGCGCACCGGCGTCCTCATTTCATCCATTTCTTCTCACCCCTCGCGCATTCGGAGCCCCTCATCGGGTGACCCCAAGTTCCTGCAGAGTGAGTCGCAACGCCCGCACAGCATAGTGTAGTCGCGACTTCACTGTTCCCTCGGCGATTCCGAGGTCTGCAGCAGTCTGTGTGGTGGTCCAACCGCGGTAGTAGGACCGTTCGATCACTGCTCGGTGCTCGGCGGACAACTGCGCCATCGCGTCCGCTATCAGCAACCGGTCCAGCGCCGCATTGACCTCGTCCGGCGTGAACTGTTCGGGCGCACCCGACACGTCTGTGGAGCCGACGACATTGCGAAACCGCGCGCTGCGCCGGTCGTCGATGATCATGTTGCGGGCCACGGTGAACAACCACGCCCGCGCCGAGCGCTCCGTGTCGCCGACGACCTCGGGGTGTTGCCATGCCCGCAGCAACGTCTCCTGGACCACATCCTCGGACTGGCTCGCATCCCCCGTCAGCCGCAGCGCATACCGCCACAGAACTGCGGCGTGTTCGTCGTAGAGCGCCTTCATCAGAGCGGCTTCGGCAGCGCCGGACGCCCTGCCGGTGCCAGTCACACGAGCCACTCGATCACCTCCTGCCAGGGAAACGAGGCGAGTAGGCGTTTAGTTCAAGGCTAGCCCGACCACTAAGCCGAGGTCAGGATGCGTGGGCCGGCGTCGGTGACGGCGACGGTGTGCTCCCAGTGTGCCGCCCGCGACCCGTCGGTGGTGGTGACCGTCCACTGGTCGTCGAGCACCACGGTCTTGCCGGTTCCCAGCGTCAGCATCGGTTCGATGGCCAGCACCGACCCGGCGGCCAGCACGGGGCCGCGTCCCGGTGAGCCCTCGTTGGGCAGGAACGGGTCCATGTGCATCTGGCGGCCGATGCCGTGGCCGCCGTAGCCCTCGACGATCCCGAACGCCCGCGAATGGCGGGCCTCGGCGTCGCGCGTGCCCATCTCGATGGCGTGCGATACGTCGGTCAGCCGATTACCGGGCACCATGGCCGCGATCCCGGCCTCCAGCGATTCCCTGGTCGCCTGCGACAGCGCTTCGTCGGCCGCGTCCAGCGTCCCGACCCCGAAGGTGATCGCGGCGTCACCGTGCCAGCCGTCGAGCACCGCGCCGCAGTCGATCGACACCAGGTCACCGGGCGCCAGAAGCTCGGCGGCCGAGGGAATCCCGTGCACCACGCGCTCGTTGACCGACGCGCAGATCGACGCGGGGTAACCGTGATAGCCCAGGAACGACGGCACCGCGCCCGCGTCCTGGATCACCGATTCGGCGATTTCGTCCAGGCTCAGCGTCGAGACCCCGGAAACCGCAGCCACGCGGACGGCCTGCAACGCGGCCGCCACCACCGCGCCCGCCGCGGCCATCGCGTCGAGTTCGCCGGCACTGCGCTGCGGCACCACCTTGCGACCCCGCAGCCGCGCCAGCGGGTTCATCCCTACTTGCCCAGCGACTGCAGCGCGCGGGCGAACACTTCGTCCATGGAGCCGACGGCGTCGACCGTCTTGAGTTCGTCGCTGTAGTAATCCAGCAGCGGCGCGGTCTCGGCGCGGTAGATCTTCATCCGGTTCAGGATGACGTCGTCGGTGTCGTCGGCGCGCCCGCGGCCCTTCAGCCGCTGCAGCAACTCGTCTTCGGAGACCCGAAATTCCAGCACCGCGTCGATGTCGGTGCCCCGGCGACCCAGCATCTCGTGCAGCGCCTTGGCCTGCTCGAGCGAGCGTGGGTAGCCGTCCAGGATGAAACCGTTGGCCGCGTCCGACTCGTTCAGCCGCTCGTCGACGAGCTGGTTGGTCAACTCGGAGGGCACCAGGTCGCCGGCGTCCAGGTAGCGCTTGGCCTCCAGGCCGAGCTTGGTGCCGTTCTCGATGTTGCTACGGAACAGCTCGCCGGTGGAGATCTGCGGGATCCCCAGCTTTTCCGAGAGTTTCTGGGCCTGCGTTCCCTTGCCCGCCCCCGGCGGTCCCAGCAAAACGACTCTCACTTGAGGAACCCTTCATAGTTGCGCTGCATGAGCTGACTCTCGATCTGCTTGACCGTATCCAAGCCCACGCCAATCATGATCAACACCGCGGTACCGCCGAACGGCAGATTCTGAACCGCTCCGCTATTGCCGATCTGCAAGAACAAGTTGGGCAGCACCGAAATTGCGCCGAGGTAGATCGAACCCGGCAGGGTGATCCGGCTCAGCACGAAACGCAGGTAATCGGCGGTCGGCTTGCCCGGCCGAATGCCGGGAATGAACCCGCCGAACTTCTTCATCTCGTCGGCACGCTCGTCGGGATTGAACGTGATCGAGACGTAGAAGTACGTGAAGAAGATGATGAGGCCGAAGTAGATGGCGATGTACACCGGATCGCTCGGGTCGGACAGGTAGGTGCCGACGAACTTGTCCCACCAGCTATTGCCCACGCCACCGGCACCGCTGCGGATCAGCTGGGTGATCAGGTGCGGGATGTAGATCAGCGAGGACGCGAAGATGACCGGGATAACACCGGCCTGGTTGACCTTGAGCGGCAGATAGGTCGACGTTCCGCCGTACATGCGTCGGCCGACCATGCGCTTGGCGTACTGGACCGGGATCCGGCGCTGGCCCTGCTCGACGAACACCACGCCGACGATGATGACCAGCGCGGCGACCAGCACGGCGGCGAAGATCATCCCGCCGCGGCTGTCCAGGATCGTCTTACCCTCGGCGGGGATGCGCGCCGCGATGCCCACGAAGATCAGCAGGGACATGCCGTTGCCGATGCCGCGCTCGGTGATCAGCTCGCCCATCCACATCACCAGCGCCGCCCCGCTGGTCATCACCAGCACGATGACGACCAGCGTGAAGATGCTCTGGTCGGCGATGATGTCCAGCGAGCAGCCCTGCAGCAGCCCGCCGTTGGCCGCCAGGGCCACGATGCTGGTGGCCTGCAGGACGGCCAGCGCGATCGCCAGATAACGGGTGTATTGCGTCATCTTGGCCTGGCCGGCTTGGCCTTCCTTGCGCAGCTCCTCGAACCGTGGGATGACCACGGTGAGCAGCTGCACGATGATGCTGGCGGTGATGTAGGGCATTACCCCCACCGCGAACACCGTGAGGTTGAGCAGCGCACCACCGGAGAACAGGTTGATCAGCGAATAGATCTGCCCGGCCGCGCCGCCGCTGGCCTCTTTGATGCACTGCTGGACGTTCGGAAAGTTGACGCCAGGGGACGGTAGCGCGGCGCCGACCCGATACAAGACGACGATGCCAAGTGTGAAGAGGATCTTCCGTCTCAGGTCAACTGTCCGCAGCGATGAGATGAAAGCGGAAAGCAACTCTTCCTCCTGCGCAGCCGGGGTTTCCTGCATCACGCGCCCAACACCCGCAGGCCAGGACGTACGGCGTCGCGCGTTAAACCGTGTACGAGACTAACAGCTGGTCCGCCCACCTCCGGTCAGGGCCTTTGCGTCGGCCCCTTGATGGCCGCCGCACGCCGCCGAATAAACACAGGAAGCAGTAAGACGTGAGGCGTAAAGTTCCTCCTGACTCGTTGCATTTGCTAAATAACTTGGGAGCAGCATGACACGCACTGACCAGGACAGCTGGGACTTAGCCTCGAGCGTCGGTGCCACGGCCACGATGGTCGCGGCGGCCCGCGCACTGGCCAGCGAGGCCACCAACCCGATCATCAACGACCCCTTCGCCGCGCCCCTGGTACGCGCCGTCGGTCTGGATTTCTTCCGGCGCCTGGTCGACGGTGAGGTGGCCGAATCCGAGGGCTACGCGGGCAGCGACAAGGATCTGGGGCTGGAGACCGACTCCATCGCCGTGCGCACCCGCTTCTTCGACGACTTTTTCCTCAACGCTGCCCGCGACGGGGTTCGCCAGGCGGTGATCCTGGCGGCCGGCCTCGACGCCCGCGCCTACCGGCTGAGCTGGCCGCCCGGGAGCGTGGTCTACGAGGTCGATCAGCCTGCCGTCATCGAGTTCAAGAGCACCACCATGTCCCGCCTGGCTGCCGCGCCGACGGCCGAGCGGCGCACGGTCAGCATCGATCTGCGCGAGGACTGGCCGGCGGCGCTGCGCGACAGCGGCTTTGACGTGACGCAACCGACCTCATGGAGCGCCGAGGGCCTGCTGATGTACCTGCCGCCCGACGCCCAGGACCGGCTTTTCGACAACATCACCGAGCTCAGCGCCCCCGGCAGCTTGCTGGCCACCGAGCACCACCCCGACACCACGGGCACGACGATGTCGCAACGCGCCCAGGAGTTCAACGACAGGTGGGCCAAGGTCGGCTGCGACATCGACCTGTCGGGCCTGTTCTTCGACGGCGAGCGCAGCAACGTCGTCGACTACCTGACCGGCAAGGGCTGGGAGGTCGCCGCCCGTCCGCGGCGCGAGCTGTTCGGCGATTACGGCCTGGAATTCCACGACGACGAGGCGATGGCGCAGTTCCGCAACATCGTCACCGTCACCGCCACCCTGCGCTAGTGCCGGAGACCGAGAGCAAGCGATCGGACGGCGACAGTTGGGATCTCGCGTCCAGCGTGGGCGCCACGGCCACCGCGGTGGCTGCCCGGCGGGCGCTGGCATCCAAGGGCCCCGACCCGTTGATCGACGATCCCTTCGCCGAGCCATTGGTGCGTGCCGTCGGTGTCGAGGCCTTCATCCGGATGATGAACGGCGAAATCGAGACACCCGAAGACGATCCGGCGTTCACCCCGCGGCGACTCGGTGAGGGCATGGCCGTCCGCACCAGGTTCTTCGATTCGTTCTTCCTCGAGGCCGCCAGCGCCGGTATCCGCCAGGCGGTCATCCTGGCCTCGGGGCTGGACACCCGCGCCTACCGGCTGGCCTGGCCGCCAGGGACCGTGGTCTACGAAATCGACCAGCCCAGGGTGATCGAGTTCAAGACCCGCACCCTGGCGGATCTGGGCGCGACACCGAGCGCCGACCGGCGGGCGGTGGGTGTCGACCTGCGCGACGACTGGCCGGCCGCGTTGGCCGACAGCGGATTTGACGCAGGGGCACCCGCGGCGTGGAGCGCCGAAGGGCTGCTGGGCTATCTGCCGCCAGAGGCGCAGGACCGCCTGTTCGACAACATCACCGCGCTGTCCGCCAACGGCAGCAGGATCGGCACCGGCTACGTGCCCGACATCCGCGGCCGCATCGAAAAGCGTGGCCGCGAGATCAGCGAGCGCTGGCGGCGCATGGGACTGGACCTCAACTGGGCCGATCTGGTCTACCCCGGCGAACGCAACGACGTGGTGACCTATCTGTCCGAGCAGGGCTGGCACTCGTCGGTGCACACCACCCCGGAACTCTACGCGGCCAACGGTTTTGATTTCCCCGAGCAACCCTCGATGGCCGCCTTCGGCGACATCAGATACGTCACCGGCGTTCTGCGATAACGCTCAGCGGGGGTTGGCCGCGGGTGCGCGCACGACCATCGGCACCGCGGGGAAACACCACGCCATCTCCGAGCGCGACTTGCGCAGCGCGGCGGTGCCGTAGCCCCGTTTGCGGTGATCGGGGTGAATCCAGATCCGGACGTCGACCTCGCCGCGAACCAGCTCGCCGAACACCATGCCCACCTTTTCGCCGGAGTCGATGGCCACGAACCACGCGGCCTCTTCGTCATCTACCCGGCCCAGCGCGGCTCTGATCTCGTCGTCGACGTTGCCGGCGGGTCCACCGGAGCCGTCGCCGGCGAAGCCGATGTCCTCGGTGCGCACGGCGAAGATGTCGCGGTCGGCCGCGGCGGAGAAGGGCCGCAGCTCCAGCGTCTCGCCCAGGCTCGCCGGACGCTCGCCCAGGGTGAAGCTCAGCTGTTTGTTCAGGTCTTCGAGTTCGGCGAGGATCTTGCGGCGCGAGTCGACGGTGAGCTGATCGAACGACATCCCCATCACCGCTTCGGCGGCCACGTGCGAGGTGTCGAGCAAGCGAACGATCGCCTCCACCGCGGCCGACTTGTTCTCCGATTCCACGACGACGTCGGCTATTTCGTGCCGTCGTTCAAGGGCGTTCAACAATGCGTCCGCGATTTCGCGGCGGGCGGCTTTGCGGTCCTGGTCGGTCATTGCACCAGCCTAGAACGCCGGTGGCGTCACCGCGCGACATCTGCGGCTACCCAAGCTCCTGGAAGCGCTGATAGCGATCCTCGACCGCGCTCGCCCACGCGGGGTCGGGCTCGACCACGCGCTCGGTGCGCGCCCATCGGGCGGCATCGGCGATGGTCGTCTCCAGGCCCACCGCCATGCGCGCCAGGAACGCCGCTCCCAGCGCGGCCCCTTCCGCCACCCCGGACACCTCGACCGGCCGCCCGATGGCGTCGGCGATGGCCTGCAGCCACGGCCCCACCCGCGTGCCGCCGCCGGTGGCCACGATGCGCGACACCGGCGCTCCGCCGAGTTCGATGAGCCGGCGGACCACGAAGCCGGATGCCTCGTAGGCGGCCCGCCGCAGCGCGGCGGCGTCGTGGGTCAGATCCAGGGCCTCGAGCACACCCCGGCGGTCCCGATCGTGAAACGGGGTGCGCTCACCGCGCAGATAGGGTGCCCACACCGGAATGCGCCCGGGTTCGACCGCGTTCGGGTCTGCCGCTGCCACAACGCGATCCACCCAGCCCAGGAACAGTCCGCCTGCGTTGCTGGCCCCGCCGATCTGGCTCTTGCCGGGCGTGGTGTGCGGAATGGTCCACAGGCCGGGCACCTGCCGGGCCTGCGAGATGGTCGTCCACACGATCAGCGTGGTGCCGCACATAACCAGCACGTCGCCGTCGTGGTCGGCGCCGGCGACGATCTGTTCGCATAGCGCGTCGATGGCGCCGGTGGCCAACGCGGCATCGGTGCCGCGCACCTGGCCGACGACGGCTCCCATGCTCTCCACCCGCGGCATCTGCTCGACGGCCGCGCCGCGCCCGGCGCAGGCTTCGGGACT
>NZ_DASUHS010000004.1:0-14762 GCF_036273375.1 Mycobacterium sp. | reverse complement strand
AAACCCGCGCCCGCTTGTTCGACGCGGCACTGACCGAGATCTCACGGCGCGGCGTGGCCGCCGCCGATGTCAGCGCGATCGTTGCCGATGCCGGCGTGGCCCGGGGGACGTTCTATTTCCACTTCCCGACCAAGGAACACGTGCTCATCGAGGTGGAGCGCGTCGAGGAGACCCGGATCATCAGCGAACTCGGCGACGCCCAGGGAGAACTGGCATCGGTGCTCTCCCAACTCGTGCCTCACGTGCTCAGCGCCGAAAGCCGCTTGGGCGAAACGGTATTTCGGGACATGCTCGGATTGCATTTCTCCTCAACCCGTCCGGTCGAAGACGAGTTCGCGCAGCATCCGCTCGGACAATTTCTGGTGGGCGTCATCAGTCGAGCCCAAGACGCGGGGCAGGTCAACTCCGACGTCGACGCCGCCGAACTCGCAACGTTCTTCCTCACCGGACTTTTCGCGCTGCTGGCCACCGGGGCCCACGATGCAGCGCTGTTAGGCCATTACGTGACAACGATTGTCAAAGGGATGGAGAAGCGATGAATCACACGGGCATCGAGGGCTACCGGGACTTTCTTGCCAAGCGTGACGGCGAGGCCGATCTGCTCAACAGACGGCTGGCCAACCGCGAGCAGTTCTTCACCGACCTCGAAGCGAATCCCATCCGGTCGGCTCATCCGGCCGACCGCGCCACCTTCCTGCGCAACCTGCGCCGCCGGCGACCCGAACCCGGCCTGGACGGCAAGATGCTCTTCCTGCTGGCAACCGCAAAGCTGAATCAGGCGGAGCGATTCGGCGTGGGACTGGGTGAAACCTACGGACGCAACAGCGACGAAAGCCTGCCGCCCGAGAACGTCTACCTCGAACTCGAAGAGCACTACCACACCCGGCTCCTGGCGTACGCCCTCGACGCGTTCGATCTGACCTTCCAGGTCGTGCCGCCATCCTTCGTGATGCGCCAGTTCGTCAAGGCAAATGTCTTCCTGCCCGAACGGCTCGGCTTCATGTTCGTCGGAGCCGCAGAAATGGCGGGGTGCATCATATTCGACGAATTACGCCGCGCCGGCAGACGGCTTTTCGCCGACGAACCCCAAGTCGCCGAACGAATCGAACTGCTCTACAGCGAAATCCTCACCGACGAAATCGGGCATGTCGGCTACTGCGCTTCGCGCTGCACATCCGTAGAGCGGGCGATCATGCGTCGAATCTATCCACTGATCGGCCGGCTCTTCGCCCGTCAGACCGCAGAAATAATCCTGCTGATCGATCCGAAGGCGTTGCACGCGCGGCTGGACCGCCCCTTCGATGTAGAGGAACTCACCGCCGACCTGGACAACGAGACCTATCTCGTCACCCACCCCTGAGACTCCGAGATGCCGACACTCATTCCGCAACAGCTAGCTCAGGTCGCGCCGAGCGTGCACTGAGGGCGCAAAATCAACGAAATATGCGCCAACAGAACACGTTCGGCGTGCTGCGGTTCACTGGCCAGGCCTTAGCCGGGCAGCCCGCCAGTCAGGCGGCCAGATCGTCGTCGGCAGGGCGGGGCGCGGCTGCCCGCTTGCCACGCCGCCAAGCACGCACGGCGACGATCGCGGACTTCAGGCCCCGGCGGCGGCCGGTCGCCGGATCGGTGCCCGGGAAGCCGGGCTCCAGCTCGGCGAACATCCGCTCGCTGCGGGTCTCCGGCGCGTTGTCGGCGTCGTCGCGCAGGTACTTGTTCGGCAGCGAGAGCTTGGCAATCGTGCGCCACGTCTTGGCGTACTGGAACAGGAAAGAGCCTGTGGTGTAAGGCAAGTCGTACTTGTCGCAGACTTGGCGCACCCGCACAGAGATCTCGTGCAGCCGGTTGCTCGGCAGGTCGGGGTACAGGTGGTGCTCGATCTGGTGGCACAGGTTGCCGCTCATGAATCGCAGCGCCGGGCCGGCCTCGAAGTTGGCGCTACCCAACATCTGACGCAGATACCACTGCCCCTTGGTCTCGCCGATCATGTCGGTCTTGGTGAATTTCTCTGCGCCGTCCGGGAAATGGCCGCAGAAGATCACCGCGTTGGCCCACACGTTGCGAATCACGTTCGCGAGCGCGTTGGCCTTCAACGTCGACATGTAGGTGGCGCCGGGCGACAACGAGGTCAAGGCGGGGAACGCGACGTAGTCCTTGAGCACCTGCCGACCGGCCTTGGCCAAGAACTCTTCTGTCCTTTGCCGGGCCTCGTCCTGCCCCATCCGCTTCTTCACCATCTTGCCGAGCTCAACGTGCTGCAGGCCCACTCCCCACTCGAAGAGCAGCGCGAGCAGTGTGTTGTACACCAGGTTGAGGATGTTGAAGCGCTTCCAGCGCTGGTCGCGGGTGACGCGCAGCAGGCCGTAGCCGACGTCGTCGTCCATCCCGAGAATGTTGGTGTACTTGTGGTGCACGAAGTTGTGGGTGTAGCGCCAGTGCTTGGACGACCCGCTCATGTCCCACTCCCACGTCGAGGAGTGAATCTCGGGGTCGTTCATCCAGTCCCACTGGCCGTGCATGACGTTGTGGCCGATCTCCATGTTCTCGACGATCTTGGCCACGCCCAGGGTCACCGTCCCCGCCCACCAGGCGGAGCGCCGCGAACTGGCGGTCAGCATCAGCCGGCCCGCCACCTCCAGCGCGCGCTGGGCCGCGATGGTGCGGCGGATGTAGCGAGCGTCGCGCGTCCCGCGAGAGTCTTCAATGTCCTGGCGGATGGTGTCGAGCTCAACGGCCAGGCTTTCGATATCGGCGTCCGTCAGATGGGCGAATACGTCGACGTCGGTGATCGCCATCGTCTTTTTCTCCCTTGCGGTCGATTGTTTGGTCTTAACGTTCCAGACCTACGCTATCGTAACCTACGAGGCCGTAGGTTACCTGTGAGTAACCTTTAAATGTCGAGCACGCAATCGCCGGACGCGGCCGACACGCATGTTTGCACCCTGGTCCCGGGGTCATGCTCCTGACCGGTCCGCAGATCGCGGACGTGGCCCTCCACCAGGCTGACCACGCACGACTGGCAGATCCCCATGCGGCACCCGAAGGGCATCTGCACCCCGGCGCCCTCACCCGCATCCATCAACGACGTCGCCGCGTCGGCAGCTACGGTGCGTCCGCTTTGGGCGAAGGTAACCGTGCCGCCGGCACCGGTGGGCGCGGCCTTGGACACTGCGAACCGCTCGAGGTGCAAGCGCTCACCGATGCCCGCGGCCGCCCATACCCGCTCGGCCTCGGCGAGCATGCCTTCCGGCCCGCAGGCCCAGGTTTGGCGTTCGCGCCAGTCCGGCACCTCCCGGTCCAGCACGGACAGGTCGAGCCGGCCCTGGGCGCGCGTCTCGCGCAGCTGCATCCGATAGCCGGGATGCTCGGCAGCCAGCGCGGCCAGCTCGGCCCGAAACATGACGTCGGATTGGGTAGGCGCCGAGTGCAGGTGGGCGATGTCACCGATCTGGTTGCGGCGCACCAGGGTGCGCAGCATCGACATCACCGGGGTGATCCCGGATCCGGCTGTGAGGAACAGGATGGACGTGGGCGCCGGGTCGGGCAGCACGAAGTTGCCCTGCGGCGCGGCCAGCCGGACGATGGTGCCCGGCTCGACACCCGCCACCAGGTGCGACGACAGGAACCCCTCCGGCATCGCCTTCACGGTGATGGTCACGGTGCGGGCCGAACCGGTGCCGTAGCGCGCGCTTCCGCCGGCCGGAGCCGAGGTGAGTGAATACGACCGCCAGCGCCAGCGCCCGTCCATCAGCAGTCCGATGCCGATGTACTGGCCCGGCTGGTAGTCGAAGTTGAAGCCCCAGCCCGGCTGGATGACCAGGGTCGCGGAATCTTCCGTCTCGCGGCGCAGCTGCACGATCCGGCCCCGCAGTTCGCGCGCCGACCAGAGCGGATTGGCCAAGTGCAGATAGTCATCGGGCAACAGCGGCGTCGTGATGCGCGCGGCCAGCTTGCGCAGCGCGTGCCAGCCTGGATGCCGGTCCGCGCCGGCGACAACCGGTCGCGTGGTGTCGACGACGTTGCCCGTGATCGATGGGTTACGTCTGCCCAGGGGAAGCTCCTGCTCACGATGTGTCGTTTGGCTTGCGCTCACATTGTGATCGATTCTGTGCGCTTCACGAAACCTACGGTACCGTAACCTACGGTGTCGTAGCTAGCGCTGTGGCGCGGATCGCTCACATCGGCGTCACATCAGCTCCAGCAGAAATGGCAGCTCCTGGTTGGCGTACCAGGCCAAATCGTGGTCTTGCGCATCGCCGACGATCAGGTCGGCGTCCTCATCGCCCAGGTCGGCGGCGTCGACGGCCTCGATGGCCTTCGCCACTGCCGGTTCGGCCCCGGCGTTGTCGACGTAGGCGGCGATCACGTCCTCGATCGGCACCGGCCCGGAGAGTCGGACCACGGCGTCGTCGAGGTCGGGACGGTACGTGACGTCCTCGACGTCGGCGGCCAGAACCGCGCGCCGGGGCGGCGGAGACCCCGATGACGCATCGGCCCCTTCCGCTGCTTCTGTTTCCCGGGCGGCCAGCAGCCGCAGCGACGCCAGGGCCGCCTCGCGCAGCGCCACGTCGGCGAGCTCGTCGTCGTCGCCTTCGGCGTAGGCCTCGCGCAACCTCGGCGTCAGCGCGAATGCCGTGCCGTTGACCGGCCACAGCGAGCCGTCGGCGACGAGCTGCGCCAACATGGGCAGCGTCGCGGGGATATAGACGACCGGCATGGGCGGGCTAGCTCAGCGTGGCCGCGTAGTCGTCGACGTACGTCGAGCGCTCGCGCGGCGGGCGCTGGTAGTTACCACTGACAACGGGACGGTCCGGCAGCTTGACCTTGGGCGGGTGGACATGCACCGGCAGCGCGGCGACGCGTGCGATCCGAGGGCTGAGGTATTCGGTAATCCGTTTGATGGCACCGCCCTTGCCCGCGGCGTCGCGGCCCTCGAACAACACCACCAGCCGCGCCCCGGAATACCGCACCCACTCCTGCAGCTTCACCAATTCCGTTTGCAGCCGGAACAATTCGGCTTCGTAGACGTCATCAGAAATCTTGGGCACGGCCCGGGAAGCCGACTTCTTGTTCGGCTTCGCCGGCGCGCCGTCATTTTTCGCGGTGCTCACAGCAACGAATAATAGCCCCACGCAGTGGTTTTCACCGCCGGCTAGGACCGGGAAGCCTCCAGCAGTTCTTCGAGCGCTTGGTGCAGGAGTCCGGGCAGCACGTCGACATCGCTCATGGCCTCGCGGTCGGCGTTGATTCCGTAATACAGCTCGCCGTTATACGACGTCACGCCGATGGCCAGCGCCTGGTTGTGCAGCAGCGGCGGCACCGCATAGGTCTCGAGCAGTTTGGTGCCGGCGATGTACATCTGCGACTGGGCGCCCGGCGCGTTGGTGATCAACAGGTTGAACGTGCGCTTGGAGAAGCTCGGGAAATTGGTCGCCACCCGGATGCCCATGGCGTGCAGCGTCGGTGGGGCAAAGCCCGACAGCGTGACGATGGTCCTGGCGTCCACCAGTTGGGCGGCCGTCGGGTTCGACTCGGTCGCGTGCGCGATCTGCGACAGCCGCACCACGGCGTTGGGCTCTCCCACCGGCAGGTCGACGAGGAACGGCATCACCTGGCTGATCGCCTGACCGGGCCCGCTCGAGTCGAGGTTGCCGTCGTCATATACCGGCAGCGGCGCCATCGCCCGCACCGTCGCGCTCGACGTCACCGCCACCCCCCGTGACATCAGCCAGTTGCCCAGCGCGCCGGCGATGACGGCGAGCACCACGTCGTTGACATCGCAGTCGTAGCGCGCACGCACGGTGCGGTAATCGTCGAGGCTGCCCCGCGCGACCGTGAAGCGCCGGTGCCGCGACACGGTGGCGTTGAGCGGGCTGCTGGGCGCGGTCCCCCGTGCCACCGTGCGCACCAAGTCGACGGCCCGGCGGCCGGCGTCCAGCAGCTCGCCGTGATTGGTCACCAGACCGCCGATCATCGACCCGACGGCCTGCAGCTGGGCGCCCGGACCCGTGACCCATTCACCGATCGCGCCCAACATCAGCCGGGTGCTGCCGGGATCGCGCTCCGGTATCCAGATGTCCTCGGGGAAAGGCGGCGGGCGTTTGGTCCGATCGCCGATGACGTGGTTGATCTCCAGCGCCGACATGCCGTTGATCAGCGCTTGATGCGACTTGGTGTAGAGGGCCAACCGGTTCTGGGACAGGCCTTCGACCAGGTACATCTCCCAGAGCGGGCGCGACTTGTCCAGCGGCCGCGCGGCCAGCCGCGCGATCAGCTCGTGCAGCTGCTCGTCACTGCCCGGAGAGGGCAACGCCGAGCGCCGCACGTGATAGGTGATGTCGAAGTCGTTGTCGTCCAGCCACACCGGCCGGGCCGTGCCGACCCGCACTTCCCGAACCTTCTGCCGGTAGCGCGGTATCTGTGGCAGCCGCTGCTCGACGGTGGCCAGCAGCGCCTCGTAACTCAGGCCGGCACGCGGGCGGCGCAGGATCGACAGCGATCCGACGTACATGGGAGTCGCGGTGTTCTCCAGGCGATAGAACGACGCGTCCGCCGGGGACAAGCGACTTACCATGCGGCGCTGTCCTCCTCGTCGGTTCGTCGCCCGTGCGCTCGGGGCCCCCTGGGGCCTAGGGCCCGATGTCCCGCCCACGGTAATCGTGTGGCCGTGCACCAATCAGCGTGGGTACGCGTCCCGCCGAGTTGTGCCATGATGACCCTGACTAACCACTGTCTGCCCCTCTCCAGCAGGCTTCCGGTCCGGCCGAAGGTTGGAGAGTGCGCGTTGAGCAGTAGCCCTGTTGCTAATCCATCTGACGCTTTCACCGTCATACCAGTCGTCGACTACGAGCCGCCGACGCAGGACGTGCCGCAGACCGTCCCGCAGTGCAGGCAATCCCCCCGCCCGCCGTTGCGCCGCCGCAGCAGCCACGCACCGCCGCGGTTCTACACCGGGCAGCCCAGCAGGGCGCCGGCACCATCGGATCCAGGCGCGGTAATGTCTCCGCGGTTGCGTCAGGCAGCCGTCTTCGCCGATGCCGCGCTGCGCCGGGTGCTGGAAGTCATCGACCGCCGCCGTCCCGCCACCCAGTTGAATCCGCTGCTGGCGCCGAGCCTGGTGGATTCGGTGGCCGCGGTTGGCCGTTCGGCCGCGAGCCGTAATCGTGACGCAGCCGTGTTGCGCCGCATGCGGCTGCAGCCGGCCGGTCACCGTGAGCCGGATTCGGCGGCCGAGGTCTTCGGTTCCTACAGCCGTGGGAACCGGATGCACGCCATCGCCTGCCGGGTCGAGCAGGTCACCGCTGCGGGCGCAACCCGGTGGATGGTGGTGGCGCTGCACATCGGGTGACCGCGGCCACCGGGTCAGTTCACCTGTGCGGCGCCGGCGGCCCGCGGGCCGCCGGTGTAGCGGGTGAGGATGGGCCCCACGATCGCCATGATGAAAACGTAGGACGTCGCCAGCGCGGCGACCGCGGGCAGCGACTTGCCGGCCAAACCGATGATGATCAACGAGAACTCACCGCGGGCGATCAGCGCGGCGCCCGCCCGCAGCTGCCCGCGCCGCGCCACCCCGTCGTGCCGGGCGGCGAACATCCCGGTGGCCACCTTGGTCGCCGCGGTCACCGCCGCCAGGATCAGTGCCGCCGGCACCATCGGAACCAGCTCGTGCGGGTCCACCGAGAAGCCGATCGCCAGGAAGAAGATGGCGGCGAACAGGTCCCGCAAGGGGCTCAGCACCTGGCGTGCCCGCTCGGCCGTCTCGCCGGTCAGGGTGAGGCCGACCAGGAACGCACCGACCGCGGCCGACGCATGCAGAGACTCGGCCATGGCGGCGACGATCAGGGTGATGCCCAGCACCCGCAGCATGAGCTGTTCGGAGTCGGGGTGTTCGACCAGCCGGTCCACGTGGTGGCCCCACCGGTAGGACGCGGCGAACGCCGCCATCAAAGCGCCCACCGCCACGACCATGCCGCCGACGGCGTGCAGCCATCCGCCGCCCGAGGCCAGGACCGCGAACAGCGGCAGGTAGGCGGCCATCGCGAAATCTTCGAGCACCAGCACTGACAGCACCGCCGGCGTCTCCCGGTTGCCGAGCCGATGCAAGTCCTCCAGCAGCCGTGCGATGACGCCCGACGAGGAGATGTAGGTGACGCCGGCCAGGCACAGGATGGCCACGCCGTCCAACCCCAGTAGCCAACCGGCGATTGCGCCGGGCGCGGCGTTGAGCACGATGTCGACGCCCGCGGACGGCAGGTGGTGGCGCATGCTGCTGGAGAATTCGGCCACCGAGAACTCGCAGCCCAAGGTGAGCAGCAGCAACACGACGCCGATGGGTGCGCTGGTGGTGATGAACTGCCCTCCGGCGGCCATTGGCAGAATGCCGCCGTTGCCCAGCGCCAGGCCCGCCAGCAGGTACACCGGTATGGGCGACAACGCGAATCGCCGTGCGGCGGCACCCAATACGGCCAGAGTGGTCAGGAGGGCGCCGAGTTGCAACAGCAGCGTCCCCGAAATCTGCACCGGCTCAGCCTTTGTCGATAATCTTCTCGACGCCCGCGATGCCGTTTTCGGTGCCGATCACGATCAAAACGTCTTGGGCGTGCAGCATCTCGGCGGGCCCGGGCGAGGCGAGCACTTCCTCATTGCGCACGATCGCCACGATGGACGCGCCGGTGCGGGTGCGGGCCCGGGTGTCTCCCAGCGGGTGATCCACGAAGGGGCTGCCGGCCAGGATGTGCACCTGGCCCGTCTCGAGTCCGGGGATTTCGCGGGCCAGCTCGGTGAACCGCTCGGCGATCCGCGGCGCCCCCAGGATCTGGGCCACGGCCTCGGCCTCCTGATCGCTGAGGTGGAGCAGCGGCCGGGCCTCGTCCGGATCTTCGCGCGCATACACGACCAGGTCGAAATCGCCGCTGCGCCGCGCGATGATGCCGATGCGGTCACCCTTCTGATCGGTGAATTCGTAGCGAAGACCGACCCCGGGGAGCAACACCTCCTTGACATCCATACCGTCAATCCTGACAGGTCACCCGGCGCTACTGTGAGCGGATGCAGGGAAACGCGATCAGCGTCGAGCGTGTCATCAAGGCGCCGCCTCGCGCTGATCGAAAGCTAATGCAGCTCCGCCGGTTGGGTCGGGCCACCGCGCCGGCGGCGCCCTAGCGGCAGCAGCATCGGCACCTGGCGGCGGTAGTCGCGATACTGGTCGCCCAGCGCAGCCACCAGGTCGCGCTCTTCGAATTGCGTGGCGATCAGGATGTAACCCGTCATCGCGATCGAGAAGAGCAGATGCCCGGCCGTCATGGTGGGCGCCGCCCAAAAGGCGATGACGAAACCGAGCATGAGCGGGTGACGCACCAGTCGGTAAAAGTACCGAACGTGGAAATCAAGGTCGGAGTACGGCTTTGCGCGCCAAGCCAAATACACCTGCCGGAGTCCGAACAGGTCGAAATGGTCGATCATGAATGTCGACGCCAGGGCGATCGCCCAGCCGAGCCAGAACAGCGTCCACAACGCCAGGCGCCCGAGCGGTAGTTCCACCTCCCAGATGACGGCCGACATTGTTCGCCATTGCCAGTAGAGCAGCACCAGCACAACGTTGGACAGCATCACGTAGGTGCTGCGCTCTATCGACGGCGGCACCAATCGCGTCCACCGCGCCTTGAACCCCGGCCGCGCCATGACACTGTGCTGGAGGCCGAACAGACCGAGCAACACCATGTTGACCAACACCGCCTGGCCGATGGGCGCCGACAGCCCATGGTCGACCGTTCGCGGCACCCAGAAGTTGCCCAGGAACGCGACCAGATACAGAAATACGGCAAGAAAGAGCAGATAAGCGGCCGCGCCGTAGCCGACCGTCAGGTAACGCTTCATTAGCTGATTGTGCGCCTGATCGGCCGTCAAGAACATGGGGCGATTGCCTCATTTTCCGGGTACCGGATGCACCAGCCCGTGCTGCAGGGCATACATGCTGGCGCCGATGCGGTTCGAGACGCCGATCTTGGCGTACGTTCGCTCGACGTGATTGCGGGCGGTTTTCTCGCTGATCACCAGCGAGGCCGCGATCTCCTTGTTGGACGCGCCGCGTGCGACCAGGCACAGCACTTCGATCTCCCGGGGGGTCAGCCCGTCCGGCCGCAGGGCCGGCCGTTGCGCGGGTTGCCCCGCCGCGTGCAGCACCGCTTCGACGGCGACCGATTCGAGCTCACCGGCCTGTGCTCGCCCGCGCAGCCGGTGGGCGGCCGCATCCGGTGATAGCGGTTCGCGATACGGCCTTGGCTCGCAGGCGGACTGGTAACAGACGGCGGCCGCCAGAATGCGGTCCGGCAGGCTCAGCGCGGCCCCGGGCAGACCGCGCGGATATCCCGACCCGTTCAGGCATTCGTGGTGATTGCCGGCGACCTCCGCCAGCCGCGCAAGGCCGGGAACCTGGTTGAGGATGCGCACGGTCAGATAGGGATGCAGGCGTACCCGCTCGAACTCCGATGCGCTCAACGGCCCGCGCCGCGACCAGATCTGGTTCGACACCCCGATGCGGCCCAGATCGTGGACGTGGCCCGCGCGCCGGGTCAGTGCGACCGCGTCGGGGTCGATGCCGGCGGCCAGTGCCGCCTCGCCGGCGAGCCGGGCCACCGCGCGGGAATGTCCAAGCGTGAAGGGGCATTTCAGGTCGACGAAGTCGCCCAGCGCGACAAGCAACGCGTCCAGCGACTGGTCGTCGAGCCGCTGATGGTGATCGGGTGCCTCGCGCAATGCCGCCGCCCACGTATCGCCGGCCGGCGGGCCGGCCAGTATCGCGTCGGCATCACGCAGGAAGGCGTTGGCCACCTGAGGATCGAACTGGCCGCCGCGCCGGGCGCTCACCATGGCGACGGCCCCCGCGACGCCGTAGGTGCGGTGGTGCACCTCGACCATGTCGGCGAGTTGGGCGATGCACATCTGGATCGGGATGGCCTCGCCCCGGGCGCCGGTGGGCAACCCGCCGCCGTCGTAGCGTTCAAACGCGAATGCGAGTGCGGCTTGAACGTTGGGGCCCAAGCCAATTCGGTCGGCCAGCAGGGCCGCGGATGCGCAGTGCGAGTGGATCAATCGGGAGATGTGACCGCGCGCGTTGGCAAACAGCGTTGCCATCACGCTCAGCCGATGGCCCAAAGGCTGGCCGCGGCCAACGTTGCTCGCCAGGAAGCGCAGGTAGGGAATCCCGGACCAGTCGACCAAATACGAGTCGTGGCGCACGGCGATGTCGTCGCCGAACCACCGCGCATATTCGTGGGAGTCCGCGTGGCAGCCGATCCACATGATCAGGGTCGTGTAGTAGGTGCAGTCGCGCTGGTTCCTATCCAGGCCGAGCCGGTCGGCCAGTCTGGTCGCGATCAGCGCCGCCCGGAGCATGTGCTCGGCGGGCTGGCCAAGGCCGAGGTCGATCGCGACCGACAACGCCGCCAGCAACTCCGCGCGAGTCGGTAATTCAGGCTCCGACATGAGGGTCATTGTGCCCAGCTGATCGCTGCCGGGTCACCCGATTGGGATAGTGCGCCGCACCGCCTGATGTCGCGCCGCGTCGAACGTCTCGAAATGCCCGGAGCCCACCGCGAACACGCCGCGTTGTGGCGGCCGGAAGCCGCCCAGCCGCGCCTGCCGGTGCAGCGGTCCCAACGGTCCCAGGTCCACATCACGCAGCACCGCACGCGAATGGGCAACCGCCCACACCCGCGCGGGCGCGATCATGAATCGCTGGCCGTTCGGCGCTATTCCGGATAGCCGGACGCGCCCGGCGCGCAGGGTCGGGCCGGCGATCCGGCCGAGAACGGCCAGGGCCGCCCGGTTGGTCCACGCGCGCGCCGGCAACCGTAAGCCGACCGCGCTCATCAGTCGCGTCGATGCGGTGGCGTGGATATCGATATGCCAGGCAAGCAGATTCGGGATCGCGACGAACAGCGACCACGGGGTGACCCAGGCGACGTCGATGTCGCATCGGACCGCGTCGTGCGGGGTGGCCGCGCTGAAGAAACGGGCGCAGCTTTGCGGTCCCGGCGTCGTCGCGTAAAACGTCCACACACCGTCGGGGTCGCGATGCCACACCGACCGATAGCCGGGCGAGAACGACGTCGCCGGAAACTGCCGCAGTGCCAAATAGTGTCCACTGGCGAACGGCAGCCCCATGACGCCGAAGCCGACGAATCGTTCGTCACTTCCGGCTGGCAGGACGGGGTGCTGCAGGACGGCGGTGGCGGCGTCGAGCGGGGTGCGCAAACTGGTCATCCACGAATGGTCCGCGCGACCACCCACGCGGCGCATGAGGCGGATGCCTCAAATCGCGTGCTGCGTCAGCGCCGCTTGACCGACTTGGGCGGCTTGGTGCCACGGCCCTGCTGCCGCGCCGCCGCGCGGCGCTCGCGACGGCTCGCACCCCCGGGCACCCCGGCCGGCGCCTTGCCATCGCCGCCGTTGCGCTGCACCGCCGCCGAGCCGTCCTCCGACGGGCCGGAGTAGGTCATGGCCGGCGCCTCGTTGTCAATCCCCTTGGCGCGCAACTGTGTTGGCGCCTCGTCGCGCACGGCCGTCGTGGTGCTGCCTTCGGCACCGACGGCCGCCGCCGTGGCGAATTCCTCCAGCCCCTCCGGCGCTTCGACCGGCGCGACCTGCGGGCTGGGCACGGCCTCGACCGTGACATTGAACAGGAACCCGACCGACTCCTCCTTCATCCCGTCGAGCATCGCCATGAACATGTCGTAACCCTCGCGCTGGTACTCCACCAGCGGATCGCGCTGCGCCATCGCGCGCAGCCCGATGCCCTCCTTGAGGTAGTCCATCTCGTAAAGGTGCTCGCGCCATTTGCGGTCGATGACATTGAGCAGCACGTTGCGTTCCAGCTGGCGCATCGCGCCCTCGCCGGCGATCTCCTCGAGCTCGGCTTCCCTTGTGGTGTAGGCGTTTTCGGCGTCTTTCAGCAACGCCTCGAGCAATTCCTCGCGGGTGAGGTCGTCGCGGTCGGAGTCGGCGTCGTGGTGGGTCAGCGGCGCATGGTCGATGCCCACCGGGTACAGCGTCTTCAGCGCCGTCCACAAAGCTTGTAAGTCCCAGTCCTCGGCGTAGCCCTCGACGGTCGCGCCGTTGACGTAGGCGGTGACCACGTCGCGGACCATGTCCAGCGCCTGCTCCTTGAGGTTCTCGCCCTCGAGGATGCGGCGGCGCTCGGCGTAGATCACCTTGCGCTGCTGGTTCATCACCTCGTCGTACTTCAGGACGTTCTTGCGGACCTCGAAGTTCTGCTGCTCCACCTGGGTCTGGGCGCTCTTGATCGCGCGGGTGACCATCTTGGCCTCGATGGGCACGTCGTCGGGCAGGTTCAGTCGGTTGAGCATCGCCTCGAGCGCGGCACCATTGAACCGGCGCATGAGTTCGTCGCCCAGCGACAGGTAGAACCGCGACTCGCCAGGGTCGCCCTGCCGGCCGGAGCGGCCGCGCAGCTGGTTGTCGATGCGGCGCGACTCGTGGCGCTCGGTGCCGAGCACGTACAGGCCACCGGCCTCGATCACGTCGGCGGCCTCGTCGCTGACCTCCTCCTTGACCTTGGGCAGTTCCTCGTGCCAGGCCGCGTCGTACTCGTCGGGCGTCTCGACCGGGTCGAGGCCGCGCTCACGCAGCCGCAGGTCGGTGAGAAAGTCGGCGTTGCCGCCCAGCACGATGTCGGTACCGCGGCCGGCCATGTTGGTGGCCACCGTGATGCCGCCGCGGCGCCCGGCGACGGCGACGATGGTCGCCTCCTGCTCGTGGAACTTCGCGTTGAGCACGTTGTGCGGCACGCGGCGCTTCTGGAACTGTCGCGACAGGTATTCCGAGCGCTCGACGCTGGTGGTACCGATCAGCACCGGCTGGCCCTTTTCGTAGCGCTCGACGACGTCGTCGACCACGGCGATGTATTTGGCTTCCTCGGTCTTGTAGATCAGGTCGGACTGGTCGGCGCGCACCATCGGCTTGTTGGTCGGGATGGGGACCACGCCGAGCTTGTAGATCTCGTGCAGCTCGGCCGCCTCGGTCTGGGCGGTACCGGTCATGCCGGCGAGCTTGTCGTAGAGCCGGAAGTAGTTCTGCAGCGTGATGGTGGCCAGCGTCTGGTTCTCGGCCTTGATCTCGACGTGCTCCTTGGCCTCGATGGCTTGGTGCATGCCCTCGTTGTAGCGGCGGCCGATCAGCACGCGGCCGGTGAACTCGTCGACGATGAGGACCTCGCCGTCGCGGACGATATAGTCCTTGTCGCGCTGGAACAGCTCCTTGGCCTTGATGGCGTTGTTGAGGTAGCTGACCAGCGGCGAGTTGGCGGCTTCGTACAGGTTGTCGATGCCCAGTTGGTCCTCGACGAGCTCGACGCCGATCTCGTGCACGCCGATCGTGCGCTTGCGCAGGTCGACCTCGTAGTGGGTGTCCTTCTCCATCAGCGGCGCCAGCCTGGCGAACTCGGTGTACCAGTTCGACGCTCCGTCGGCCGGCCCGGAGATGATCAGCGGGGTGCGGGCCTCGTCGATCAGGATGGAGTCCACCTCGTCGACGATCGCGAAGTTGTGCCCGCGCTGCACCAGATCGGCCAGCGAGTGCGCCATGTTGTCGCGCAGGTAGTCGAAGCCGAACTCGTTGTTCGTGCCGTAGGTGATGTCGGCGGCATAGGAGGCGCGGCGCTCCTCGGGCGTCATGCCGGACAGGATCACGCCGACGTTGAGCCCGAGGAAGCGGTGCACCCGGCCCATCCACTCGGCGTCGCG
>NZ_DASUHS010000003.1:0-2970 GCF_036273375.1 Mycobacterium sp. | reverse complement strand
CGGATGCTGGCCAAGGCCCGGCAGATCCTCGTCAGCGAGCTTGCGCTCGCCGAGGGCACCAACGAGGACAAGGCAGAGGTCGTGCTCGACGAGGTGCTCGCCGAGGCCGTGGCCTGAACGAGGTTTCGTCGACAATGGCGGCGACTGGTCAGCTGACCGTCGCCGCCATTCTTGTCGCTGCGGGTGACGGACAGCGACTCGGCGCGGCAGTGCCGAAGGCTTTCTGCGAGGTGGCCGGCCATACCCTGCTCGAGCATGCCGCGGCCCGCTTTGTGGCGCATCCGGGGGTGCGTGGGCTGGTGATCGTGGCACCGCCGATGCTGCTGGAGTCAGCGGCCGCGCTGGTACCCGCCGCGGCCGTCGTCGCTGGCGGTCCCACCCGGCAGGAATCGGTCGATCGCGGCCTGGCGGTGCTGGCCGACGACGTCGATGCCGTGCTGGTTCACGACGTGGCGCGACCCTTCGTGCCCGCCGACGTGATCAGCCGGGTGATCGCCGCGCTCGTGGACGGCGCCGAGGCGGTGGTACCGGCGGTCGCGCTGGTCGACACCGTCAAGCGTGTCGACGCCTCCGGCGCGGTCACCGAGACGCTCGAGCGCAGCTCGTTGCGGGCCGTGCAGACACCACAGGGCTTTCGGCGTGCCGTGCTGGCCGAGGCGCACGCCGCCTGCGATGGCGCCGGTGTGACCGACGACGCCGCGCTCGTCGAGCTGCGCGGAGTGCGAGTCGTCGTGGTCGCGGGCGCCGACGAGTCGTTCAAGATCACCCGACCGTGGGATCTCGCGCTGGCAGAGGTGGTGGCCTCGCGATGACCGAGGTGCGCACCGGTGTCGGCGCCGACGTCCATCCCATCACGCCTGGGCGCCCGTGCTGGTTGGTCGGGTTGCTGTGGCCCGGCGTCGACGGATGCAGCGGTCATTCCGACGGCGACGTCGCCGCGCACGCCGCGTGTGACGCGTTGCTGTCCGCTGCCGGGCTCGGCGACCTGGGTGCGCTGTTCGGCGCGGCCGAGCCGGCCTGGGCGGGTGCGCCGGGCGCCGACCTGCTCGCCGAGGTGCGCCGGCTCGTCACGGCCGAGGGCTGGCAGGTCGGCAACGTGGCGGTGCAGGTCATCGGCAATGCCCCGAAGATCGCGCCGCGTCGTATCGAGGCCCAGGCCGCCCTGGCTGCTGTCGTCGGCGCGCCGGTCTCGGTGAGCGCCACCACCACCGACGGTCTCGGCCTGACCGGTCGCGGCGAGGGCCTCGCTGCCATCGCCAGCGCCCTCATCACCCGCTAAACCGCCCCCCGATCCGCCCTGCCGGTAGCGGTGGGTCGAGTGCCGCATCCATGCGTTGAGTGACGTATCCGCGCGTCGAGTGACGTATCCGCGGGTTGGGAGACGTCGGAATTGCCGTCTGGCCCGAAAATACTGACGGTGCTGGGCGTGGGTGATTGGCGCCGGTGACCGGTGTGGTCATCGCGTTTGGGGGCGGGGGGTTTCAGGCGGCGGAGTTGATCTGTTCCAGGGTGACTCGGTAGCCGAGCCGGTGCAGGCTGGCGATGTGGCTGCTGACTTGGCGGCGATGGTTGATCTTGGTGTCGTAGTAGTCGGCGCCGAGGTCGTTGTAGGTGGTCTCGGGCTGGGACAGCAGGGTGTGGATGATGCCGAGCATGGTGTTGCCGACCGCGACTTGGGCTTTGGCTTTGCCGCGGCGCCGGGCCACCCTGCGGTAGCGGGCGCCCAGGCGGGTCCGGCCGCGGCCGGCGACCACGGCGGCTTCGCCCAGGGCGCCGGCGAGGTAGCGGTTGCCTTTCTTGCGTGCGGCGTGCCCGCGTGTCTTGCCGGCTGATTGTTTGACGGTCGGGCAGAACCCGGCCCAGGAGACCAGGTGCGCCGGGCTGGGGAAGCGGGACATGTCCACGCCGATCTCGGCGAGGATGTCCTGGGCGTTGATCGTTGCGATGCCGGGGATGGTGTCCAGTTGGGTGAGCTGTGCTTCAAAAGGGGCGATCACCTCCTCGATCTGGGCGGTGAGCGCCTCGATCTGGGCGGTGAGGTGATCGATGTTGGCCAGCATCATCGACAGCACGAAAGCGTGATGATCGGTGAAGGAGGTGTCCGCGCCGTCGAAGGCCGCCTCCAACTGCGCGATCTTGTTGCGCATCGTGCCGCGGGCCAGGCTGGCCAGCATCCGTGGGTTACGTTGCCCGGCGATCAGCGCGGCCATCATCTCGCGCCCGGACACCCCGAAGATGTCGCTGACCACCACCGACACCTTGACCATCGCGTCCTCGAACAGCTTCTCCACCCGTTGCTTCTCCCGAGTGCGCTCACCGGTCAGGTTGCGCCGGTAGCGGGTCAGCGTACGCAGCCGACGGAACTGCTCGTTGGCCACGAAACATGGCGCGACCATGCCCCGCTCGTAGTTACGCGCCAGCCATGCCGCATCAGCCCGGTCGGTCTTGGGCCGACCCGGCAACGCCTTGACCTGCTTGGCATCGAGCAGTTCGCACTGGAAACCTTCGGCCTCAAGCCGGAAGAACGGCGCCTTCCAGTAATCCGAGGTCGACTCCATCGCCACATGGCCCACCTGCCAGGACCGCAGCCAATCCGCCAACTCCAGAATCTGCGACTTGGTCGTGCCGAACGAACGGATCTCCTGAGCCCGACGGCGCCGATCCCGATCCCCCGGCACCCGGATGCACACCTCCAACAGCGCCTTGCCGACATCCAACGCCGCGACCCGCTCCAGATACAGCGGCTCATCGCCGACCTCGTCCACCGCGATCACCCCATCTCCTGCAACAGCCACCGATAACCGGCGTGCCGCCCGGGGAACCACAGGCGAAACAAAATCTGGCCCACGTGCTCGAAGCGACAAGACACAGCCCTAAAGGACAGGCTCCCAGCGTCAGACTCTGAACGGCCGCAACCAACCAAGAAGACACGACGTCACAGGCAGCACCCAAACATTTTCACGCCGACAC
>NZ_DASUHS010000002.1:0-64041 GCF_036273375.1 Mycobacterium sp. | reverse complement strand
TCGGACCCCTCGCCCGCTCGCTGCGCGATAACGCCGACCTGATCGGCCGACAGCCGGCCCTCCCGCATGCCCTGGACGCAGCGTGGGAACTCCTCCAGCCGGCTCGCGACCGTGGCGATCGTGTGCGCGTTTGCCGACGAGCAACCGGTCTTCCACGCCACCAACGCCGGCACCGACCGCGCCCCGGTGACACCGCACAATTCGTCGCGATCGATCTCGGCAACGATCTCCACAATGCGCCCATCAATCGCATTGCGTGACCGGCCAACTCCGCCAGCTCCTCGAACAGCACCTCAAGACGCTCGCCAGGACTCACCACCACAGCGCCAGCCGATGCGCTCAAAGACATGACAACATCATCGCAACCACCTACGACAAAACCGGGCCGCCCGATCCCCGGCTTCTGAATTTGATCCGCACACCCCCTTGCGACTACCGCAAATCCCAATCCGCGGCCGCCGCGCCGCGTCAGCTTCGCCGGGCGGATTCGATTCGACCGGCCAACATCGCGGTCCAGTCCCTGACGGAATGCTCGTCACCCCCACCACCGACCAGATCGTCGGCACCTTAAAGGTCCTCGCCGGGAAAAGCGCTCTCGTAGCGATGGCAGCCGCAAACCGAGATCCGGCCGTCTTCGACCAACCCCCGCCCGGTTCCGGTTCGAACGCAAGGACCCGGCACCCGTGTCGTTCGGTTACGGGGCGCATTACTGCGACGGCTCTCGCGCAACTTGAACTACGTGTGGCTCTAACGAAATTGCTTGCACGCCAACTCTTCTGTGCGGTCAAGTGCGGTGGCGCGACACCCCCGCTATTCGGGAACCGCTGACCGTCCGCGCAGACCTTCGGCAGGCCCTAGACCGTTTCGGCGAAACGGGATGGCCCGCCGCCACATAGGCTTTCAGGCAGGCCGCCCCCAAAGCTATGTGTCGTCGATCCACCCGTCACCGCCCGGGGCAACGCGCTGGCGATGGCCGCGTCCGTGGGCGCCGAACCCGGCTCAACGGGCCGGGTTGCCTCGCGCCGCTGCTCGCCGGCCGCACCACGTCCATGACCCGGTCCCTGAGGGTCAGCAACACCCGGTTCCGGACAAGCACCGCGTGGAAACCGAAGTATCCAAGCGTGCGGGAAGGCTATCGGGCGATGGCCAACGCCCAAATGGGGGACGGTGGATGAGAGGCCGCACGGGCTGAACCTGGCGACATGCATGGTGGGCATGGTGAAGTGGGTATCGGTTAAAGCAGTCCCTACACCAGGAAGCGAGGACCGCCGGTGAGCTCAGCGCTGGGTCTGCCAGAGAAAGTGCGTGCCTGCCTGTTCGACCTCGACGGTGTGCTCACCGACACCGCCAGTGTGCACACCAAGGCCTGGAAGGCCATGTTCGACGCCTTCCTATCCGACCGGGCCAAGCGCACCGGGGACGATTTCGTTCCCTTCGATGAGGCCGCCGACTACCGCGAATACGTCGACGGCAAGAAGCGCGAGGACGGCGTCCGCTCGTTTTTGGAGAGCCGCGACATCCACCTGCCCGACGGCAGCCCCGACGATCCCGACGACGCCGAGACGATCTACGGCCTGGGCAATCGCAAGAACGACATGTTCCAGAAGGTCTTGAAGGAGGACGGCGTCAAGGTGTTCGACGGGTCGCGCCGCTACCTCGAGGCGGTGTCGGACGCGGGACTGGGCATCGCGGTGGTGTCATCGAGCGCCAACACCCGCGACGTCCTCGAGATCACCGGCCTGGACCGGTTTGTGCAGAAGCGGGTGGACGGCGTCACCCTGCGCGACGAACACATCGCCGGCAAGCCGGCCCCCGACTCCTACCTGCGGGGGGCGCAGCTGCTTGACGTCCCCGCCGACGCCGCGGCCGTGTTCGAGGACGCGTTGTCCGGGGTGGAAGCCGGCCGGGCCGGTAACTTCGGGTTCGTGGTGGGTGTCGACAGAGTGGGCCAAGCCGAGGACTTACGCCGCAACGGCGCCGACAGGGTGGTCACCGACCTTGCCGAGTTGCTGCAGTCATGATCACCGACGAATCGTTCCCCGTTGAGCCATGGCACGTGCGCGAGACCCAGCTTGACCTCAACCTGCTATCACAGTCCGAATCCCTGTTCACCCTGTCCAACGGGCACATCGGGCTGCGTGGCAACCTCGACGAGGGCGAGCCGTACGGCCTGCCGGGCACCTACCTGAACTCCTTCTACGAGAAGCGGCCGCTGCCCTACGCCGAGGCCGGCTACGGCTACCCGGAAGCCGGCCAGACGCTCGTCGACGTCACCAACGGCAAGATCATCCGGCTGCTGGTCGAGGACGAGCCATTCGACGTCCGGTACGGCGAATTGCTTTCCCACGAGCGGGATCTGGATCTGCGCGCCGGTACGCTGACCCGCAGCGCACACTGGCGCTCGCCCGCGGGCAAAGAGGTCAAGGTGGTCTCGACCCGGCTGGTGTCGCTGGCCCAGCGCGGCGTCGCCGCCATCGAGTACGTCGTCGAAGCGGTCGGCGAGTTCGTCCGGGTGACGGTGCAGTCCGAACTGGTCACCAACGAGGACCAGCCGGAGACCTCCGCCGACCCCCGGGTGTCGGCCATAATGGAGAACCCGCTCGAAGCGGTAGTTCACGAAAACACCGATACCGGCGCGGTTCTCATGCACCGGACACGCAGCAGCGCGCTGATGATGGCCGCCGGCATGAACCATGAGGTCGACGTTCCCGGGCGCGTCGAGGTCACCACCGACGCGCGCCCCGATCTGGCGCGCACCACCGTGATCTGCGGGCTGCGCGAAGGACAGAAGCTGCGCATCGTCAAGTATCTGGCGTACGGCTGGTCGAGCATGCGCTCGCGCCCGGCGCTGCGCGATCAGGTCGCCGCCGCGCTGCACAGCGCCCGCTACACCAGTTGGCAGGGCCTGCTGGATGCGCAGCGCGAATACCTGGACAGCTTCTGGGACTGCGCCGACGTCGAGGTCGAGGGCGACCCCGAATCCCAGCAGGCCGTGCGATTCGGGCTCTTCCACCTGTTGCAGGCCAGCGCCCGTGCCGAACGCCGCGCGATCGCCGCCAAGGGGCTCACCGGCACCGGCTACGACGGCCATGCCTTTTGGGACACCGAGGGGTACGTGCTGCCGGTGCTCAGCTACACCGCGCCGCATACGGTGGCCGACGCGCTGCGCTGGCGGGCCTCGACCCTGGATCTGGCCAAGGAGCGGGCGGCCGAACTGGGATTGGAGGGCGCCGCGTTCCCATGGCGGACCATCCGCGGGCAGGAGTGCTCGGCCTACTGGCCGGCCGGGACGGCGGCCTGGCATATCAACGCCGACATCGCGATGGCCTTCGAGCGCTACCGCATTGTCACCGGAGACGACGACCTGGAAGCCGATTGCGGGCTAAAGGTGCTGGTCGAGACCGCCCGGCTCTGGATCTCGCTCGGCCATCACGACCGGCACGGCGTCTGGCACCTCGACGGCGTCACCGGGCCCGACGAGTACACGGCGATCGTGCGCGACAACGTCTTCACAAACCTGATGGCCGCGCGAAATCTGCACGTCGCCGCCGACGCCTGCAATCGCTGCCCCGACGCGGCCAGGGAGCTGGGGGTCACCAACGAGGAGATGGCGGCGTGGCGCGATGCGGCCGATGCCGCCAACATCCCGTACGACGACGGGCTGGAAGTCCATCAGCAGTGTGAGGGGTTCACCACCTTTGCGGAGTGGGACTTCCAGGAGAACCACTCCTACCCGTTGCTGCTGCATGACCCATACGTGCGCCTGTACCCCGCACAGGTGATCAAGCAGGCCGACCTGGTGCTGGCGATGCACTGGCAGAGCCACGCATTCACGCCCGAGCAGAAGGCCCGCAACGTCGACTACTACGAGCCGCGCATGGTGCGCGACTCGTCGCTGTCGGCCTGCACCCAGGCGGTGATGTGCGCCGAGGTCGGGCATTTGGAACTGGCCCACGACTACGCCTATGAGGCCGCCCTGATCGATCTGCGCGATCTGCACCACAACACCCGCGACGGTCTGCACATGGCCTCGTTGGCGGGCGCCTGGACGGCGCTGGTTTCCGGCTTCGGCGGTCTGCGCGATGACGAGGGCTTCCTGTCGCTGGATCCTCAACTGCCGGATGGCATTTCGCGGCTACGGTTCCGGCTTCGGTGGCGAGATTTCCGGGTTACGGTCGACGTCAACCACGCCGACGTCACGTATACGCTGCGCGACGGGCCCGGCGGCGAGCTGGCCATCCGGCACGCCGGCGAGGAACTCGAGCTGAGCACCGAGTCCGCGACGACGGTCGCGCTGCGCCCCCGCAAGCCGCACCTGCCGCCGCCGCACCAGCCGCCGGGCCGCGAACCGCTGCATCGGCGGGCCCTGATCGCGGAATCAGTGCGGGCTCATTGAGGGTCGGCGGCCCCGAGGATCCGTTGCACCTCAGCGCCGACAGCCTGGCGTATTTCGGCATCCGTCAGGTCTTCGATTCCGGTGGCCGGGCGCAGGATCGACGCGAACAGTCGCCAACCGAATTGCAGGGCAAGGGCATTGGCGACCGCGAGCCGGGCCTTGACCTCGTCGTCGTGCAGCGGGCGCACCCCGTCGAGCAGCGTCGCGATGTTGGGAAAGCGTTTCTGTAGCTGGCCCGCCGGATAGCCGTCCAGGACGGTGCGGGCCATCACCCGCATCTGGCGGTCCAGGGAACTCTCCAGCACGCCTGCGGGCGCATCGGTGCCCAGCAGATCGCTCAGGTTGGCGCCCAGATGGTCGAGCACGGCGCCGACCAATTGCTCCTTGGTGCCGAAGTGCCGGAACACCAACCCGTGGTTGACGTTGGATCGCGCGGCGATGTCGCGGATGGACGTCGCGGCCGGACCGCGCTCAGCGAACAGATCGGTGGCGGCCTCCAGGATCGCCGCCGCCACTTCCGCGCGCCCGGTGGGCATTTTCCCGCGGCCTGTTGCGGAAGTTGTAGTCATCTGACTACACTACCAAATGTAGTCAGTTGACTACACCCGCTTTCATCCAAGGAACCGAAAATGACAGGTCAGATAACCGTCACCAAGCTGGGAAGCCACATCGGCGCCCGGGTGGACGGGGTTCGTCTCGGCGGCGACCTCGACCAGGACGCGGTCGAGGGGATCCGCCGGGCGCTGTTGGCCCACAAGGTGATCTTCTTCCGTCACCAGCACCACCTCGACGACGAGCAGCAGCTCGCGTTCGCCGAGTTGCTGGGCACGCCCATCGGCCACCCGGCCGCCGGCGCCCTGGCCGCCCGGCACGTTCCGGTGATCACCCCTATCGACTCGGAGTACGGCAAGGCGAACCGCTGGCACACCGACGTGACGTTCGCCGCCAACTATCCGGCGGCGTCAATCCTGCGCGCGGTCAAACTGCCGACCTATGGCGGTTCGACGCTGTGGGCGTCGACCGCGGCGGCCTATCAGCAGCTGCCCGAGTCGCTCAAATGTCTGGTGGAAAATCTCTGGGCGCTACACACCAACCGCTACGACTACGTGACCACAGAAGCGGCCTTGTCGATGAGCGACACCCAGCGGTCATTGCGGGAGGCGTTCGAAAAGCCGGACTTCCGCACCGAGCATCCCGTGGTGCGGGTGCACCCGGAGACCGGTGAACGCACCCTGCTGGCCGGTGATTTCGTGCGCGGCTTCGTCGGCCTGGACAGTCACGAGTCCAGTGCCGTGCTGGAATTGCTGCAGCGCCGAATCACCCTGCCGGAAAACACGATTCGCTGGAACTGGGCACCCGGCGATGTTGCCATGTGGGACAACCGCGCGACCCAGCACCGGGCGATCGACGACTACGACGACCAGCCCCGGCTGATGCACCGCATCACCCTGATGGGCGATGTGCCGGTCAACGTGCGCGGGGAGCGCAGCCGAGTGGTCAGCGGCGCACCGCTGGAGGTGCTCGCGAGCTGATGGAGCCGATGGTGACGACCGCAGCGCGCGGCTACGCCGCGCTCGCGATCGTCACGACTAGCTGGCCGAGCTGACCGGATTGATCGGCAACCAGCGCAGCGCGCCGGGCGCCTCGGCCGGGACGACGGGCGCCTTGGGCGCGATCGGCTCCACCCGGCGATACGGCTCGCCCTGCATTGGGCGCTGGTCGTTCTCGCCGTTGTTCGGCCACAACGACGCGGCCCGCTCGGCCTGGGCGGTAATTGACAACGAGGGGTTGACGCCCAGATTCGCCGAGATGGCCGCGCCGTCCACCACGAACAGCGTCGGGTAGCCGTAGACCCGGTGATACGGGTCGATCACCCCATGGTCGGCGTTGTCGCCGATCACGGCGCCGCCGAGGAAATGCGCGGTCAGCGGGATGTTGAACAACTCTCCCCAGGTGCCGCCGGCCACGGCGTCAATCTTGTCGGCGATTCGCCGGGTGACCTGATTCCCGACCGGAATCCAGCTCGGGTTCGGCTCGCCATGTCCCTGCTTGCTGGTGTACCAACGGATGCCCAGCTTGCCCCGCTTGGTGTAGGTGGTGATGGAGTTGTCGAGGTGCTGCATGACCAGGGCGATCAGCGTGCGTTCGCTCCACTGACGGACGTTGAGCAACCGCATCAGGCGGCGCGGATCATCGCGAGCCTGGTCCAACAGCTGCTTCCAGCGCGGCGCGTCATTGCCCTCGGGGCCGGTCCCGTCGGTCATCAGCGTCTGCAGCAGCCCCATGGCGTTGGAGCCCTTGCCATAGCGGACCGGTTCGATGTGGGTGTCCGGTGTCGGGTGGATCGACGACGTGATCGCCACCCCGTGCGTCAGGTCGAGGTTCGGGTCGACCTCGAGCTTCCCGGCGCCGACGATGGACTCGGAATTGGTGCGGGTGAGCACGCCCAGCCGATTCGAGAGCCGGGGCAGCCGACCCTCATCGCGCATGTTGAACAGCAGATGCTGGGTTCCCCAGGTTCCGGCGGCCAGGACCACCTGCTTCGCCGTGTAAGTGCGCCGGTCGCGGCGCAGCCAACTTCCGGTGCGTACGGTGCGGACCTCCCACAGCCCATCGGGACGCTGCTCGAAGCGCTTCACTGTTGTCATCGGAATAACTTGCGCCCCAGCAGATTCCGCGAGAGCGAGGTAGTTCTTCACCAGGGTGTTCTTGGCGCCGTAGCGGCAGCCGGTCATGCAGCAACCACACTCCAGGCACCCGGTGCGCTCCGGTCCCGCGCCGCCGAAGTACGGGTCCGGCACGGTCTTGCCCGGGGCCTTGGTGCCGTCGGGGCCGAAGAACACGCCGACCGGCGTCGGAACGAACGTGTCGCCACAGCCCATATCGTCCGCGACCTGTTTGACAACCCGGTCGGCGTCGGTGAAGGTCGGATTCTCCACCACGCCCAGCATCCGCCGCGCCTGGTCGTAGTGCGGCATCAGCTCGTCGCGCCAGTCGGTGATGTGTTTCCACTGCGGATCGTTAAAGAACTGCTCCGGCGGCACATACAGGGTGTTGGCGTAGTTCAGCGAGCCGCCGCCCACCCCGGCGCCGGCCAGGATCAACACATTCTTGAGCGGGTGGATGCGCTGAATCCCGTAGCAACCCAGCTTCGGCGCCCACAAAAACTTACGCAGATCCCAGGACGTCTCGGCGAAATCCTCGTCGGAGTACCGGCGCCCGGCCTCCAAGACGCCGACGCGGTAGCCCTTTTCGGTCAGTCGCAACGCGCTGACGCTGCCCCCAAAACCCGAACCGATGATCAGTACGTCGTAATCCGGCTTCATCGCACCAGTATGGCCTTACCAGCGGGTAACAAGCCAGCGCCCCTCGCGGGCTCAGCTAACGACCGTCAGGCCGACTTTCTGGAACTCCTTGAGGTCGCAATAGCCGGCCTTGGCCATCGACCTGCGCAGCCCACCGACCAGGTTGAGGCTGCCGAACGGGTCGTCGGACGGCCCGTTGAGCACCTGATGCAACGGCGGGCGCTCGCCGACGGCGATCTGCAGCAGCGCCCCGCGCGGCAGCGACGGGTGCGCCGCGGCGGCCGGCCAGAACCATCCCTCGCCCAGCGCCTCGGCGGACTCGGCGAGCGGCGTGCCCAGCACCACCGCGTCGGCCCCGCAGGCGATCGCCTTCGCCAACTCGCCCGAGGTGTGAATGTCACCGTCGGCCAGCACGTGCACGTAGCGCCCGCCGGTCTCGTCGAGATACTCGCGTCGCGCGGCGGCGGCGTCGGCAATCGCGGTGGCCATCGGCACGCTGATTCCCAGCACCTCGTCGCTGGTGGTCACTCCCCTGGTCGCGCCGTAGCCGACGATGACGCCGGCGGCGCCGGTGCGCATCAGGTGCAGCGCGGTGCGGTGGTCTTGCACGCCGCCGGCGACCACCGGGATGTCGAGCTCGGAGATGAAGGTCTTGAGGTTCAGCGGTTCGCCGTCGCTGGCGACGCGTTCCGCCGAGACGATGGTGCCCTGGATGACCAGTAGGTCGATGCCGGCCTGCACCAGCACCGGCGTCAGCGCCTGCGCACTCTGTGGGCTGACCCGCACCGCGGTCGTGACACCGGCCTCCCGGATCCGGGCGACCGCGGAGCCCAGCAGGTCCGGGTTGAGTGGCGCCGCGTGCAATTCCTGCAGCAGCCGGATCGCCGCCGAGGGTTCCGGCTCCTTGCTGGCGGCCTCGACCAGCTGCGCGATCTTGGCTTCGACGTCGGCGTGCCGCCCGATCAGTCCCTCGCCGTTGAGCACGCCCAGACCGCCGAGCTTGCCGAGCTCGATCGCGAACTCCGGCGACACCAGCGCATCGGTCGGATGGGCCAGCACCGGAATCTCGAACCGGTAGGCGTCCAGCTGCCAGGCGGTCGACACGTCCTGCGATGAGCGGGTGCGCCGGGAGGCCACGATGCTGACTTCGCTCAGTTCATAGCTGCGACGGGCGACGCGGCCCATCCCGATCTCGACCATCTCCGGCCTCAGCGTGCGTAGTAGTTGGGGGCTTCGACCGTCATGGCGACGTCGTGCGGGTGGCTTTCCCTCAAGCCCGCCGCCGTGATCCGGACGAACTGCGCATGTTGCAGCGCCTCGATGCTCGGCGAGCCGGTGTAGCCCATCGCCGCGCGCAGGCCGCCGGTCAGCTGGTGGATCACCGAGGACAGCGGGCCGCGGAAGGGCACCCGGCCCTCGATTCCCTCCGGCACCAGCTTGTCTTCGGAGAGCGCGTCGTCGGCGAAGTAGCGGTCCTTGGAGTACGACTTTCCGCTGCCCGAACCCCGGCCCGCCATGGCGCCCAACGACCCCATCCCGCGGTAGCTCTTGAACTGCTTGCCGTTAACGAAGATCAGCTCGCCGGGGGCTTCGGCGGTGCCCGCCAGCAGCGAGCCCAGCATGGCCGTCGACGCGCCGGCGGCCAGCGCCTTGGCGATGTCGCCGGAGTACTGCAGTCCGCCGTCGGCGATCACCGGAACGCCCGCCGGGCCGCAGGCCGCGACCGCTTCCAGAATCGCCGTGATCTGTGGTGCGCCGACACCGGCCACCACCCTGGTGGTGCAGATCGAGCCGGGTCCCACGCCCACCTTCACCGCGTCGGCGCCGGCGGCGACCAGGGCCGCGGCCGCCGAGCGGGTGGCGACGTTGCCGCCGATCACCTCGACCTTCTCGCCCACCTCGGCCTTGAGCTTGCCGACCATGTCGAGCACCAGCCGGTTGTGCGCGTGCGCGGTGTCCACGATCAGCACGTCAACCCCGGCGTCGACCAGCATCATCGCGCGCACCCAGGCGTCGCCGCCGACGCCTACGGCGGCGCCTACCAGCAGCCTGCCGTCACTGTCCTTGGTGGCCAGCGGGTGTTGTTCGGTCTTGACGAAGTCCTTGACGGTGATCAGACCGGTCAGCCGGCCGTGGCCGTCGACGATGGGCAGCTTCTCGATCTTGTGGCGCCGCAACAGACCCAGCGCAGCGTCGGCGGACACGCCCTCCTGCGCGGTGATCAGCGGCGCCTTGGTCATCACCTCGGCGACCTTCTTGGTCTGGTCGACCTCGAACCGCATATCGCGGTTGGTGATGATGCCGACTAGTGCGCCCGACTCGTCGACCACCGGCAGCCCGGAGATCCGGAACCGCGCGCACATCGCGTCGACCTGGGCCAGGGTGTTGTCCGGGCGGCAGGTGACGGGATCGGTGACCATGCCGGCTTCCGAACGTTTGACCATCTCGACCTGGCCGGCCTGCTCGGCCACCGGCAGGTTGCGGTGCAGCACACCCATGCCGCCGGCCCGGGCCATCGCGATGGCCATCCGCGACTCGGTGACCGTGTCCATCGCCGAACTCACCAGCGGCACTTTGAGCCTGATCTTCTTGGTGAGCTGGCTGGAAGTGTCCGCGGTAGCGGGAACGACGTCGGAGGCCGCGGGCAGCAGCAACACGTCGTCGAACGTCAGCCCGAGCATGGCGATCTTGTGCGGGTTGTCGCCTCCGGTGGGCACCGGGTCATCGACCAGGCCACCTACCCGTACATAAGCACTGCCGACGAGGTCAGAGCTGTCTTCCAGGTGGGACGTGCCACGGGTCATCTCCTGCGCCCTCCATACGATGCGGCGTGAGAGACCCATCCTATCGGCTCGCTTTCGCCCGGTGACGATGCGCGCCGTGGCGGCGCGAGGAGAAACCGGGCGATCGGACGCAGCCGTAGCTCGCTTGCTCGGGCGCGCCGCACGCACCAAAAGGCAGGGAATGGCGGGCGGGCTCCCTGCTGGCGTTATCCCGGGCGGGCTGCGTAGGCTAGAGGCGTGCGCGACCACCTCCCACCGGGTTTGCCGCCCGACCCTTTCGCCGACGACCCTTGTGATCCGTCGGCTGCGCTGGAAGCCGTTGAGCCGGGCCAGCCCCTGGATTCCCAAGAGCGGATGGCCGTCGAGGCCGACCTCGCCGATCTGGCCGTGTACGAAGCCCTGCTGGCGCACAAGGGTATTCGCGGACTCGTGGTGTGCTGCGACGAATGTCAGCAAGATCACTACCACGACTGGGACATGTTGCGCGCCAACCTGCTGCAGCTGCTGATCGACGGAACCGTGCGTCCGCACGAGCCCGCCTACGACCCCGAGCCGGATGCCTACGTCACGTGGGATTACTGCCGGGGCTACGCCGACGCGTCGCTCAACGAAGCGACGTCAGACGCCGACGGTTTCCACCGCCGGCACTGATCGCTCACTAATTCGGAGTTAGCGGGGCCACCGGGGGTGGCGTCTGGCCGTGATGGTGGTGCTTGCCCACTGATGGACTTGGCGACGCGCTCGGCGGGCTGAGCGGCGCGGGCGGTGCCGCCTTCGTCGGTGCGACCGAGGCGGCGGGCGGTGCGACCGAGGCGGCGGGCGGCGCCGCCGGAATCGCAGTGGCCGGCCCGGGTGGCGCCGCCGGGGGCGAGGCGACCGGCAGCGTGGCGTTCGGGTCGCGCGCATCGACCTTGGCGTTCAACAGCTTCAGCTGGTTCGTCAGATCTTGTTTGCTGGCCGGGTCGTTGATCGACTGCACCAGGCTGCTCACCTCGGTCAGTTGATTCTTGGCCTGGTCCCACTGACCCCGGTCGATCGATTCCTGGACCTTCGCCAGGTCGTCCTTGGCGGCCAGCATTTCTTGATTTCCGTGCACCTGGGGCTCGTCGAAGAACATCGCATGTAACCCGTACAGGGTGCCGCCGGGCCGGGCCTCGACCACCATGGCGCCCAAACCACTGAGCACTATCAGCGCCGTGGCGACCGACCCGACGACCGCCAGGCCACGATGGCCCCGCCGGCGCTCGGCCAATCCGGTGCGCAACGCATTGACCGCCTCTTCGGGCGTCACCAGCGCGCTGGCCGGCGGCCACCTCAGGTTGTCGCGCCAGTCCTCCAGCAAGGTGGTCAGCACGTCGACATCGGGATCGTCGACATCCACCGGCCGGCGCTGGGCGAGCGCATCGAGCAGCAGGTCGGTGCGGGCGAATTCATCCAGGGATTCAGGCACAGTCACCTGCCGCGATCATTTCGGACTTCAACCGCGACAGTGCGCGGTGCTGGGCAACTCGGACCGCCCCGGTAGTACTGCCGACCGCGGCGGCCGTCTCCTCGGCGGACAGCCCGACGACGACACGCAGGATCAGGATCTCGCGCTGCTTGGCGGGCAGGATCTCGAGCATCTCGCTCATCCGGCTCGCCGAATCGGCTTCGATCGCAAGCTGTTCGGGTCCTACGTCGTTCGACCACCGCTCGGGAATCGTGTCGGTGGGATAGGCGAGGTCGCGGCCCGCGGCCCGGTGTGCATCGGCGACCTTGTGGGCCGCGATGCCATACAAAAAGGCCAGGAATGGACGTCCGCGATCGCGATAACGCGGCAGTGCCGTGATAGTCGCCAAGCACACCTCCTGTGCCACGTCATCCGCTGACAGGCCACCGCGATCGACCGTGCCGACACGCGCTCGGCAATATCGCACGACGATCGGACGGATGGTCTCCAGCACCTCCCTCAATGCGTTGTGGTCTCCGGTTACGGCCTGGGCGACCACAGCGTCGAGACGTTCCCCTGCTGGAATTGTCATCGACGGTGATATCTCCAACGTTACGAAGCGGACACATCGCGGCCCAATCGGGCTAACTTACGAAATGACGATAACGGGCGGAGAGCCGTTTCAAGCGGAACGCCACGTCCCACCGGCGCGCCGCACCTGGCCTGCGCAGACATCTCGAATTTCGCGCAGCTGATGTGCTGAAAACGTGACACTTTCGATATCTATCAGCAAGCAAGCCAGCGCCCAACGAAGTGGTAGCAGCCCTAATTGGCCGGTGGTCTCCAGCGCGGCGTCGGCGACCGTGCGGGCGCGGTCGAGATTGCCCGCGCAACACAGCGCGGCGGCCAGCACCACGTCGCTTTTGGCCCGGTGCCGCGGCGACGCGACGGCCATGCCCACCGCCAGCTCCACCCCTTCGCCGGCATGACGGACGGCGGCGGCGCCCTCGCCGCGGGCCATCGCCAGCTCGGCGGCCACCCACCGTCGACGCACGGGCAACCGGTCGGGCACCGCAGAGTTGGGCGACGCCAGCAGCGGCTCGGCGCGCGCCAGCAGCGTCTCCGCGGCCGCGAAGCGCCCGACGCCCAACGCGTCGGCGGCCAGCCCGATGAGGGCGTCGGCGCCCGCCTCGGGATCGCCGGCGGCCAGCGCGAGGGCGCGCCCATCCCAGCCCCGGGCCACGGTGTGCCAACCGAGTTGGCGCAGGAACGACCCCTGCGTGCTCAGGGCCAACGACACCAGCCGCCCGGCCGGCGCGCTGCGCCGCAGCACCGCGAGGTCGCGGAAGGCGGCGCCGTAGCGCCCCTGTCCCCCGGCCGCGACCGCGCGCAGCCACAGTTGAGTCGGCGTCGTCGCCGTGGGCAGCGGCCAGCTACCGGGCCGGTCCCCGAAGGCGGCGTCGGCCAACTGCCGTCCAATCAAGGAAGTGTGACGAGTTTCAATCACAATGATGTAGTAAACAGTTTGTGGTCTTCATGTTACCGAACCGTTAATCACTATAGCCCATGGATAAATTCGGCTTATCCCTCTCGTGCGTGCTGAGCTGGGAAATCGCGTTTCGGTCAACTGCCTGGTAGCACGGCGCGGGTTTCGCATTTTCAATCGAGATGAACGCAAAGTTAATTCTGCTCCAACAGGTACATACTTTGCCGGGCTAAGTGGCTATTGACGGAAATTCACCGTCGCCCCTAACGTCTACGCATGACGGGTAGTCATCGGTGACCCCCCACTCCACTTAATTTAAGTTGCATCCAATCGCTTTCACGAACCTGACCTCGAGCGGGCGGTGCAGAGAGGGAACGAACCAATGCCACAGCCGGAGCAGCTACCCGGACCCAACGCCGACATCTGGAATTGGCAACTGCAGGGCATGTGCCGCGGCGTTGACTCATCGATGTTCTTCCACCCCGACGGCGAGCGTGGCCGGGCGCGCATGCAACGCGAGCAGCGCGCGAAGGAAATGTGCCGGCAGTGCCCGGTGATCCAGGAGTGCCGCTCGCACGCCCTCGAAGTCGGTGAGCCCTACGGGGTTTGGGGCGGTCTGTCGGAGTCCGAGCGCGACCTGTTGCTCAAGGGCGACATCGGGCGCGGGCGCACCATCCGCCGCTCGGCCTAGTCGCCTGACCCCTGATTCGACCCGCCCTCGTCGCGGGTGAACGATCCACGGCGCCGATCCGTGTCTTAGTCATGGACTAGACCGGCCCGGTCGGGGTCCTAGTCGACGCGGCGTCGAGCCCATTGCGTCACGCCGGCTCCCGCATACGCCGGAGGGGCCATGGCGAATCGGTGGCAACATTTCGAAAATCGGGTCCGCAGTACCGGGCCTACCGTGCTGACAACCCTGGGGCGACAGGCCTGGCTGGATCGGCCGAGCTATCGCCTCGAGCACGCCTTGACGTTCTTGTTCGCGGCCCTGGGCCGCAACCGCGATCGAGTCAGCAACGCATTGCACGGCACCTGGCTCGGCCATCCGCTGCACCCGGCGCTGACGTCGGTGCCGACCGGCGCGGTGGCGACGACGCTCGTCATGGATGCGGCCAGCGTGCTGCCTGGGAGTGCCGCCCGACTGCGTGACGGGTCGAGGTTCGCGTTGGGTGTCGCACTCGTGGGAAGCGTCGGCGCCGCTGCGACCGGCGTGACGGACTGGCAGCACACCCATGAGCGATCGCGCCGCATCGGCCTGGTCCATGGCGGGCTCAACGCAGTCGCAACCGCGCTCTATGCGGCGTCGTGGTGGGATCGCCGCCGCGGCCGCAACCGGCGCGGGATGGCAAGCAGCGCGCTGGGCTATGGCCTTACCCTCGCCAGCGGCTACCTTGGCGGGGCTTTGGTGTTCGGCGCGGGCACCGGCGTGGACCGGTCCGGCGCCCGACTGGGAGGCGACCGCTGGATGCCGGTGCTGCCCGCCGCCGCGCTCGACGGCCAGCCGCGGCGGGTAGCGGTAGGCGGCGTTGGCGTGGTTCTGTATCGCACCGACGGCCAGGTGATCGCGGTCGGTGAGCGCTGTCCGCACCTCGGCGCACCGATGAGTGACGGGTGGATCGAACGCGGCCGAATCGTATGCCCGTGGCATGGTTCCAGATTCGCGTGCGGATCGGGCGACGTGCTGCGCGGACCGGCAACAGCGGCGCTGCCGAACTACCCGGTGCGGATTCGCGACGGGTTCGTCGAAGTCCTCGGAGTGGCGAAATGAATGCCTACGAGGTGCTTTTCGAGCATCACAAAGTTCTACGCGAGCTCTGCGCCAAGATCACCGATATACCGGCGGATAGCGGCGAGCGGCAAGACGCGCTCGATGAACTGCTGATCGAGCTGGACATCCACATGCGCATCGAGGACGACTTGTTCTACCCGGCGGTATCGGAGGCCAGCGCATTGGTCGCCATCGCCCATGCGGAGCACAGGCAGGTTTGGGATCAGCTGGCGGTGCTGCTGCGCACGTCGCCCGCGGCGGCGGAGTACGCGGAAGAATGGCGTTCGTTCGTCACGGTTCTGGACGCCCATGCCAGCGAAGAAGAGCGTGATTTATGCCCGGCCCCAATAGATTTGAGTGAGGACATGCTCGACGCGCTGGGAAACCGAATGGCCGAGCGCATCGTTCGGTTACACCGATCCCCCATCAACAAGTTCCGCGTCCGAAGCCGCAAGGCGCTGCTGAGCTCCCTTAGGACGTAGGCGCGGCGGGGCCGTGGTTTGAACGGTACTGTCGACAGAGTGTTGACCGAACGTGGACACGCAACCGGAGGGGAAACGCAGATGCCCGACACGGTGTCAGATCGCGCTATTAACAACGTTTTTGAGGCCGTGAACACGACGGCGACGCACCTCGGGCGCATCGTGGGCCTGGTCGCCGGAGCGGCGGGGCGGGCCGCGCAAGAGGTGGTGGACCTGGTCTGGGACTACCGCGACCTGGCCAACGAGGTGCGCAAGCCCACCGAGTAGGCCGTTTCGGCGCGGGCCAATGTGGGTAGGCACCGCAAATGAACCAGGCCGCATGCTTTGCGGTCGCGGCGCTCACCGCGACCATCGCACCGCTCGCCGCATGCTCAAACCAGCAAGGCAGCCAGCCCAACACGTCACCGCTGACCAGCTCGACACCGGGGGCCGAGAGGCTCACCACCCAGCTGAAGACCGCCGACGGCAGTCCGGTTGCCAACGCCACCTTCGAGTTCGCCAACGGCTATGCGACAGTGACCGTGGAAGCCGGGCCCAACCAAGTGCTCAGCCCCGGTTTCCACGGGCTGCAAATTCATGCGGTGGGCAAATGCGAGGCCAATTCGGCCGCCCCGAACGGAGGATCGAGCGGGGACTTCGACTCCGCCGGAAGCGTCTACCAGGCGGCAAATCACACGAGTTACCCCGCCAGCGGCGACCTGACCGCCTTGCAAGTGCGCTCCGACGGCTCGGCGAAACTGGTCACCACCAGTAACGCGTTCACCTCCGCTGACCTGAGAAACAGCTCGGGCACCGCGCTGATCCTCCACCAGACCGCGGATAATCTGGGCACCACCGCCCCCACGGGTGAATCGGGCAAGCGGCTGGCTTGCGGTGTGATCGCGGCGTCGTCCGCGACGACGACGTCGTCGACCACCAGCGTCACGACGAGCACCACCACCACCGTGGTGCCACCGGCTTCTACTAGCACCAGCACCAGCACGGTGACGGTCACCAGCACCCCGACCACGACGTCCACACCGACCACGACCGTGACGACTCCGTCGTACTCTCCACCCGGACGCTGACGCTCAAGCCACCATGAAAGGGAACACCCCCGGATCCGTAAGGGACCGGGGGTGTTTCGCATTGCCCACCGGGTTCGCCGTCCTCGCATTGAAGAACCCGCGCATGGCGCTATCGAGCCACCTCGAGGGCGTCCTCAACGGCATGTTTCTCGTGCTGCTCGGCCTGCTCTGGCCGCACACCCACTTACCACACGCGTGGGGAGTCACGGCAGTCGCTCTGATCGTCTACGCCGCCTACGCCAACTGGTTGGCAACACTGCTGGCGGCGGCATGGGGTGCCGGCCGCAAACTCGCGCCGATCGCGGCGGGCGACCACGCGACCTTGCCGGCGAAGGAGGGGATCGTCGGTGTTCTGCTGATCTCACTCGCCGTGGCGACAGTAACGGGCGTCGTCATCGTGATCGCCGGGCTCTGACGACGCGCTACAGCGCGTGTACGTCAGGGGTGCGCACATGCTCGGGACGGAACCCTCGCCCGACGAAAATCGGCGGAATCGCCTGCAGCGGGCCGAATCCCACGATCTTCGGAACGCGAATCGCGGATAAGTCACCGCTCAAATTCGGCGCGACCACGTTGTCCTGCACGAGCACCTGAAAAGCCTGGACGATTCGAGCGGGCAGCTCGCGTCGCCGCTGCACCTTTGCGAGATCGTGGTCGGTCAACCGGCCCTGGCGCAGCGGGGCGCACAAGATGTTAGCCGCGGCCACCGCGTCGGCGACAGCGAGGTTGATGCCCACGCCGCCGGCCGGCGACATGGCATGCGCGGCATCGCCGATGCACAGCAACCCGGTACGCCACCACCTGTCGAGCCGGTCCACCCGCACGTCGAGCTCGCTGGTGTCATCCCAGGAGCTCAAGTCATCGACATGCTCACGCAGCCGCGGCTGCGCGATGACCATCCGCTCCTTGAACTCCTCCAATGATCCGCCCCGGGGATTTGAGCCCTTCGGCATCAAATAGGCGACTTGCCAATAGTCGCCCCGGTAGATCATGACCATCATCAGGCCTTTTCGGGCCACGCCGAACAGTTCCTCAGGGTCACCGGGGCGCCACTTCAGCCGAAACCACAGCACGTCCATCGGGGAGTGCGCCTGCGCGGTCTGTAGCCCGCCGGCAGCGCGCACCGCGGACTTGCGCCCGTCCGCGGCGATGACGAGATCGGCCCGCACCTCCAGCTCCGGCGTGCGCGCCCCGACCACTCGATCGCCATCGAAGATCAGGCCGGTGACCTCGGCATTGCGGACCAAGGTGAATTCCGGGTAGGCGGAAGCCTTTTCAACGATGAAATCGAGAAAGTCCCACTGCGGCATCATGGCGATATACGGCTGCCTGAAGCCGAGCCGCTTGAGCACTTTGAAGTTGCCGAAGGTACGAATCGAGCCATCGGTGTCGAAGGCGACGCGGTCGATCTTGGTGTGCGGTAGCCGCAGGAACTCGTCGATAAACCCCAGCTCGTCCATGATTCGCAGGGTGGTCGGGTGCACGGTGTCGCCGCGGAAGTCGCGCAGGAAGTCGTTGTGCTTCTCCAAGACGACGACCCGGATTCCGGCACGCGCCAGCAGCAGGGCGTGCACCATGCCGGCGGGACCGCCCCCGGCGACGCAGACCTGAGTATTCATAACCTGCGTCATGGTTCTGGCACTCCTCCGGAGTATGAAATACATTGCAGACTACATAATCGACACCGCCTGCCGACGCGTTCGTGCGTGCCGTCGCGACGTAGCTTCAGGTGAAGCGATGCGGTTGCGCAGGGCCGATGCCGAAAAGCTGTACCTCAGCCGACTTGCCCTTCAGAGCGTGAAAGCCCCTGTCCGTCAGTCCGATTGGCCGAGAAGGCAACGCGTCGACGGTCTGCCGGGTGAGGAGGATCGCGTCACCGGTGATCTTGGTGAGCTGTTCGACGCGGGCCGCGACGTTGACCGTGTCACCGATCAGGGTGAACTCCAGCTTGCTTCCGCCGCCGATGGTGCCGGCGATCACCTTGCCGGTGTTGATGCCGATGCCGATCCTAAGCGCGCCTTCGAAACGCTCCGCGACCAGACGATGAATCAGCGCTGCGGCAGCCACCGCGGCGTCGGCGTGATTCGCGAGGTCGTTCGGGGCGCCGAATACCGCCAGGGCGCCGTCACCGAGGAACTTGTTCACATGCCCGCCGGCGTCGACGACGGCAGGCACGACGATCTCGAACAGGGCGTTGAGACGCGCAACCGTATCCTCCGCGCTATTCGCCTCGGCGAACGGCGTGAAGTCACGGATGTCGACAAACATCACCGTCACCTCGCGGCGTTCCCCGGTGAACACGTCATCGCCCTGCTGCAGCAACCGCGCCGCCAACGCCGGATCGACATACGTCCCAAACGCACTCTGAAGCCGTTGCCGCTCAGCCAATCCCGACTGCATGCGATTGAACGACGCGGCCAGCGCGCCAAGGTCGTCGTCCTGAACGACCGGCAGGCGCTGGCCATAGCGGCCCACCGCAACACGTTCCGTTCCTTCGGCCAGGTCGCGAATCGGCCGCAGGGAAGGCGCGAAGACTGCGCCGACGGTGATCGGTATGCCGAAACAAAGGATCATCCCGGTCGCGATCACGAGGGAGAGCAGCGCAAAGTATCCAGCCCGCGCGAAAACCCCCATGAGCAGCGCACCCGAGAGGGCGAATACGAACGCAACCCCGAGCATCGATGCCTTTGCCCATGACGCAAAGCTCGGACGAGAGCGAGGCAGCGAGTCACCGATCCCAGTCCCGCCGGCGATAGCGGACCTGACCGGCCGAAGCGCCGCTTCCACGAAACTGTGCACACCGATCAGTTGCACGCCAGTGCCGAGGGCGGCGCCCATGATCCCGTAATGGACAAGCCGCCAACCCGTCGCCCCGGCGATATCACCGACGACGACCAACAACATGGCAGCCCAGACAGCGGTGCCCACCACCGCTCGGGCGATTGTGCGGCGAGCCCACCTATAGGTGGAGTCCAGCGCCCGGGCCGGATCAATATTCTGACCCGCCGCCCAACGATCTGCGCGCCGGCTCAGACCCACGCCGGGAAGCACGAGCACGTATACCAGCACCGGCCCGGCGACAACGTTCACCGCGACGGTCTCGACGTATCGATCAGACCCCTCGAGAGCGACAACACAGAACGACGGAAGAAGGAAGATCGGCAGCATCAGGGGCAAGAGAACCGCGCCGATCGCCCACGAGTAGTGCGGGCCGTGCCGATCCCACACCCATTGCCAGATACGGTCCATGGCGCGAGATTAAACGGGCAAAGCCGTCGAGCCAGGAAAACGCCCGTCTCGGTGGTGGTGAATATCAGGATTGAGTAGGCGACTACCCGGCCGAACTGCAGGCTCCCGGCGGATACTGAGCCCACACCCGGAGGGAGATCGTCATGTCGAACCAATTCGAAGGCAAGGTCGCGTTCATCACCGGCGCCGCGCGTGGACAGGGCCGATCGCATGCGATTCGGTTCGCCGAGGAGGGCGCGGACATCATCGCCTTCGACCTCTGCGGTCAGATCGACAGTGTCGCCTACCCGATGACGACCCGCGAAGATCTCGACGAGACGGTCAACCTGGTCGAAAAGACCGGCCGCCGAATCGTCGCGGCGCAAGGCGACGTGCGCGACTTCCAGAGCCTGAGAACCGCTGTCGCGAATGGCCTGGCCGAGTTGGGCAGAGTCGACTTCATACTCGCCAACGCCGGGATCCTGCCGGCGGTCGGCGAACAGCGCCATGACATCGCCGCCTACGTCGATTCGGTAAATGTGTTGCTCAACGGCGTGTACTACACGATCGAGGCCGCCCTGCCCGCGATGCTCGACCACGGCGAGGGCGGGGCCATCGTGATCACGAGCTCGACCGCTGGGTTGAACAGCCTTTGTCCGACGTTCAGCGGTCGGAGCCACGGCTTGGCCGGATACCAGGCCGCGAAACATGGCGTGGTCGGCCTGATGAGGTACTACGCAACCTCTCTGGCGGAGAAGAACATTCGGGTCAACACGGTGCATCCGACCGGGGTCGCGACACCGATGATCGTCAACGAACCATTCGCCCAATTGATGGCCGAGCATCCCGAAGGTGCATCCGCGTTGCAGGCGCCGTTGCCCGTAGAGCTCATCGAAGCCGCGGATGTGAGCGAGGCGATGGTTTACCTCTGCGGGCGCTCGGGCCGCTATGTCACCGGAGTCACATTGCCGGTGGACGGCGGAATCTCGGTGAAATAGTGATGGCCGTGGTAACCCGTGAGCGCTTACGCCTTCAGCCCAGATAATGAACCGCTGGGTCGAGTCCGAAGACCTGCACCTGCGCTGACTTACCCTTCAGGGCATGCAACCCCCGGTCGACGAGTCCGGGCGGTCCAGACGCCAAGGCTTCGACGCACTGCCGCGTGAGAAGGATGGCGTCACCGGTGGTTTTCGTGAGCTGCTCGACGCGGGCCGCAACGTTGACCGCGTCGCCGATCAAGGTGAACTCCAATTTGCCGCCCCCGCCGATAGTGCCGGCGATCACCAGACCGGTGTTGATCCCGATGCCGATCCGAAGCTCCCCACCAAATCGCTCGCCGACGAGGCGATGAATCAACGCAGCGGCGTCCACCGCCGCATCGGCATGACCCGGAAGATCGTTCGGGGCGCCGAAGACCGCGAGCGCGCCATCGCCGAGGAACTTGTTGACGTGCCCCCGGGCGCCGACGACGGCAGGCACGACGATTTCGAACAGCGCATTGAGCCGGGCGACGCTGTCTTCGGCGCTGTTGGCCTCGGCGAACGGGGTGAAGTCGCGGATGTCGACGAACATCACCGTCACCTCCCGGCGCTCACCGGCGAACACGTCGTCACCCTGCTCGAGCAGCCGTGCCGCCAAGGCGGGGTCCACGTAAGTCCCGAACGCACTCTGAAGCCGTTGGCGCTCTGCCAATCCCGCCTGCATGCGATTGAACGACGCGGCCAGCGCGCCCAGGTCGTCGTCCTGAACCACCGGCAGGCGCTGACTGTAGTCACCGGCCGCGACGCGTTTCGTGCCTTCGGCCAGGTCGCGAACTGGCCGCAGCGACGGTGCGAGCGCGGCGCCGACGGTCATCGGCACTCCGAAGCCGATCGTCAACGCGCACCCGATCACTGCAAACAGGACCGGTTCCTCACGGATCCAGCCGAATATGGCCACCAGCATGGTGCCGTCGACTGCGAACAGGAACGAGCTCCCCAATAGGGCCACGCTTGACCACGTGGCGAAAGTCGGACGTGAGCGGGGCAGGTCGTCACCGATCGCTGTGGCACCGACGATCGCGACCCTGGCCGGCCGTATAGCCGCTTCCGCAAAACTATGGACCCCGGTTAGCACAATGGCGATTCCGATCAGGACGCCCAGGACCCCGTACTGGGCGAGTTGCGACCAGGTCGCCCCGGCAACCGCGGCGACAACGATGGACAACGCCCCGGTCCAGACAGCGTTGAACACCACCGCCCGAACGACCGTTTCACGGGCCCAGGCGTACGTGGCGTCCAGCGCGCTCGCCTGATTGATATCGCGACCGGCCGCCCATCGCTCCACCAGGCGACCGCGGCCCACGCCGGGAAGCACGGTCACGTACCACGACACTGGTGCGGCGACAACGGCGACGGCAGCCGTCTCGATGTACCGACCGGATCCCTGCACGGCAACAATCAAAAACAACCAGAACAGGTAGGTCGGCAGCATCAAGGGAATCCCGACCGCGTAGACCGCCCACGAATACCTCGCACCGTACCGATCCCACGCCCACTGCCAGATGCGCTCCATGCGGCGAGACTAAACGCCGGTTGCCGCCGAGCTGCCGATTTCGCCGCCTGCTTGAGCGCTCGCGCTGCCGGGAAACCGACACACCCCCAGCGCTGAACCGGAGCTGTGTCGGTTAGTGCGTTTCTAGTGACCATGGCCGTGGTCCTCGTCGCGGGCCGGCTTGTCGACGACAGCCGTCTCCGTGGTCGCGGATTACAGCCCCTCCGCGCTCGTCGTCCCTCAAGCGCTTCGAGCTGACTACGCAGACAACGCGCTCAGTCTTCGTCCTTAACGATCGCAGCGACTTGAATCTCGACGCGCATCTTTGGACCCGCCAGCGCGGCGACGCCGATGCATGTCCACAGCGGTGCGCGGTCACCCATGCGTAAGCGAAACTGTTCGACCATAGTGTCAAGGTGCTCAGGCCCGATCCGGCCGTCTGCATCCGGCAGGTGGTACGAGTGCACGGTTATCACTTGGCGCCAAGATGCTCCCGCTGTTGCCAATGTCCGCTCGACGTTGTCGAAAGCCTGAATGACTTCGTCGCGAACTGACTCCGGATAGCACCAGTCGTCATCCCAACCTCCTTGACCGGCGGTCTCTACCCGGTCGCCATACCGAACGAGCTGTGAGTAGTGAAATTCACGCAGCTGGCGTTCCCCGTAGCCAGGAGTGAGGGAAAATATCGGATTACCCATGTGTGCCATCTTTATAGCTGGCGGCATCGTCGGCATCCAGGGTGACAAAACACCCCCGGGCCTATAACCCGGGGGTGTTCCGCTTGCAGTGTTTCTAGTGAGCGTGGCCGTGGTGATGACCGTGGCCGTGGTCATCGGATTCGTTCGCCGGCTTGTCGACGATAGCCGTTTCGGTGGTGAGGACCATCCGGGCCACCGACGCCGCATTGAGCACCGCCGAGCGGGTGACCTTGACCGGGTCGATGACGCCGTCGGCGATCAAGTCGCCGTAGGTCAGCGTGTCTGCATTCAGTCCGTGCCCATTGGGCAGCTCGGTCACCTTGTGCACCGCGACCGCGCCGTCGAGCCCGGCGTTGGTGGCGATCCAGTACAACGGCGCCGCCAACGCCTCGGAGAAGACGTCGACGCCCAGTTCCTGATCGCCGGTCAGGGATTTGCGGAGCTTTTTCAGCGCCTTGCGGGTCTGCAGCAGCGCCGAGCCACCGCCCGCGACGATGCCTTCCTCAACAGCCGCTTTCGCGGCCGCGACGGCGTCCTCGACGCTTTCCTTGCGTTCCTTGAGCGCGGTCTCGGTGGCCGCTCCCACCTGGATCACGGCCACGCCGCCGGCCAGCTTGGCCAGCCGCTCCTGCAGCTTCTCGCGGTCCCACTCGGAGTCGCTCGTCTCGATCTCGGCGCGCAGCTGCTTGATCCGGTTGGCCACCGCATCCTTGGGGCCGCCGCCGTCGACGATGACGGTGTCGTCCTTGCTCACCACCACGCGGCGGGCCGAGCCCAGCACGTCCGTGCCGACCTCACGCAGGAGCAGGCCCGCGTCGGGGTTGATCACCTGGCCGCCGGTCACCACCGCCAGATCCTCCAGGAACGCCTTGCGGCGGTCACCGAAGAACGGCGCCTTGACCGCGACGGCCTTGAGCGTCTTGCGGATGGAGTTGACGACCAGGGTCGCCAGCGGCTCGCCCTCGATGTCCTCGGCGATGATCAGCAGCGGCTTGCCCGATTCGGCGACCTTCTCGAGCATGGGCAGCAGGTCGGGCAGCGAGCTGATCTTGTCCTGGTGCAACAGGATCACCGGGTCGTCCAGCACGGCCTGTTGGGAATCGAAGTCGGTGACGAAATACGCCGACAAGAAGCCCTTGTCGAAACCGACGCCCTCGGTGAACTCGAGCTCGGTGCTCAGCGTCGAGGATTCTTCGACGCTCACCACGCCGTCGGTGCCGACCTTGGTCATCGCCTCGCCGACCAGCTCACCCAACAGCTGGTCGCGCGACGACACGGTCGCCACCTGCGCGATCGCGGCCTTGCCGGAGACCGGGGTGGCCGACGCCAGCAGCGCCTCGGAGACCGCGTCGGCGGCCTTGCTGATCCCCGCGCCCAGTTCAATGGGGTTGGCGCCGGCCGCGACGAGCCGCAGGCCGCCCTTGACCAGCGCCTGCGCCAGCACGGTCGCGGTCGTGGTGCCGTCGCCCGCGACGTCATTGGTCTTGGTCGCCACCGACTTCACCAGCTGGGCGCCCAGATTCTCGAACGGGTCTTCCAGGTCGATCTCACGCGCGACGGTCACACCGTCGTTGGTGACGGTGGGGCCGCCGAATGCCTTGGCCAGCACCACATGCCGGCCGCGCGGCCCGAGCGTCACCCGCACCGCGTCGGCGAGCGTGTTCACGCCCGCCTCGATGGCGCGACGCGCTGTCTCGTTGTACTCAATGATCTTGCTCATCAGGCTCCTTCACCCAAACGCATGCCGCCCCGGAAATCACCCGCGCAGGACGCGGGGATCGCCGGGGCGGAACACGGTTCTTACTTGGAGACGACAGCCAGCACGTCGCGTGCCGACAGGATCAGGTACTCCTCGCCGCCGTACTTGATCTCGGTGCCGCCGTACTTGCTGTAGATGACGGTGTCGCCTTCCGAGACGTCCAGCGGGATGCGCTTCGCGCCGTCTTCGTCCCATCGGCCGGGGCCGACTGCGACGACGGTGCCTTCCTGCGGCTTCTCCTTAGCGGTGTCAGGAATGACCAGACCAGACGCGGTCGTGGTCTCGGCCTCGTTGGCCTGCACGAGAATCTTGTCCTCGAGTGGCTTGATCTTCACCTTCGCCACGATTGGAGCCCTCCAGTGTTTGGGTCGGGTCCGGGAGTCCCCGGACCGGAGTTGACGGCTGGTACGGGTTGACCCCGAACCTTCCGAGTTATCAGGTGTTTGGCATCCGTCCGTGCCCGAGCGCCGTCGTCGCGGGTGCCGACACAGGGCTTGGCCGATTGCCACCTAGCACTCTATACATGGGAGTGCTAGCACTCAAGGGCGCCCTAGTGCTTCCCATGAGAGCTGCGGTCGTCCCGGCGATTCACTTTGCACAAATCGGCCAAAGTGAATAATCAAACTGTGCACTCGGGCATCGGGCGTGCCAATGGCGCCGCCGTGGCTATAGCGAACACCATGGTGCTGTTGGCGGTCTGCACCGGGTTGACCGGGATAGCCCACGCCGACCCGAACGGCCAGATGTACGGCAACCCTCAAGCCGCCGCGCCCTACTGGCGCTATCAAATCGGCGAAGACTGCGGCTTGATGGCCGTCGCCGACGTGGTCGGCCAAGTCACCGGCAAAGAACCCAGCCAGGTCGGCATCGAGCTACGCGGCGTGTTCACCAGAAGCGAAGTCCACCACGGCGGCGTCTACCGTTTTGATGGCACCTCTCCGCAGGACATGGTGCTACTGCTGAGCAAGTACGGCGTCCAGTCCCAGCTGACGACGGGCAACACCCTGCAAGGAATGGAGCAGGATTTGGCCGGCGGGCGCAAGGTGATCGCGGCGATCAACGCCGAAACCATCTGGAACTACCGGCAGGGCCAGGGACAGCGGACCCAGGCCGACCACGCCGTCGTCGTCACCGGCGTCGACACCCGCAACAACATCGTTCACCTCAACGACAGCGGCACACCCAGCGGCCGCAACGAGCAGATTCCGTTGGCCACCTTCACCCAGGCCTGGGCTACGAGCACCAACCTGCTCATCGTCGCCTAGGCCACCTGCCCGCGGACCACCGGCAGCCCGGGATCGCTGGGTACGTCCAACGGTGACTGCGTCGCCCCGGCCGCCACCAGGTGCGCGGCGAAGGACGCGATCATCGCCCCGTTGTCGGTGCACAGGCCCGGCTTGGGAATCCGTAGGGTCAGCCCGGCCGCCACGCTGCGCTGCTCCGCGAGCTCGCGCAACCGCGAATTCGCGGCCACTCCGCCCGCGATCAGCAATGTCGAGACCCCGAGATCCGAGGCCGCACGCACCGCCTTGCGGGTCAGCACGTCGGCGACCGCCTCCTGGAATCCAGCGGCGATATCGGCGTTAACCGCGTCCGGGTGGCTTTCCAGGTAGCGCGCGACGGCCGTCTTGAGCCCGGAGAAGCTGAACGCGTACCGGTCGTCGCGCGGCCCGGTCATACCGCGCGGGAAGGCGATGGCGTCGCGATCACCGGTACGGGCCAGCTCGTCGAGGACCCTGCCGCCCGGGTAACCCAGCCCCAGCAGCCGCGCCACCTTGTCGTAGGCCTCGCCGGCGGCGTCGTCGACGGTGCTGCCCAGCTCGACGATCGGGTCGCCGAGCGAACGCACATGCAACAGGTGGGTGTGGCCGCCGGAGACCAGCAGCGCCACACACTCGGGCAGCGGCCCGTGCTCGTAGACGTCGGCGGCCAGGTGTCCGCCCAGGTGGTTCACCGCGTAGAAGGGCACTCCCCACGCGGCCGAATATGCTTTGGCCGCCGCGACTCCCACCAGCAGGGCGCCGGCCAGTCCGGGCCCGATGGTGGCCGCGACGACATCGGGCTTGTCCAGGCCGGCGGTCGACAGCGCGCGGCGCATGGCGGGTCCCAGCGCCTCCAGGTGCGCGCGCGAGGCGATCTCGGGGACCACGCCGCCGAACCGCACGTGTTCGTCAACGCTGGATGCCACCTCGTCGGCCAGCAGCGTCACGGTGCCGTCGGCGTCCAGCCGCGCGATGCCGACTCCCGTTTCATCGCAAGAGGTTTCGATCGCGAGGATATTTGTCATGTGCGCCGCTCTCCCCCGCAAGCGGGAGGTGCCCCCACCTCATCGCTTCGCTGTGCATCGTCGTCGACGCGTGTCACAAGGCCTCCCTGCGCATCGTGTACGCGTCGGCGCCGCTGACCCGGTAGTAGCGGCGGCGCAAGCCGATCTGCTCGAACCCGAAGCTGGTGTACAGCCCGATGGCCGCCTCGTTGTCGGTGCGGACTTCCAGGTACACGGCTCCGCCGTCGGCGAAGATCAGCAGCTCGTCGAGCAGCCGTCGGCCAATCCCGCGGCCCTGGTATGCGGGATCCACGCCGATGGTGTGCACCTCGTACTCGTAGGGCGGGGTGCGGCCCAGCCGCGAGATCCCGGCGTAGCCGACCAGCGTCTCGCCGATCCGCGCGCCCACGTAATGGTTGTGGGCACTGGCCAATTCGCGGCGAAACGCCGCCGCGGGCCAGGGATCGTCGCCGTCGAAGAGCTGCGCCTCAAGCTCGGCGCAGCGCCGCGCGTCGGCCCGGGTCAGGCCGCCGACCGTCACGGCTTCGCTGTGGGCGGTCATTGGCGTGTCGCCAACGGTTTGGCGTCGGGCCGACGCAGATACAGGGCCACCAGCGGCTCCGGGTCGGCGGACCAATCGGCTACCGCCGCAACCAATCCGGTCGGCGTCGGGCAGCTGGGGTCGCACACCGGCAAATTGAACAGGCCGGCATGTTCGGGTGAGCCGGCGACGGCCGCAGCAGTACCCGGGTCGACGTCGGCCGCGGCGTTGACCGCGGGTCCGTGGGTGCGTACGCCGTTGCGGTAGCGGGCCCAGTAAACCTCGCGTCGGCGGGCGTCGGTGACCACCAACGCGTCCCCGCGGGTTCGCACGCCGATGGCGTCCAGGCTGCACACACCGCGTACCGGGATATCCAGCGCGTGCCCGTAGGCGGCGGCGGTGGCCATCCCGGCCCGCAGACCGGTGAAAGGCCCCGGGCCACAGCCCACCACGACGGCATCCAGGTCGGCCATCGTCAGTCCCGCATCGGCCACGGCCGCAACGACATTCGGGGTGAGCCGTTCGGCATGGGCCCGCGCGTCGACGGTGACCCGCTCGGCAAGCACGCACAGGTCTTCACGGCGCACAAGGCCCGCCGTCACGGCAGGGGTGGAGGTGTCCAAGGCAAGGACGATGCTCATAAATCACCCTCGTTGTCGGCATTAACGGCCCACCGCCAGGTGGCGATCCGCACGTCGGATCCGGTGATGCGCTCCAGCCGGATGTCGAGATGACGCTCGGCCAGCCGCTCGACCAGGCCCTCGCCCCATTCCACGACGACGACAGCGTCGTCGAGATCACTGTCCAAGTCCAGAGAATCGAGTTCGCCGAGCAGGTCGGCGCCCTGATGGCCGGCGTGGTCGAGCAGCCGGTACATGTCGACGTGAATCATGGTCGGGGCGCCCCGACGTCGCGGCGGATGCACCCGCGCCAGCACGTAGGACGGTGAGGTGACCGGCCCGTCGACGTCCATTGTCGCGGCAATTCCCTTGGCCAGCACCGTCTTTCCCGCGCCGAGCGGGCCGGAGAGCACCACTACGTCGCCCGCGCGCAGTTGTTGCCCCAGCCGCGAGCCCAGCGCCATGGTGTCCTCGACGCGCTCCAGCGTCGCGGTGCCCTCCCCCCGCGGCGATCGCAAGCGCGGCGCAGCCGGGCGCGGCGGGTCGCCGCCATCAAACTCAGCCACGGCGCCGCAACCTCTCTCGCATCCGTCGCATCCGCAGCGCCGCCTTGCTCGGGGTGGCCCGCCTGACCAATCGGACCAGCCCATCGTTGATGGCGTCGGGCTTGTCCAGCAGCGCCAGATGGCTGGCCCCGGCGACGATGACCAGTTCGGACTGCGGCAGGCTGGCGGCCATTTTTCGCGAATACTCGTCCGGGGTGAGCAGGTCGTGGTCGCCGCATGCGATAAGGGTCGGGATGCGCAGCAGCGTCCACAGCCCGGCCGTCTCGTCGTGCTTTTCCAACGCATCCAGGAAGCCCACCATCGTTGGGATCGGGGTGCTGTTCATCATGCGCTGGGAGAACGCGTCCAGGCTCCGGCTCACCTGCAGGTCGCTGTAGGAGGCGGCCCGCAGCACCGGGCCGATCAACGACCGGGACACGTTGCGGCCGCGGTGCATCAACTTCGGCGCCGACCGCGCGGCAACCCGGACCGCTTCCAGCGCAGGGTTTTTGAGTATCTCACCCAACGGTGACCTCGAAACGCCCTCGGCCGCCGAGGAAATCAGGGCGGCGCCCACAATCCGGCGCCCGTACTGCTCGGGGAACTGGCGCGCATGCGACAACACCGTCATGCCGCCCATCGAGTGGCCCACCAGCACGATCATTCCACGCGGTGCCATCACGTCCAGCACGGTCTGCAGGTCCCGGCCGAGTTGGGTCAGCGTGTAGGTCTCGGGATCGGCCTCGCTGGATCTGCCGTGCCCGCGCTGGTCGTAGAAGACCATCCGCATGTCGGGGTCCAACTGATCGGGCAGCCGCGTGCGCTGAAAATGAAAGGCGCCCATCTGCAAACAGAATCCGTGGACGAACACCAGGGTCAGCGGTGCATCGGCCGGACCGGCTTCGCGGACCGCCAGCGGTATACCGTCGGGAGTGGTCACCACTGATCTGGTGTCGTCCTCGACCCTGTTGAAATCCTCATGGGCGTACGGGTCTTCGAACGTGGCGCGCTGGGTCATCGATCGGCGGGCCGAGGCTCCGATGATGGTGGCGACGGCCGTCACCCCCGCGCCTCCCGCAAGCCAGGCCCCGGCCTTGCGGCGCCTGCGGGATTCCTCACGGCTCAACGGTTCGCGCCTCGCGGTAGGTCCTGGTGATCCGCCCGCGGGGGCTGGTCACCACTTCGTAGTGGATAGTGCCGAGCAGATCGGCCCAGTCCTGCGCGGTGGGTTCACCACTGACGCCCGGCCCGAACAGGATCGCCTCGTCGCCTTCGGCCACGTCGGTGCGTCCCGGGCCGAGGTCGACCACGAACTGGTCCATGCAGATCCGCCCGACGCCCGGTCGCCGCCTGCCGTTGATCAACACCTCCAGCCGTCCGCCCAGCGACCGGAAGACGCCGTCGGCATAACCGACCGGAATCAGCGCGAGGTTGGTGTCGCGCTGCGCGGTCCAGGTGTGGCCGTAGGACACGCTCTCCCCCGCGTTGATCGACTTCACCAGGGCCACAGTGCATTTCACCGTCATCGCCGGCACCAGACCCATGTCGCCGCGCTCGGGCACCGGGCTCAACCCGTATATCGCGATGCCGGGGCGCACCATGTCGAAGGCCAGGTCGGGACGCGACATCGTGGCCGACGAATTCGACAGGTGCGCCATGTCGAACCGCACACCCTGATCGCGCGCCTGGGCCAGCATGTCGCTGAACCGTTGGGCCTGAAGGTTATTCATGGGATTGTCGGGCTGGTCGGCATAGACCATGTGCGACATCAGCCCCCGCAGCGCGATAGCCTCCTCGGCGACGGCCCGGCGCAGCGCGGTCAGTATCGAGGGGTATTGCCCCGGAGGTACCCCATTGCGGTTCAGCCCGGTGTCGACCTTGACGGTCACCGTCGCGGTCCGGCCGGTGCGGCGCGCCGCGTCCAGTAGCTCGTCGAGCTGGCGCTCCGACGACACGGAGATCTGAATGTCGGCCAGCAGCGCGGGCCCGAAGTCGATACCGGGCGGGTGCAGCCAGGCCTACACCGGTGCGGTGATCCCGGCCGCGCGCAGCGCCAGACCCTCGGCGACAGTGGCGACACCCAACTCGGTGGCCCCCGCGGCAACGGCGGCGCGCGCCGTCTGGGGGGCTCCGTGGCCGTAGCCGTCGGCCTTGACCACGGCCATCACCTGCGCGTCGCCGGCCTGCTCGCACAGCAGCCGCACGTTGTGCTCAATCGCGCCCAGGTCCACCAGGGCCTCGGCGAGGACGCCCGGTGTCAGGGATATCGGCGTAACGGCCAAAGAAGTCGCGCTCCACTCGTCTGTCTGTCAGTTCGCAGCAGCCATTGTCCCAGAACGGGCCGAACACATCGGCCGCCGACGGGAGCAGACCGCAGCCGACCGGGTGGCTTCGTCGCAATGGTCACAGGCACCACATGCGCCCCTGCCGGGGCCACTGTGGCAGGTGTGGCGCTTCCGATGTGACAAGCCGGGACTCAGTGCGCGAAGTGCTGAGCGTCGTAGTGCCCGCCGGGCTTGATCTTGTCGAGGGAGGCCAGCGCGGTACGCGCATCGTCGTGCAAGGCCCTCGCCAGGTCGGCGGAAAGGCCCTCGCGAACCACGATGCGCAGCACCGATACGTTGGTGGCATTGTCGGGCATGGTGTAGGCGGGCACCTGCCAACCGAAGGTCCGCAGCTCGTGGGAGACGTCGAACTCGGTGTACCCGCGGCCCTTCGCAAGGCTGAAGCTGACCACCGGGATCGCCGAACCGTCGGAGATCAACTCGCAATGTTCTCCGACGCGCAGCTGCTCACCCAGCCACCGCGCAGTCGACGACAGCGTCTGCATGACTTGCGTGTAGCCCTCTCGGCCCAACCGCAGGAAGTTGTAGTACTGGCCGACGACCTGGTTGCCGGGCCGGGAAAAGTTCAGCGTGAAGGTCGGCATGTCGCCGCCCAGATAATTCACGTGGAACACCAGATCCTCGGGCAGGTACTCCTTGCTGCGCCACACCACGAACCCGACGCCCGGGTAGGTCAGCCCGTACTTGTGGCCGCTGACGTTGATCGAGACCACCCGGGGCAGCCGGAAGTCCCACTTCACCTCGGGGTGCAGGAAGGGCACCACGAACCCCCCGCTGGCGGCGTCGACGTGGACCGGAACATCCACCCCGCCACCGGCCGCCAGTTTGTCCAACGCCGCACAGATCTCGGCGATGGGCTCCAGCTCACCGGTGTAGGTGGTGCCCAGGATCGCCACCACACCGATGGTGTCCTCGTCGACGGCATCGACGACCTGCTCCGGCGTGATGACGTAGCGCCCCTCCTCCATCGGCAGGTAGCGCGGTTCGACGTCGAAGTAGCGGCAGAACTTCTCCCAGACCACCTGGACGTTGGAGCCCATCACCATGTTCGGGGTGCGGCCCTTCCAGTCCTTGCCGACCTTCGCGCGCCACCGCCACTTCATCGCCAGACCGCCCAGCATCACGGCCTCGCTGGACCCGATCGTCGACACCCCGACAGCGCTGGACGGGTCGTCGTCGCGCAAGCCGTCGGCGTGGAACAGATCGGCCACCATGCACACGCAGCGCTGCTCGATGGCCGCGGTCGCCGGGTATTCGTCCTTGTCGATCATGTTCTTATCGAACGTCTCGGCCATCAGCCGCCCGGCCTGGGGGTCCATCCAGGTGGTGACGAAGGTGGCCAGGTTCAGCCGCGAGCTGCCGTCGAGCATCAGCTCGTCGTGGATGAAGCGATAGGCCGCCTCGGGATCCATCGACTCGTCGGGCATCCGCAGCGCCGGCACCGGCGCGGTGAACAGGCGACCTGTATAGGCCGGGGCGATGGAGTGCGCGGGCATGGAAGGGTGTTGGGGCACAACGAAATCCTTTCTACTGCAGCTACAGGGCGGCCAGGGCGGCTCGGATGTGTGGCACCATGCGCGATGCCGACGTGGGCGCTTCGCCGGGCCCCGGGTCGGCTGCCGACAGCGCCGCCGCGCGCGCGTGCACGAAGGCCGCGGCGGCCGCCGCCTCGGCCGGCGGCAACCCCGACGCCAGCAGCGCGCCGATCATGCCGGACAACACGTCACCGGAGCCTGCGGTGGACGCCCACGACTGCCCGGCCGGATTGAGGTAGACCGGGCCGCCCGGATCGGCGATGACCGTCACGTTGCCCTTGAGCAGCACCGTGGCGCCGAACGCGTCGGCCAGCTTGCGGCACGCGCCCACCCGGTCATCACCGGGTGGGTTACCCGCCAGCCGGGCGAACTCACCCGCGTGCGGAGTCAGCACCGTCGGCGCGGTGCGGCTGGCCACCAGCTCGGGGTGGGCCGCCAGGATGGTCAGCCCGTCGGCGTCCACGATCACCGGCAGGTCTGTTTCCAGCGCGAACCACAGCGCCGCGGCCCCGACGTCGTCGGTGCCCAATCCCGGCCCGACGACCCAGGACTGCACCCGTCCGGCCGACGCGGGGGTGGGCGAGGCGATCACCTCGGGCCAGTGCGCGAGCACCTCGCGGTGCGCGCTGCCGGCGTAGCGGACCATGCCGGAGGTCGCCGCGACGGCGGCGCCGGTGCACAGCACGGCGGCGCCCGGATAGGTTGACGAGCCAGCCGTCACGCCGGTGACGCCCTGGGTGTACTTGTCGTCGTGGGGCCCGGGCACCGGCCAGCGGGCGGCCACGTCGGCGGCCTCGAAGCCCAGCACGTCGGTGTCGGGAAGATCGAGCCCGATGTCGATCAGCCGCACCCGCCCGCAGTCGGCGAGTGCGTGCACGTATTTGAGCCCGCCGAAGGTGACGGTCAGCACGGCGTGCACCGCGGGGCCGCTGATCGCCCCGGTCGCGGCGTCGACGCCGCTGGGGATGTCGACGGCGATCACCGGGATTCTCGCGTCATCGACGACGGTGAACACCTCGGCCGCGGCGGGCCGCAGCGCTCCGGAGCCGGAGATCCCCACCACGCCGTCGATGACGAGATCGGTTGTCGGCGAGATGCTTTCGACGATGCGGCCGCCGGCCCGCCGAAACGCGGCCAGGCCCTTGCGATGGGTGCGCTCGGGGTTGAGCAGGATCGCGTCGGCGGCCGCGCCGCGACGGCGCAGGAAGGTGGCCGCCCACAGCGCGTCACCGCCGTTGTCTCCGGAGCCGACGACCGCGCACACACGTCGCCCGGTTACCCCGCCGGTGCGGGCGGCTAACTCGCCGATGATCTCGGTGGCCAGCCCGTAGGCCGCGCGCCGCATCAGCGCACCGTCGGGCAGGCTGGCCAGCAGTGGCGCCTCGGCCTGGCGGATCGCGTCTACGGAGTAGTAATGCCGCATCAGAGTCAGATTACGTGTCACCGTCGCGGCGGACGGCCCCGCTCGGATCGCCGGCGCATTCGGCGGCCGCCACCGCTTCGGAGTGGCTTGGCGCCCAGAGTCTTTCGGTGCCGGCCGGTGCCGGCATCAGGTCGAGGTCTCCGGTGGCGCGTTGCGGCGCGCCATGGCCCGCAGGCGCGCGGGACTCAACGGGCTGCTGCGTTTGGAACGCGTGCGAGTCATCGGGTAGAAGCACAAGCCGATGAAGATCGAGGTGAAGTGCCCGATGGCGGTGAAGTTCAGTTCGCTGCCCATCGTGATCAGCGGGAAACCGAAGATGATGAACAACACCCCGAGATATCCCCAGCGCCACGGCCGGACGATGTGGTAGCTCAGCACGGCCATCACGCCGACGAGGAAATAGCTGACCCCGATGTCGCGCGCGTGCACCAGCCGTTGCGGGGCGTCGTGATCCTCGATCGCGAAGTAGAGGATGCCTTCGCTGATGTAGGTGGCAAGGATGTGCGAGCTCAATCCCACAGTGAGCCAGCGCAGCTGGCCGAGCCAGTGTTCGGCCGGCGCGAGAAACAGAGTGAACAGCAGCAGGTACGGCTCGAAGTTTTTGCCGTCGATCCACAGCAGGCTGGAGAACAGGACGCCGAGCGGGTCGCTGCCCAACTCGTGAATGTTGGTGGAGCGGTGCAGCAGTACGGAGTGCAGCTCCCGGCCGGTGAGATGGGTCTGGATGAACGTCGTGATCATCAGCACCACCAGCCAGCCGTAGGTCAGCGGAGCGCTGGTGACGAAATGCCAGACCACCAGCGTCATGCTGCGCACTCGACTGCGAACCGATGGATGCGCCACGGCATCAACCTTCGCACGCGGGGCGGGGCGCCGGACGACTTCCGCGGCAAACACGCCGCCGGCGATCGGCTACCTCGCCGTCGCCGGGGCCGGATCCGCCGGCGCGGGGGCGGGTTCCGCCGGTGCGGGTGCGGGCGGCGGTTTCAGATGCCGCCACCAGCAGCCGATGTAGAGAATCATCGAGACCGCCAACGCGACCAACACCCAGATGACGACGGTGATATCGACCCAGCTGCCGAATGGCGGCGAGCCGGGTAGCGCGTTGCGCAGTGGCACCACCGCGAACAGCATGGCCGCGTACCAGGTCGTCATCGGTGGCTGAAACGGCCGCCGGTCCCGCGCCGTCTGAATCGCCACGACCAGAGCCAGACTGGCGATCGTGATGAGCACGCCGAGGATGACGACGGCGAACGCCGCGGTGCCGAGCGAGCGCCGCACATTCAGTCGGTAGGTATTGTCCGCCTGGGGCCTGGTGGCGGACAGCCGCCACCCCGACAGGTGATCGACGAAGCTGACCGGCACATGGTCGGGTGCCCGGTCGGTGTCGGGCCCATAGAAGATTTCGACCTCGATCGGCCCCGAGCGGTATTGGTCGAAGGGCCAGCGCTCGATCTCGCCGGCGATGGTCAGCGGGACCGCCATCAGGCCGGGCAGCATCCCCTTGGTCCAGGTGTGGCGGGAAGGCATCGCGGCGGACCTGACGCGCAGGCTGAGATCGTCCTTGAGGTGGTGGGTCTTCGGATCCAGCAAGGCCGATCCGGGATTGAAAGCCAGGTTGATGGCAAGCACGCTGTTGTTGGACTGAATGTCTTCCACGTTGATGGTTGCCGACGGCTTGTCACCGTCGACCGCCGGGGCGGTCACATCCAGATGCCGGCCGGTTCCACTCTGCGCATACATCGCGACCGCCACCGCGTAAGCCGCGAGGGTGAGGACGATAAGACCTACCACGCCATACTTCATGCCGGCCGATCGCATACTTCCTCCCGGACGGACGTAACCCAACCCACCTGCCACAAATGCTGCCCCAGGGCAATGTAATGGATCGGCCGGGTGTCCGCCGGTGATACGGGCGAAGCCGTGCGAGCTAGGTCCGCCTATTCAACCGTGACGGACTTGGCCAGGTTTCGCGGCTTGTCGACGTCGTAGCCGCGGGCCTGTGCCACCGACGCGGCGAACACCTGCAGCGGGATGGTCGACAGCAGCGGCTGCAGAAGGGTTGATACAGAGGGAATTTCGATCAGGTGGTCGGCGTACGGGCGCACGGTGTCATCGCCTTCCTCGGCGATCACGATGGTTATCGCGCCGCGGGCCTGGATCTCGCGGATGTTGGACAACAACTTGGCGTGCAGCACGGCCGACCCCTTGGGGGACGGCATGACGACGATGACCGGCAGATCGTCTTCGATCAGCGCGATCGGGCCGTGCTTTAGTTCGCCGGCGGCGAATCCCTCGGCGTGCATGTACGCCAATTCCTTGAGTTTCAGCGCGCCTTCCAGCGCCACCGGGTATCCGACGTGGCGGCCCAGGAACAGCACCGTCGTCGACTGGGCGAATTGATAGGCCAAGGCGGCCACCGGCTTGATCGTCGCGATGACCCGCGCTACAAGGTCCGGCATCGCTTCCAGCTCGTGGTACTCGCGCTGCACCTCGTCGGGGTACTTGGTCCCGCGGGCCTGCGCCAGCGCCAACCCGACCAGATAGTTGGCGGTGATCTGTGCCAGGAACGTCTTGGTCGAGGCCACCCCGATCTCCGGGCCGGCGCGGGTGTAGAGCACAGCGTCGCACTCGCGGGGAATCTGCGAGCCGTTGGTATTGCAGATCGCCAAGACCTTGGCCTTCTGCTCCTTGGCGTGCCGGACAGCTTCCAGGGTGTCCGCGGTCTCGCCGGACTGCGAGATGGCGACCACCAGGGTGCTGCGGTCCAGAACAGGGTCGCGGTACCGGAATTCGCTGGCCAGCTCGACCTCGACCGGCAGCCGCGTCCAGTGCTCGATCGCGTACTTCGCCAGCAGGCCGGAGTGATACGCGGTGCCGCAGGCCACCACGAACACCTTGTCGATCTCGCGGAGTTCCTGATCGGACAGCCGCTGTTCGTCGAGGACGATCCGGCCGTTGACGAAGTGTCCCAGCAGGGTGTCGGCCACGGCGGCGGGCTGCTCGGCGATCTCCTTGAGCATGAAGTACTCGTAGCCGCCCTTTTCGGCGGCGGCCAGATCCCAATCGATATGGAACTCGCGGTATGCCCCGGATCCCAGGTCGTCGTTGCCGTCGAAGTCGGTGATCCGGTAGCCGTTGGCGGTGATCACCACGGCCTGGTCCTGGCCGAGTTCGATGGCGTTGCGGGTGTGCGGGATGAAGGCCGCCACGTCGGAGCCGACGAACATCTCGCCGTCGCCGATGCCGATCACCAGCGGGGTGGAGCGGCGGGCGGCGACGATGGTGCCGGGGTCGTCAGCGTTGGCGAACACCAACGTGAAGTGGCCGTCCAGGCGGCGCAGCACGGCGAGCACCGATGCGGCGAAATCGCCTGCGGTAGGGCCGTGCCGGTATGCCTGCGCCACCAGATGCACCGCCACCTCGGTGTCGGTGTCGCTGGCGAATTCCACGCCCTGGGCCTCCAGCTCGTGGCGCAGGTTGGCGTAGTTCTCGATGATGCCGTTGTGGACCACGGCGATCTTGCCGGCGGCGTCGCGATGCGGGTGCGCGTTGCGGTCCGTGGGGCGCCCGTGGGTGGCCCACCGGGTGTGACCGAGGCCGGTGGTTCCGGTCAGCGACGACGCCGGCATTTCGGCGACCGCCGCTTCCAGGTTGGCCAGCCGGCCGGCACGACGGCTGACCGTCAGGGTGCCGTCGCCGTTGGCCAAGGCGACGCCCGACGAGTCGTAGCCGCGGTACTCCATCCGGCGCAGCGCGGACATGACGACCTCACAGGCGGGCTGCTGCCCGACATAGCCGACAATTCCGCACATTCTGAACAGGGTAGTGCAGGTGGAGCGCCAACCCCGCATTCCGCGATTATGGTTAGGCCGCCCACCTGCACGAAAGGCCCGTTTTGACCCGACCCCTACCGCCAGTTCTCCCTGCCGCTCACCGAGCACATCGGTGCGGTCGCCTGGACCGGCGATGCCCCGACCCCACCCGGCGCCGCGTATCCCGCGCCCAGCGCTGACATTATTCACTCACTGGTCATAAACGGCGGAAATGTTTTTCACCTGATGTATTCGCAACGTTTTCGTTTCGCATGAACGTCCACGGGATTCATCGCCCTAACATTGAAATATCAGCAAAGACCGGAAAGAGCCTCAAGCCTTCGGAAGGACGAGCTGCCTGGATCCCGCCCGATCACGATTACGCAGCGTGACAACTACGAAACTGTGGGCATCGACTTGCAGTCAGACTGGTATCAGGCCTGGGCCAGATATTCTGGCTACCTGGGACCACGCTTTTAGCCGAGCCATGAATTCAATCGTCAGTGGTTGTTAACCGGGAATTGTGCAATGGGTCGTATTGAGATGCGTAACTTTCCCCGACCGCCCGCCGGGCGCCATGAGGAGGCAATCATGACGGCAGTTCGCTACGACGACGCGGTGCCCGCCCCCATGGCGCCGGCGCCCCAGCAGACGCCCACGCCGCGCCCGCAGGCGTCGGCCGACTCCGGCAACCCCCTGATGGACATGACCACCAAACTGCTGTCCGTCCCGCTGCGCCAGCTTTACGCGGCGCTGTGGCGGATGGGTGTCGTCGAGGTCAGGGACTAGAAAGACCCCGCGCACCGGCCGGGCAGACCGGGCGGCCTTCCTTCTCCCTCGGCGCCCGGTTGCGATGCGCTAACGTCAACGCGTGGCCCGCATCCGCAAGCTCGTCGCAGCTCTCAGCCGCCGTGGCCCCCATCGGGTTTTGCGTGGTGACCTGGCCTTTGCCGGCCTGCCGGGCGTGGTGTACACCCCCGAGGAGGGGCTGAATCTGCCCGGCGTGGCGTTCGGCCACGACTGGCTCACGGGCGCGGCCCGGTATTCGAACTTGCTCGAGCATCTGGCGTCGTGGGGCATCGTGGCCGGCGCTCCCGACACCCAGCGCGGCCTGGCTCCCTCGGTGCTGAACCTCGCCTTCGATCTCGGCACCGTCCTGGACATCGTGTCGGGCGTGCGCCTGGGCCCCGGCAAGATCAGCGTGCACCCGGCCAAGCTCGGCGTGGTCGGTCACGGCTTCGGCGGCTCGGCAGCGGTGTTCGCCGCTGCCGGGATGCCGGCCAAGCCCGCCGCAGTGGCGGCGATTTTCCCCAGCGTCACCAGCCCGCCGGCCCAGCAGCCGGCCGCGACGCTGCAGGTTCCCGGGGTGATCTTCACCGCGCCCGGCGATCCGAAAACGCTGAACTCCAACGCATTGGCGCTGGCCGACGCGTGGGAGGCGGCGACGCTGCGCATCGTCAGCAAGGCCGAATCCGGTGGGCTGGTCGAGGGCCGCCGACTGACCAAGATGCTGGGGCTGGCCGGCGCGCACCGGCGCACCCAGCGGTCGGTTCGGGCGTTGCTGACCGGTTACCTGCTCTACACCCTGGGCGGGGACAAGAAGTATCGCGATTTCTCCGATCCGCAGGTGCATCTGCCGGGCACGGCTGCGATCGACCCCGAGGCCGAAGCGATTCCGCTGGAAGAGAAGATCGTCGCGCTGCTGAAGTGAGACCGCATGGCTGACGGGGTAAGTGTCATTGATGCGAATCGGGATCGCTCTGAATTACTCGGGTGGCTTTCACGACGCCGTGGACCGCGTGGTCGAACTCGAAAAATCCGGTATCGAAGTCGTGGTGGTGGCCGAGGCGTATGCCTTCGACGCCATCAGCCAACTGGGCTATCTGGCCGCCAAGACGACCACCGTCGAGCTGGCGTCCGGGGTGCTGCCCATCTACATCCGCACGCCGTCGCTGCTGGCGATGACCGCCGCGGGGCTGGATTACGTGTCCGACGGGCGATTCCGCCTCGGCATCGGCACCTCCGGGCCGCAGGTGATCGAGGGATTCCACGGGGTTCCGTTCGACGCCCCGATCGGCCGCACCCGCGAGATCGTGGAGATCTGCCGCAAGGTGTGGCGCCGCGAACGCGTGCAATACGACGGCAAGCATTACCAGTTACCGTTGCCCGCTGATCGCGGAACGGGTTTGGGCAAGTCGCTGCAGCTCATCAATCACCCGGTGCGCGAACGTATTCCGGTCAGCATCGCCGCGTTGGGCCCCAAGAATGTCGAGCTCACCGCCGAGATCGCCGAGGGCTGGCAGCCCGTCTTCTATCTGCCTGACAAGGCCGCGTCGATCTGGGGAGAGTCGCTGGCGGCCGGTGCCGCCAAGCGCGATCCCGTGTTGGGGCCGCTCGATGTCATGGTGCACGCGTCGTTGGCGATCGGGGACAACGTCGACGATCGGCTGGCGTGGGTCAAGCCGCAGCTGGGCCTCTACATCGGCGGGATGGGCGCGAAAGGCCGCAATTTCTACCACAATCTGGCGACGCGGTATGGATTCGGGGAGGTCGCCGACCGAATCCAGGAGCTATACCTGTCCGGCCGCAAGCAGGAGGCTATCGACGCGGTGCCCGACGAGCTGGTGCGCGGCATGTCGCTGATCGGCCCGACAGGATACGTCGCCGAACGCATGGCCGCCTTCGCCGAGGCGGGTGTGACCACGCTGTTGGTGAACCCGCTCGCCGCCGACCACACCGAATCCGTGCGCTTTGTCACCGAAGCCCTGAAGCTGCAGCCCTGAGCGGTCACTGCCCCGCCTGCGGAAGCTGGTCGGCGGCAATCTCGCACGGCGTCGATCCCTGGTCAGCCGCGGGTGCCGGTTCGACGACGGGAGCGGCCGCAGGTGCGGGCGGCGTGTCCGGTGCCGGTGTGCCGGCCGGCGGTGGGGCCTCGACCGGTTGGATTGTGTCGTAGGGCTCGGGTTGAGGTTCGTCGACGGGCTGGTTGGTTTCGGCGGGATCGTCGGCGGCCTTGTCGTCGGCGGCCTTGTCGTCGGCGGCCTTGTCGTCGACGGTCATGTCGTCGCCCTCGCTCGTGTCCTCGGGATCGCTTTTCTGAAAAGGGTTTTCATCGAAAGCGTCCCCGCTGTCGTTCAAGGGATCCGCACCATCCAGCCCGTCGCCGGGCGATCCGATCAGCCCGCCCACCGCGTCGACGATCCGGCCGGCCAGCCCGAGAAGGCCACCGCCGCCGCCGAGCCCACCACCGAGATCGCCCCCGCCGAGCCCACCCAGACCGCCCGCCGGCATGCCCAGGCCATCGCCCAGCGCGGCTCCCCAGTCCCCTGGCGGCGCGGCAGCGACCGGCGGCGGTGCCGGAGTCACCGACTCCGGTGCGGCACTGACCGGATCGGACACAGCAGCCGTCAACGTCGGTGCGGGATCCGCGGCCGGGACGGGGGCGGCGGCCACCGGCGGGGCGAGCTGCACCGGCGCAACTCCCGTCCCGAGATCGCCAGGGAATTCGAAGCGCGCCGTCGGGACGGCGGCCATCTTGTCGATGACCATGGCGTAGGACGTCTCGACCCCGTCCGAGGCGGACCGCATCGCCGTCAACCAGTCGTTGCGAATATCGTTGTCCACGTACGGCATAACCTGCTGGCGCACCACGTCGGCCGCGCCGTCCCGGTCCCCTGCCAACACCGCGGCAGCGGCGGCCAGCCATGCCGGCCGTTGAAAGCGCACGCGGTCGTCGACGGCAATGGCGGTCGCCACCTCCGAATCGACCAGATACCACAGGTTGTCGCGCAGCGACTCGCATCGTTGGGCCGCCGCTCGCAGTTCCGTGACAACGGCGTCCCCGGTGTCGCAATGCCGCTGCAGCAGCTGCACCGCGGCGTCGCCGCCCGGACCAGTCCACGCCGCGGCCAGCTCGGCCACCTGGGCGCGCTGCATCCGCAACGCTTCGGCCGCCACCACGCCCGCCGCGCGCAACTCCGCACAATCGCGGTCCAGAGCGCGCAGGTCGAGAGCGTCCTCGCCCGCATACCGCTCGCGGACCTGTGCGGGATGCGCTGTCAGATCCGGATTTTGGTAGCCCAGCGTATGACAGGCCTGTACGAAGGTCTGGGTGTGCTCGACGGCCGCCCGGCCCTCGGCTAATCGCGCGGCCACATCCAATCGGTCGGCCACGGCTAAGCGATCCGCGCCGCGGCATACAGTTCGGCGTCGGCGTAGCGCTCAGCGCTCGACCGCAGCGCGGCGGCGATCTCCGCCGATGCGCGCGACCACTGCGACACCTGCGCCACCAACCGCTCCGACTCGACGCGCAGCGCGTCGCCGCGCGCGGTGTGCGTCCGCCCGGCGCTGGCGCCGCCGAAAGCCAGCCTGGACAAGTGGTCGCTTACCGCGCGGTCGATGAATTCGGCCGCCATCGCGAATTGGTTAGCGACCCGCCGCGCCGCCGGCAGGTCGATCTGCGTGCGGGCGATGGCTACAGAGCGTGTTCCCCCAACGGATTTCATGCTTTATCCGACGCCCGTGGGCGCGGCGGGGTTCCGGGGAGATCAGAGCGCGCCGCTGACCGCTTCGGCGACTCGGGTGGCGACGCGCTGAGCGATGTCCTTATCGGGTGCTTCCACCATGACCCGGATCATCGGTTCGGTTCCTGAGGGCCGCAACAGGATTCGGCCGGTGTCGCCCAGTTCGGCTTCGGCCTGTCCGACGGCGCTCTGCACCGCGGGCGCGCTGGCGGCGGTGTCCTTGTCAGCGACCGTCACGTTGATCAGCACCTGCGGCAGCGTCTTCATCGCAGATGCCAGCTCGGCCAGCGACGAGCCGGTCTGCGCCACGCGGGTCATCAGCCGCAGGCCGGTGACGATGCCGTCACCGGTCGAGCCCAACGCGGGCATCACGATGTGCCCGGACTGCTCGCCCCCCAGGCTGTAGTCGCCGGCCCGTAGTTCCTCCACGACGTAGCGGTCACCAACGCCGGTGGTGCGCACCGTGATTCCGGCCGAGCGCATGGCCAGATGCAGCCCCAGATTGCTCATCACGGTGGTCACCAGTGTCTCGGACGCCAGTTCGTCGGCCTCGTGCATCGCGAGCGCGAGCACCACCATGATGTGGTCGCCGTCGATCAGGTTGCCGTTGGCGTCGATGGCCAGGCAGCGGTCGGCGTCCCCGTCGTGGGCCAGACCCAGGTCGGCGCGGTGTGCGACGACGGCCGCACGCAGCGAATCCAGATGCGTGGAGCCGCAGTTGTCGTTGATGTTGAGCCCGTTGGGGTCGGCGTTGATCGCGATCACCCGGGCACCGGCCGCGCGGTAGGCGCGCGGGGCCACCGCGGAGGCCGCGCCGTGTGCGCAATCCACCACCACGGTCAACCCGTCGAGGCGCAGCGCGCTGGCCTTGCTCAGGTGGCGCAGGTAGCGGTCGGCCGCGTCCTCGGCATCGATGACCCGCCCGATCCCGGCTCCGACCGGACGCAACTCGGGATCAATGTCGAGCAGCGCCTCGATCTGTTCCTCGGTGCCGTCGTCGAGCTTGTGGCCGCCGGGGCCGAAGATCTTGATGCCGTTGTCGGGCATCGGGTTGTGCGACGCCGAGATCATCACCCCGAAGTCGGCGTCATAGGCGCCGGTCAGGTAGGCCACCGCGGGGGTGGGCAGCACCCCGACCCGCAGCGCGTCGACACCTTGACTGGTCAGCCCCGCGATCACCGCGGCCTCCAGCATTTCGCCGCTGGCCCGCGGATCGCGACCGATCACCGCGACCCGCCGGCCCGGTGCCGGTGTGCTCGCCAGGTGCCGCGCCGCCGCGGAACCCAGCGCCAGCGCCAGCTCGGCGGTCAACTCGCGATTGGCGACCCCACGGACACCGTCGGTGCCGAATAGTCGACCCATGCGACCAAACCTCTCACAGTTGTCGGGCTAGCACCTAACGTCCCCGTTCCTTTCTGAACGAAACGGGCCCCGTCCGGGCGCAGACACGCCGCAACCGGCCACAACTTGTGCACCACGATGCCAAGTTGTGGCCGGATAGCGACTGCTGATCAGCGCTTGCTGTACTGAGGCGCCTTACGGGCCTTCTTCAGGCCGTACTTCTTGCGCTCGGTGGCACGCGGGTCACGGGTGAGGAAGCCGGCCTTCTTCAGCGGGGGCCGGTCCTCGGGCTGGGCGACGATCAACGCTCGGGCGATGCCCAGACGCAGCGCGCCGGCCTGTCCCGAGGGGCCGCCGCCGTGCAGCAGCGCGTAGATGTCGAAGCTGTCCACCCGGTCGACGGTGACCAGCGGGGCCTTGATGAGCTGCTGGTGCACCTTATTGGGGAAGTAGCCCTCCAGGGTGCGGCCGTTCAGGTTGAACTTGCCGGTGCCGGGCACCAGGCGCACCCGCACCACGGCCTCCTTGCGGCGGCCGACGGTCTGGATGGGCCGGTCGAACACGAAGGACGGGGCGGGCGCGGCGGCTTCGGCAGCCTCGGAGGCCTCGACCGGGGCTTCGGCAGTCTCGGAGGCCTCGACCGAGGCTTCGGTCGCCTCGGCGACGGCCTCGACGGTCTCCGCGACTTCTGGGGTCTCCGGGTTCTCCGGGTTCTCCGGGTTCTCCAAGGCCTCGGGCGTTTCGGTCATTGGGCCACCTGCTTGATCTGGTACGGAACGGGCTGTTGTGCGGCGTGGGGGTGCGTCGGACCGGCGTAAACGTGCAGCTTGCGCGCGATCTGCCGGGCCAGCTTGTTCTTGGGCAGCATGCCGATGATCGCGTCCTCCACGACACGGTCGGGGTGCTTGTCCATCAGCTCGCGAATGGTTCGGCTGCTCAGACCGCCGGGATAGCCGGAGTGGCGGTAAGCCAGCTTCTTGTCCAGCTTCTGGCCGCTGAAGGCGACCTTGTCGGCGTTGATGACGATGACGAAGTCACCGCCGTCGACATTGGGGGTGAACGTCGGCTTGTGCTTGCCGCGCAACAGGGTGGCTGCCGCGACGGCAAGGCGGCCAAGCACCACGTCCGTGGCGTCGATGACGTGCCACGACCTCGTGGTGTCACCCGCCTTTGGCGTGTACGTAGGCACAGCGCTTACCACTTTCTCTTTGCGAGCCTCTTGGCTCGGGGTGATCCCGGTGTGACCCGGGGGCCGGTCGGGCGTTCGCGGCAGGGCTTGGTCTCGGCGACCGACATTGACCCGAGGCCCCGGCGTACCGCACGCCAACGGAGCAGCTTACCGACCGCCATCCCCGCAGGTCAAAATGACTGTGTGGTCCCAACGGCTCTCCCCCGCCAGGACCACACAGTCTCACGGCGCGGCTACCCCCGCGCGGTGGTCTATTCGGCCGCTACCGCGCCCAGACGCCGGCAGCCCGGCGGTCGGCGTTGGCCACCTCTTCCGCACCGTCGCGCACGGCATTTCCCAGGGCGGCCAGGATCTCATTGAGCGCGGTCGCCGACTGGTGCCATTTGAGTTGCTCGGCCTGGTATGCAGCGGCCGCTTCACTGGTCCAGAGCTGCCGCAGCGGCGCGATTTGGGATCTGAGCTCGTCCAGCGCGGCATTGAAGTGTGCCGACGTGGAGTGAATTTCCTGACGCACCGTGTGTTCGATTTCGCCGAAGTTATAGGAAAGCACCGGGTCCACGGGATCCTCTCTCGTCACAGGTCCCCGCCGGCGGCGGCGATGTGGTCTGCATGGTTTTGGCCGGCCTCCTGCAGCGCGGCTGCGTTGTGCCGAATGGTGTCGGCGATCGTGTTCAGGGCGTGATAGAGCCTCACCGACTCCGCGTTCCAGCGATCCATCACGTCTTTGAAGCGCGCGGCCGCGAGCCCACCCCACGCCGACGGAGGCACACCGTTCATGCGGCCGACGAACGCCTGCAGCAGCGCCCTGATTTCCTCGTTGCGGGCGTCGGTGGTACCCGCCACCGACCGCATCAGGTCGAGATCGGTGCTCAGTGTGTTCGATGCAGCCATACCAACTACGACCCCCGGCGCGGTCCTTCGGTTCCATAAATTTTCATCCGACCGCGTGGGCGGATCGCACCGCCTGATCGCAGGCGTCGCGGACGGCGTCTTCATCGCCGGCCCGGCTCTGACAACCGATGCTGATCCGAACCGGGCCGTCCAGGAGCACCGTCCAGCGCACGTGATGACCGGGGCGCACCTCGCGGTAAGTCACCGCCGGGCGGCCGGCGCTGGTTCCGGACGGATTGAAGTCGACGAACACCCCGGCGGCCTCGGCATCGATCGCGTGCTTCAACCGCTCGGCGGTACCGCTGAGCGTTTCGCCGGCGACAGGTGACTGCGTGATGTGCAAGGCCACGTCGGGATTTGCCCGCGACGTGACTTGTACCCGGGACGAGCCTGGTCCGCTGACCACCCGCTGCGCCGCCCACGTCGCCGGCACCGACAGCGCCACCCGGCCTTCCACCAGAAATGTTGTGGGCGCGGTTTCCACCGGCTTCGGGGCCACCACACCGGGTCGGCCCATCGTCAGCGCGGTCGGCGCCGCCGCGGCGACGACGATCGCGGCCGCCACGAGTCCGCTCAGCGTCCGGCCGCGCGGCCGGCCGGGACCGGCGGGTGCGGTGGCGGGCGGCCCCGACGGCTCGCCGGTCGCCCGGTAGGCCGACCGCGCGAGGCGGGCCAGCCGAATGTCGTTGATTTCGAGGATGTCCGGGATGTTCTGGCCGCCCCCACGTAACGCGTCGGCGATCAGCACCGCCACCGTCGGCGCACCCGCGACGGTGCTTGGGGTGTCGATCAGCACGGCTTCGGGCGCCATCGCCGCAACGACGCCCGCAACGTCGCGGGCGACGGACTGCGGTTCGGCAGTGCGCGGTACAGCCGTGATCTCGCTTGCGGTGATCGCCACCAGCCGCTCGGCGATTTCGACCACTACCGTCGCATCCGGTGCGGCGCGGGACGCCTGCCTCAGCACCGACGATCGCGTCCGCGTTTGGCCCGCTACGGCCGCGGCGGCCTTGCGTACCACGCCCACGCGCGACGCCGGCCACCACGACGGGTGCACGACGACCATCCCGTCGCAGTGACCGCGGGTTGCTGATCGCAACGCGGCTTCCCATAGTGCGTCGACCGCCGCCGGACGCTCCCCTACCAGCGCCACCCGGTCGTCTATCGCACCAAGCGCCGCCCGAACGATGTCGGCCATCTCGTCGTCGACGACGGTGGTTGTGGCGCAACATAACCGCCGGATCGTGCCGGGCCCGGCTTCGACGACTGCGGGGTGCCCGCTCACGGTGGGCTCCAGGCAACCTGGACAAGTTCCTCGTCACCGGCCCGAGTGGCCAGGACGCCGCGGCCCGGCGGCAATCGCACCGGTGCTGTGGAAGCAAACGATGCGCCCTGCGCTGGACATCCGCTCATCATCAGTGACGCGCAACCGAGGTCGCGCAGACTCGTCAACAGCGGCTCGAACATTGCGCGCTCGAGTCCGCCGCTGCGGCGAGCGATGACCAGATGCAATCCCAGATCTGCCGCATACGGCAGGAATTCGACGATCGGTGTCAGGTCATTGCCCGCGGGGCCGGCGACAAGGTCGTAGTCATCGACGATGACGTACAGGTCCGGTCCAGACCACCAAGAGCCACTGCGCAACTGAGCCTGGCTGGCGTCGGGCGGCGGCATCCGCGCCTGCAGAGCCTCGAGCAGGTCGGGCAGCAACACGGCCAGGGCGGCGGGCGACATGGCGTAACCGCTGAGATGTTCCGACTCGACGACACCAAGCAGTGTGCGCCGAAAGTCGACTATCAACAGCTGGGCTTGGGCGGGCGTCTTCGTCCGGACGATCTCCCGGCACAACGTCCGGAGCGTCGCGGTCTTCCCGCACTCGTTGTCACCGACGACGAGAAGATGCGAACAGCATTCGAAATCGACTGCGGCTGGCCTCAGTTCGCGCTCCTGTAGACCGAGCAGTATCGGCATACCCAACTCGGGGCTCGACCGGCGCACCACAGCGTCGCGATCCACGCGCACGGGCAGCAGCGGTATCGGCGGGGCAACCGATTCACCACCGGGCACCTCGGCGATGGGCAAGGCGATCATCATGTGCAGGCCCTCACGGGAAAGACCACGACCCGGACTGTCGCGCGGAACATGCTGCGCCGCCTTGCGGTCGATTTCGGAGTCGGCGGGATCACCCAGCCGCAACTCGATGCGCGTGCCGATCTGATCTCTGAGTGAGGGCCGCACCTCGGACCACCGTGATGCGGACAACACCACGTGCACGCCGTACGAAAGTCCTTGAGCCGCCAGCGCGGTGACCGACTCCTCCAACGTGTCGAATTCTTGGCGCACGCTCGCCCAGCCGTCGATGACGAGGAACACGTCACCGAACGGATCGCCGGATGTATCACTGTCGCCGCGCCGCTGTCGGTATTCGGCGATCGACGCGATGCCATGCTCGCGGAACAAGGCCTCACGGCGACGAACGACCGACTCGCATTCGCCGACTATCCGGCCGACCAGACGCGGCTCCGCTCGACCAGCGACCGCACCCACATGCGGCAGCGTGTGCACCGCCGACAGCACTCCGCCGCCGAAATCCAGGCAGTAGAACTGCACCTGGTCAGGGCGATGCGTAGCCGCCAAGGCCGTAGTGAGTGTGCGCAGCGCCGTCGACTTCCCGGATTGGGGTGCACCGATGACCGCCAGATTGCCCGCCGCTCCGGACATGTCGACCACCAGCGGTACCCGGCATTGGTCGAGGGGCCGGTCGACAATGCCGATGGGGACGGCCAGGGCACCCGGCGCGCACGCGACGTCGGCCAGGACGGTGTGCAACGCCGGTGCCGGCCCCAGCGGAGGCAGCCACACCCGATGCGCGGATGGCCCCTGGCCAGTCAGCCGGTCCAGGACAGCACTCGAGATGGTCCGTTCGTGCGCCGCGCTCACCTGGGCGGCGCGGCTGACCGCCCCGGTTATCCGGGTGCCGAACACCTGCACCGTTCGTGTCGCCACAGCTTGTCCGCTGGCCGACGTGTTCGTTGGTAGCGGCGCCGAAACCAGCGCGGCCTGGAAGCGAATCGGTTCGCCACCACTGATGCGCAAGAAGCCGGCGCCGGGGGCGCTCGGCAGCCGGTATGCGTCGAGACTACCCAATACGGTCTGGGATTCGTTGGTCGACAGTGTTTTCAGGCACATTCGATACGACAGGTGGGCGTCCAGTCCGCGTAGCCGGCCCTCGTCGAGACGCTGGCTGGCCAATAGCAGGTGCATGCCCAGCGACCGGCCGAGGCGGCCGATCGCTCCGAACAGGTCGGCGAAATCCGGATGCTGGCTGAGCAGTTCGGAGAACTCGTCGACGATGATGAACAGCGTTGGCAACGGGGGCAACGCTCTAACACCGCGCCCGTGTTCGTATGCCGCGACGCTGACGCAGCCCGCCGTCCGCAGCAGCTGCTGGCGTCGGTTCATCTCACCGGCCAGCGCATCGCGCATCCGCGCCACCAGCGGCGCGTCGTCGGCCAGGTTGGTGATCACCGCGGCCACGTGCGGTGCGTGCGCATAGTCGAGAAAGGTTGCGCCGCCCTTGAAGTCGATGAGCAGCAGGTTGAGTGTTTCCGGCGAGTTGTGCGCCATCATGCCCAATGCGATGGTGCGCAACAGCTCTGACTTGCCGGACCCGGTGGCGCCGATGCACAGCCCATGTGGGCCCATCCCGTCTTCGGCCGGCTCTTTGATGTCCAGCTCGAGTGGTGCGCCCCCAACCGTCGTTCCGATCGGAACGCGAAGTCGGTCGCGGTCTCGGCGGCGCCATAGGACGTGCGGGTCGAAGTGGTCCAGATCGGAAAACCCGGCCAGCTCCGTCCAATTGGGCTCAGCGCCTTTCGGGCGGCCCGTGCGCGGGTGGTACCCGGCAAGCCGGCGCGCACATACCATCGCGTCGATGGGCGCGATCCGGTCGGGACACCATCCAGGCCCATGATCAGCGACCGTCCGTATTATCAGCGGGGCGCCGTCGCAGCTGGTGCCGACCCCGATCGTGGTTGCGCCGACGATCGGATCGATGCCCAAGGCCAGGTCGGTGACCACCACCACTTCGGGTCCTTGGACTGCGGCGATAGCATGCCGAGCCTCCGCCGTGCTCGGATAGACCATCCGCACCGGCCCCGCCTCATCGATGTCCACCGGATGTTGATTGTGCGGAAGCCATTTCAGCCAGTCCCAGTGACCGCGATTCTCATCGTCGACAGCCGCCGCGATCAGCACCTGGTCGGGTGCGTGCAGCACAGCGAGTTGGCAAAGGATCGCGCGCAGCAGCCCGCGCACCTCGCCCAGATCGCCGTCGATCGTCACGCGTGTCCCCGCCCGCAGGCCGATCGTGACCGGAGCGTGGATCGTCGAGTGCGCATTCAGGAAACGCGTTAGTGCCGTGGCGGTGACCGGATCCCGACGCCCCTCCGATGGAAGCTGCGGGGCAACCAGGCGGCGGGCGAGCGGCTGGGTTCCCATGCCCACACGGACGAGGCCGAAGTCGGCGTCAGTCGGCCGCCGCTCCCACATCCGCGGGCCACCGATCAGCGTCCATAGCGTGTCGGGATCGGGATGGCGCCTGATCGCTGACCAGTGTTGCGCCCCAGCGATTTCGGACACGGACCGACTCAATTCGCTGAGGTAGTCGAGATAGTGATCGCGGTCGGCATCGATGCTACCGCCTTGCCTTTGTGCACGACCGGTCAGCCCCGTCACCACGGTCGAAACCAGCATCATCGCCGGGAATGCCAGAAAGATGGGGTTGCGGGTCACGCCGGTCCCAGCGGTGAACACCGCGGTCATGACGCCCATGCCCACCAGAGAAAGCGCAACCGGCAGCAGCCGTGCGAGTATGCCCGGCACCGTCGGCGATGGCAGGTCTGGCGGCGCCTCGACAACGATGTCGGCCGCGGGACTCTGCGGTTCCGCCGGCACGACAGCCTGAATCACCTCATCCCCTTCCCGTGCGACGACGCTAGGTAGCTCCGACATCGGCGGCAAGTCACCTGTGCACAACCGGATACCGGGTCGTGCAGACCTGGCTATGTTTCCTTCCAATCCGACGGAAGGGTTCGCTGTTGCCTGCATCCGATACCGGGCTGCGACGCGTCTCAGTGCATTGGGACGCTGCCGTCGTCGATGTCACTTTGCCCGCAGGAATCCCTGTCGCCGTGCTGATTCCGTCAGTCGTCGACATCCTCAGAGCTGACCATCTCGACAACGAGGCCTGGCGCTACCGCTTATCGGTGCCCGGCGCATCCGGGTTGGACCCGTCGATGACGCTGGCACAGCACGGCATCGGAGACGGTGCGATCCTGGTGCTGAGCCGGAGCACTGCGCCATTGCCCGCTCCCCGCTACTTCGATGTGGCGGAGGGCGTGTCGGCGGCGCTCGACGCGGCGACCGAGCCGCGCAGCGGCGCTGCACATGCGCGCGCGGTCCGACTCATCGGGGTGGCGGCGGCGATCGTTCTGGCCGGCGTCGGAGGGCTGGCCATCGTGCGCAACGCATTGCGCCTCAACGATAACCGGGATGTCGCCACGACGGTCACCGCGTTGGTGGCATCCGGCGGCCTGGCCGTCGGGCTGGCGGCCATTGCGCACCGTGGCTATCAGGACCAGGCCGCCGGGCTGGCGCTGAGCCTCATCGCTACGACGTTCGCGGCGGTTGCCGGGTTTGTGGCGGTGCCCGGCACGCCAGGCATGCCGAACGTGTTGCTGGCCACGGCGGCGGCCGGCGTCACCGCGGTTGTCGCGATGCGCGTATCGGGTTGCGGTGTGGTCACATTGACCGCCGTCTCGAGCTGCGCCGCGGTCACCGCGGTGGCTGGGCTGGTGAGCGTGGTAAGCGCGGCGCCGCTGCGCATCATCGCTTCGGCGGCTGCGCTGCTATCCGTCGGCCTGCTTCCAGCGGCAGCGCGCGCATCGATCGCGTTAGCCGGGTTGTCACCCCGATTGGGGACACCGGACGCGGCGGAGATTGAACCGAGCGACGCGAGAACGCATTCCCAAGCGGTTTGCGCCGACAGGTGGTTGACAAGCCTGCTTTCCGGATTGTCGGTATCGGCCACGCTGGGCGCGGTCGTCACCGTGCTTGCCGGCGCACCACTACTGTCGTGCACCGCGTTCGGCACGCTCACCGGTGCGCTACTGCTGCTGCGCTCCCGATCCACCCACACGAGAAGGATGCTGGTGTTTGCGATCAGCGGAATCCTCATTACCGCAACGACCTTCGGTGTTGCGGCCTGGCGCGCACCGGTGCCCGGCCCCTGGATCGTGACGGCAACGACATTGGCGGTCGCTGGGGCGATGTACCTGGGCTTCGTCGGCCCGGCTCGGCCCGCTTCGCCCGTCCTACACCGAGGCATCGGGCTGCTGGAGGCATTGGCGCTGGCCGCGATGGTTCCGTTGACCTGCTGGATATGTGGACTCTACGGTGCCGTCCGGGGATTGAACCTGACATGATGAGTTCGTGCGCAGGCCGCCTGCTGGCGGTGTCGGCGCTGACGCTGGCGACCGCGTTGGGAACTCCGACGGCGCGGGCGGTTTCACCGCCGGACGTCGATGAGAGGTGGTTGCCCAAGCCTGCCTTGCCGGCTCCCCCGCGGCCGACCGTGCAACGCGAGATTTGCGCGACGATGACGGTCGACTCGGGACCGGGCCGCAATCACCCCCCGCCCTTGGGCGACCTATCGGCGGTCTGGCAACTCAGCCGCGGCACCGGCCAACGGGTCGCGGTCATTGACACCGGGATCTCACGACACCTTCGGCTGCCCGATGTAGTGCCGGGTGGCGACTACGTGTCCACGGGCGACGGCACGCAGGATTGCGACGCGCACGGCACGCTGGTGGCTGGAATCATCGCGGCCGCAGCGGATTCCAAGGCCGACGGCTTCAGCGGGATGGCACCGGAGTCTACGTTGATCAGCATTCGTCAGTCCAGCGCGAAATTCGCCCCCACCGCCGACCGGTCGCACACCGGAGTCGGTGACGTCGACACGCTGGCGAAAGCCGTTCGGACGGCAGCCGATCTGGGAGCCTCGGTGATCAACATTTCGTCGGTTGCGTGCGCACCGGTGGCTTCGGCGCTCGACGACCGCGCGCTGGGTGCGGCACTGGCCTACGCCGTCGACGTCAAAAATGCCGTCATCGTGGCCGCGGCCGGCAATACCGGCGGCGCGGAACAGTGTCCGCCGCAGCGGGTGAACGCCACCTGGCAGACCATCACGGTCGCCGTCAGTCCGGCATGGTACGACGACTACGTACTGACCGTCGGCTCGGTGAATGTCCGTGGAGCGCCGTCGACATTCACCCTTGCCGGCCCCTGGGTGGATGTAGCGGCGCCCGGTGAGGCGGTGACGTCACTCGCGCCGGAGCCGGTATCCGGCACGAGCTATGCCGCCCCGGTGGTCAGCGGATTGGCCGCGCTGATCCGGGCCCGCTTCCCTGCGTTGACCGCCCGCCAGGTGATGCAGCGCATCGAGACGACGGCGCATCATCCACCCACCGGATGGGATCCCCTCGTCGGCAACGGCACCATTGACCCGCTCGCCGCGGTCAGCACGGGCACGGGTCCCGCCCGCAGCAGTCCCGGCCCATCGCCGGCACCGGTGCCGATCACCGCGTCGCCGCCGATGCAACCGCGCGATTCTCGCGCGCGGAACACCGCGCTCCGTGGAGCCGCGATCTGCCTGCTTGCGCTGACTCTCGCTTTGGCCACCGGGGCGATCAGAGGTGGCCTACGGCGAGCCCGCGACCGCATCGCGTGCGATTGATGCGTTCTGTCGGCTCAGCTCGGGTCCGGACGGCAACAGCGTGAGAAGCGGCCACGGTGCCGGGCCCGCGTCGTCAAGACCGAGGTCGTGTGCGGCGTCGTCGTCGTGAATGGCGAACCGGACACCGGTGTCGCTGATCAGGTAGCGGGTGCCGGCGTCGTCACCCGCCCGCACGTAGGCGCTTGCGCCTGGCGGCACGTACACGGCGTCCAGCGCAGGGCCGGGGCCGTCGGCTTGCGCCAACGCCACTGGCGCCCGGCCAGACGGGATCGGCAGCCGGCTTTCGGCCAGGAACGCGGCGTCTGCGTGGCCGGATCGCGTCTCCTCCCAGCCGGCGCACAACGTGCCGGCCGGCTCTGACAGCGCTGGCGCCCGGTCAGGAAAGAGCGCAACCGGCAGCTCGTCGACGACGGGAGCGGCCCGGATCGCGTCGGGCGCGACGGCGACAGGGTTGACCGTTCCCTGCGGGTTGTTGAACCGCAGCAGGTCAGCGGCCACCTGGCCGATGCGCTGCACTCCGTCGGCTAAGACCGCGTAATACTCGTCGCCGTCGGTGCGTGTGATGCGAAGCACACTGCCGACCGCGAATCCGGGCAATCCTGGCGGCGTGGCGCCCCGACCGTGAATCCGTGGTGGTGCGATCGGCGGCGCTTCCGGCACGGCATTCAGCAATGCCTGCGAGACGAGCAGCGGCGTTCTGCCCTCGAGGCGCAGCGCGCGCACCACGGCAGCATCAGCGAGGTCCACCGTCGCCCGGTGGCCGTCGTAGAGCAGGTAGGCAGGCGAACCGGAAGCAGGGGTCACCAGGATCGCTTGCCCGGTGGGAACGCGGTGCACCGTCGGCGCCTCGGAGCGGCGGCCGATGATGACCGTCGTGGTGCTAGCGGCGGTGCTAGCGCATATCAACCAACTCACATCCTCTGAAGACAACGGCCTGCCGAGAAACTCCGGTGCACCCGGAATGCCCAGCAGCGGACCACGTTTGGTGGTGTTCAGGTCGGATTCGGTGACCGGCTGCGGGTTGGCGGCCGTCGCGGCGATGAGCCGGGCAGAGGCCAGGTTGAGCACCGGATGCCAGGCGTCGCCCACTCGAACGAATAGGGCGCCTGACTCCCGGCTCACCACGATCTGCGCGCGATCCAGTGCGACATGAGGCCGCAGCACGGCGAGAAGCGCGCAGCCGGCCACGGCAACGGCGGTGATCAGACACCCGAACGCCACCGGATGCGCGCTCGAGCGAAACCCGGCCCGGACGTTCTCTCCCAGCAACGCGCTTTCGATGCGCCGCAGCAAATACCGGTAAGCACTGACGTGCAGCCACGTGACCGGCTGAGGCGGCACCTGATCTCCTGACTCCGAGATTCCGTCAACGGCCACGGTAAGCCGCCATTTCGGGCCGTCAGAGCAGTTATCCACAGGTCGAAAGAGTTCCCACACGGTTCGAATTGGGTAAAATCGCCCAGTGCAAACTCACCCGGCGCAAACTCACCGTGTACGTACCCGTTGGGCGGGCACCGCGCGGTCAGCAGGCCGCTTGATCGGCCTGGGTGCTTCTGCCCTGGTTATTGCTGCTGGCCTGCTCGCGACCCCCGCCGCGGCGCCGAAAGCCTCCGCCGATGACTGCCCGGACGTCGAGGTCATCTTCGCCCGCGGCACCAACGAGCCACCCGGCCTGGGCCGGGTCGGCGACGCGTTCGTGGACTCGCTGCGCCAGCAGACCAATGGCCTCAACATCCTGCCCTACGGCGTGAACTACGCCGCCAGCAAGCTGCAGCTACACGGCGGCGACGGCGCCAACGACACGATCGACCGCGTGAAGAAGAGCGTGGAGAAGTGCCCCAACACCAAAATCGTGCTGGGCGGCTACTCTCAGGGCGCCTCGGTGATGGACATCGTCGCCGGCGTCCCGATCGGCGGCATCAGCTGGGGCAGCACGCTACCGGCGCAGTACGCCAACAACATCGCCGCCGTCGCCACCTTCGGTGACGTGGCCGACCGCGCTGGCGGCACCCTGCCCAGCCAGAGCTCGATGCTGGGCTCCAAGGCCATCGACCTGTGCAACCCCAACGACCCGATCTGCCACGCCGGGCCCGGCAACGAGTGGAGTGGGCACACCGAGGGCTACGTCCCCGTCTACACCACCCAGGCCGCGGCGTTCGTCGCGCAGAAACTGGTCGGCGCCGGTCAGTCGATGCCCGGGTACGGACCGTCGATGCCGGGCACCGGTCCGCAGACCTCACCCGGCTACGGTCCGCAGCAGCCCGGATATGGCCCACAGTCGCCGGTCTACGGGCAGAACCCGCCCGGGTCGGGCCCGTCCATCCATGGCGGTCCCGGCACGGCTCCGGCTCCCGCGCCGTCGGTGCCCGCGCCGGCTACGGACGTACCGCAAGCACCTCTCGTCTAAATCGTTACCGTCGGGTTATCAACGCCCCCTTAACATCGCTGTGTGAGGCTTATCCCGTTAGGGCTGGGCATCGGAATTGGCGCAACGGGCGCGTTATTGATTGCTCCCCAATTGGTTCCGCATGCGTCGGCATCGTGTCCCGGCATTGAAGTGGTGTTCGCCCGGGGCACCGACGAGCCGCCCGGTGTCGGCAAGGTGGGCGGTGCCTTCGTCAGCGCGTTGCGTGAGCAGACCAGCAAAAGCGTTGGCGCATACGGGGTGAACTACCCTGCCAACAAAGACTTCCTGGCCGCCACCAACGGCGCCAACGACGCCAGCACCCACCTTCAGCAAATGGCCGTCAACTGCCCCGGCACCAAACTGGTGCTGGGCGGTTATTCCCAGGGCGCCGCCGTCGTCGACATCGTCACGGCCGCACCGGTATCCGGTCTTGGCTACCGCCAGCCGTTGCCGTACCAGGTCGCCGACCACGTCGCTGCCGTCGCGCTGTTCGGCAATCCATCCGGCCGGGCGGGTCAGCTGATGAGTGCCTTATCCCCGAATTTCGAGGGCAAGACCATCGACCTGTGCAACCCGGGCGACCCGATCTGCTCGGGGGGCTCGCAGTGGAGTTCGCACCTGAGCTACGTGCCCGGATTGACCAACAGGGCCGCGAATTTCGTCGCGGGCAGGATCTAACTTGAGGCACCGCCGGTACGGCGCGGCGTGCGCCGCTTCCATCGCCGTGGCATCGCTGCTTGCCCTGGCGGTCACCACGCTCCCCGTGCCGGCGGCATCGGCGGAGTGTCCTGGCGCCGAGGTGGTTTTCGCCCGCGGCCGGGAGGAACCAGCCGGTGTCGGTTACGTCGGCGCTGCATTCGTCAATGCCCTGCGCGCCAAGGTGCGGATGCCGGTAGGTGCCTACGGCGTCAACTATCCCGCCGATGTCAGCCCGGCCAAGGGCGCCAACGACATGAGCGCGCACGTCCAACAGATGGCGCGAAGCTGCCCGGGCACACGCGAAATTCTCGGCGGCTATTCGCTGGGTGCCGTTTCCGCCGATCTGGTTGTCGCCGTCACCCAACCGGCGTTCGGATTCACCAATCCGCTGCCGGCGGTATTGGATCAGCAGGTGGCGGCGGTCGCGTTGTTCGGCAACGGCACCCGCAAAGTCCTTGGCCCGGTTCCCGATTTCAGCCCGGCCTTCGCCGCCAAGACCATCGACGTGTGCGCGAACGGCGACCCGATCTGCTCGGCGGGTGGCCTGAATTGGCCTTCGCATCTGCAGCCCTCTTACATCGACTCCGGGCTGGTGGATCAGGCCGCCGGATTCGTCGCGGCCAGGCTGTGACCGCTCAGTCGCGCGAGCGCAGGTCCCGGGTGATCAGGTTGCGCGCGGCCAGCTGGCCGTCGGGCGGGTAGTCGACACCGACCAGCGACAGGCCGTGTGGGGGCGCGGCGGCGAAGTCACTGGATCGCTCTGTGGCACTGAGCAATTCGCGACAGTAGGAGACCGGACGGCGGTGTTCGCCGACGGCCAGCAGCGCGCCGACCAGTGAGCGCACCATCGACCAGCAGAACGCGTCGGCGCTGACCCGCGCGGTGATCAGCTCACCGTCGCGGGTCCAGTCCAGTCGCTGCAGGTCGCGAATGGTGGTGGCGTTCTCGCGGTGACGGCAGAAGGCGGCAAAATCGTGCAATCCCAGCAGGTCTCGCGACGCGGCGGTCATCGCCTCGACGTCCAGCGGGCGCGGCCAGGCGGTGACGTAGCGGGCCTGCAGCGGCTGCACACCCCAGGGCGCCGTCGAGATGCGATATACATAGTGACGCCGCAGCGCCGAGAACCGGGCGTCGAAACCCGCAGGCGCGCGGGTGATATCGACGACCCGGACATCGGTGGGCAGGAACCGGCCCAGCCGGCGCAGCAGCGGCAGAAATTCGGGTTCACCGATGTGCGGTGCACGCGGATAGGCGTTCGGCAGCGCGTCCAGCGGAACGTCGACGTGGGCCACCTGCCCGGTGGCATGCACTCCGGCGTCGGTGCGTCCCGCCGCGCGCAGCCGCACCGGCGTGCGAAAAACGGTCGTCAGCGCCTCGTCGAGAATTCCGGCCACGGTCCGCTGGCCGGCCTGAGTGGCCCAGCCCGCGAAACCTGTTCCGTCGTAGGCGATATCAAGCCGCAGACGGACGTCCTCGCTAACTCTCGTCAGCCTCGTCGTTCGCCTCTTCGGCTTCGGCTTCGGCCCTGGCGGCGACGGCCTTGTCGGCCTTTTCCTCGGCTTCGGCCTGGGCCTTGGTCGGCTCGGCCTCCGTCGTGGTCTCCTCGACCTCGGCCGTGGCTTCCTCGGCCGTCGGGCCGACGGCTTCCTGCGGCTCGACAGCCGCCTGAGGTGCCGCCGCTGCCGCGACAGGAGCGTCAGTCTTCTTGGACGCCTTCACCCGGCGAGCCCGGTCGGCCTCGGAGGTGACCGTCTTCTCCCGCACCAGCTCGATCACGGCCATGGGCGCGTTGTCGCCCTTGCGCGGCTCGACCTTGATGATGCGGGTGTAGCCGCCGTTGCGGTCGGCGAAGAACGGCCCGATCTCCTCGAACAAGGCGTGCACCACGTCCTTGTCCCGGATCTTCTTCAGCACCTCTCGACGGTTGTGCAGCGAGCCCTTTTTCGCGTGCGTGATCAGCTTTTCCGCATAGGGCCGCAGCGCGCGCGCCTTGGGCTCGGTCGTCTTGATCCGGCCGTGCTCGAACAGCGACGTGGCCAGGTTGGCCAGCAGGGCCTTCTGGTGCGAAGACGACCCGCCGAGGCGAGGTCCCTTGGTGGGCTTGGGCATTGCGACTATCTCCTAATTGGGGCCGGTCCCCGTATTAGGTAGGACCGGGACGGAATTCTTTACAGCTGTTCGGTTTCCGCGTAGTCCTGGTCGTCGTAGGACGCCTCGCTGGACCAGGTGCCGGTGGCGACGTCGTAACCCGCGACCTGCGAGGGGTCGAAGCTCGGCGGGCTGTCCTTGAGCGACAGGCCCAGCTGGTGCAGCTTGACCTTGACCTCGTCGATGGACTTCTGACCGAAGTTGCGGATATCGAGCAGGTCGGACTCGGTGCGCGACACCAGCTCGCCGACGGTGTGCACACCCTCGCGCTTGAGGCAGTTGTAGGACCGCACCGTCAGATCCAGGTCGTCGATCGGCAAGGCGAACGACGCGATGTGGTCGGCCTCGGCCGGCGACGGCCCGATCTCGATGCCCTCGGCCTCGACGTTGAGTTCGCGTGCCAGACCGAACAATTCGACCAGGGTCTTACCCGCCGACGCCAGCGCATCGCGGGGGTTGATCGAGCTCTTGGTCTCGACGTCCAGGATCAGCTTGTCGAAGTCGGTGCGCTGCTCGACACGTGTGGCGTCCACCTTGTAGGTGACCTTGAGCACCGGCGAGTAAATGGAATCGACTGGGATACGGCCGATTTCGGCGCCGGAGGCGCGGTTCTGCACGGCAGGCACGTAACCACGGCCGCGCTCGACGACCAGCTCGACTTCGAGCTTGCCCTTGTCGTTCAGCGTCGCGATGTGCAGGTCGGGGTTGTGCACGGTGACACCGGCGGGCGGCACGATGTCACCCGCGGTGACCTCACCCGGACCCTGCTTGCGCAGGTACATGGTGACCGGCTCGTCCTCCTCGGAGGACACCACCAGGCTCTTGAGGTTCAAGATGATCGCGGTGACGTCTTCCTTGACGCCCGGCACGGTGGTGAACTCGTGCAGCACGCCGTCGATCCGGATGCTGGTGACGGCCGCGCCCGGAATCGAGGACAGCAGCGTGCGCCGCAGCGAATTACCAAGCGTGTAACCGAATCCCGGCTCCAGCGGCTCGATGACGAACTGGGACCGGTCGTCGGTGAGGACTTCCTCCGACAGTGTGGGTCGCTGAGAGATCAGCATGGTGTTTCTTCTCCTTCTCGGCACCCGCTATTTGATGCCGTTAAGACCTGCACCGGGTTGGATGCAGGGGGTCTTTACTTCGAGTAGAACTCGACGATGAGCTGCTCGCTGAGCGGCACGTCGATCTGCGCCCGCTCGGGCAGCTGGTGGATGAGGATGCGCTGACGCTCCCCCACCACCTGCAGCCAGCTCGGGATCGGACGGTCGCCCGCCGTCTCCCGCGCGATCTGGAACGGCACGGTGTTCAGCGAGCTGTCCCGCACATCGATGATGTCGTGTTGCGACACCCGGTAACTGGGGACGTTGACGTGCACGCCGTTGACGCTGAAGTGTCCGTGGCTGACCAGCTGGCGGGCCATCCGGCGAGTGCGGGCCAGCCCGGCCCGGTACACGACGTTGTCCAGCCGGCTTTCCAGGATGCGCAGCAGCTCTTCACCGGTCTTGCCGGATTGCCGGGAGGCCTCTGCGTAGTAGCGGCGGAACTGCTTTTCCATCACGCCATAGGTGAAGCGGGCCTTCTGCTTCTCCTGCAGCTGCAGCAGGTATTCGCTTTCCTTGATCCGCGCGCGACCGTGCTGGCCGGGCGGATAGGGACGCTTCTCGAAGGCCTGGTCGCCACCGACGAGGTCGGTGCGCAGCCGGCGCGACTTGCGAGTGATGGGTCCGGTGTAACGAGCCATGGTTGTCTCCTAGACCCTTCTGCGCTTCGGCGGGCGGCAGCCATTGTGCGGCTGGGGGGTGACGTCGGAGATCGCGCCGACCTCCAGGCCGGCGGCCTGCAGCGACCGGATCGCGGTCTCCCGGCCCGAACCCGGGCCCTTCACGAACACGTCGACCTTCTTGACGCCGTGTTCCTGCGCCTTGCGCGCGGCGTTCTCGGCGGCCAGCTGGGCTGCGAACGGGGTTGATTTCCGGGACCCCTTGAAGCCCACGTGACCCGACGACGCCCAGGCGATGACGTTGCCCTGGGGGTCAGTGATCGTGACGATCGTGTTGTTGAAGGTGCTCTTGATGTGGGCGGCACCATGCGGGATGTTCTTCTTTTCCCGCCGGCGGGTCTTCTGGCCCTTCTTGGGCGCCGCCGCGCCTGCCTTCTTTGCTGGTGGCATCGGGGGTTACCTGGCCTTCTTCTTGCCGGCGATGGTGCGCTTGGGGCCCTTGCGGGTGCGCGCGTTGGTCTTGGTCCGCTGGCCGCGCACCGGCAGGCCGCGGCGGTGCCGCAGGCCCTGGTAGCAGCCGATCTCGATCTTGCGGCGGATGTCGGCCTGCGTCTCGCGGCGGAGGTCACCCTCGACCTTGAGGTTTGCCTCGATGTAGTCACGCAGGTGGGTCAGCTGGTCATCGGTCAGATCCCGGGTGCGCAGGTTCCGGTCAATGCCGGTAGCTGCCAGGATCTCGTTCGACCGGGTGCGGCCGACGCCGAAGATGTAGGTCAGCGCGATCTCCATCCGCTTGTCACGCGGCAGATCGACGCCTACTAGTCGAGCCATAGGTGGCGTTTCCTCTTTTTCTAGGCGGAGGTCTGTTCCCAGCCCGTTCCCGCAACCCCGGTAGGGGTGGTTATATCTCGCGGGGCCCGGCCTCCGTCCGGGCGTGGATGAGCTAGCCCATCTCTAGTAGATGCCAGCCGCTCACTGGTGCTGGGAGGTCTGCATTCAGTTGTGTTGGTACTGCGGGGCCGCCTACGCCCTGAGGGGTTAGCCCTGGCGCTGCTTGTGGCGCGGATCGGAGCAGATCACCATGACCCGCCCATGCCGACGGATCACCCTGCACTTGTCACAGATTGGCTTGACGCTCGGGTTCACCTTCACGGCTGTTCGATCCTGTTCTGTCTATTCGTAGGTTGTTGGAGATCGGGCGCGTTACTTGTACCGGTACACGATGCGGCCACGGGACAGGTCGTAGGGAGACAACTCCACCACCACCCGGTCCTCGGGCAGGATGCGAATGTAGTGCTGCCGCATCTTGCCGCTGATGTGCGCAAGCACCTTGTGACCGTTCTCCAGCTCAATGCGGAACATCGCATTGGGCAGAGGCTCGACCACCCGGCCTTCCACCTCGATGGCGCCGTCCTTCTTGGCCATAACTAATTAAGAATCCTCGCCGTATAGTTTCGTAATCGTCTGCGCCTGGTCGACGCGACATTGCCCACCGACTTGGAACGTGAGCCGGTGACAGGAAATTCCTAGGGACTTGGCACACAAAAAGTCGGCGCGGATGCCGCACCGTTGTTCCACGATACCTGGTTATTCCGCTCCACCAAAATCGCTGTCGGCGGAACGCGGCCCCGCCTCCTCGACCTCCCACATGGCCGCTGACGAGCGCATACTTAACGCCGATGACCAACCCTTCCGGCACCTCGAGCCCCGCAGACGCCGGCGGCGCCGCAGCGCAACAGCGCAAGCCCGTCATGCTGACCGTAGACGACGATCCCTCGGTTTCTCGCGCCGTCGCCCGGGACCTGCGCCGCCACTACGGCGAGGACCACCGGATCGTGCGCGCGGAATCCGGGCCCGACGCTCTGGGCACGCTCAAGGAGCTCAAACTGCGCGGCGAGACCGTGGCGGTGCTCATCGCCGACTACCGGATGCCGCAGATGAGCGGCATCGAGTTCCTCGAGCAGGCGATGGACCTGTATCCGGCGGCGCGTCGCGTGCTGCTGACCGCCTACGCCGACACCCACGCCGCCATCGACGCGATCAACGTCGTCGACCTGGACCATTACCTGCTCAAGCCGTGGGACCCCCCGGAGGAGAAGTTCTACCCCGTCATCGACGGGCTGCTGGACGCCTGGCGGGCCGCACCCGAGCACCCCATCCCGCACACCAAGGTGATCGGCCACCGCTGGTCGGCGCGGTCCTGGCAGGTCCGCGACTTTTTGGCCCGCAACGGCCTGTACTACACCTGGTTCATGGCCGACGAACCCGCCGGCGAGCGGCTGCTCACCGCGGCCGGCGAGAACGGCCTGCGGCTGCCGGTGGTGGTCACCCAGCGCGGCGACACCCTGGTCGAACCCACCGACGCGCAGCTGGCCGAGACCCTGGGCCTGACCACCACGCCGTCGCAGGAGTTCTACGACCTGATCGTGGTCGGCGGCGGGCCCGCGGGCCTGGCCGCGGCCGTGTACGGCGCGTCCGAGGGGCTGCGCACCGTGCTCATCGAGCACACCGCCACCGGCGGTCAGGCCGGGCAGAGCTCGCGCATCGAGAACTACCTGGGCTTCCCGGACGGGGTGTCCGGTGGCCAGCTCGCCGACCGCGCCCGCCGGCAGGCGGAGAAATTCGGCGCCGAACTGATCACCGCCCGCAAGGCCATCGCCCTCGAGGTGAACGGGTCCAAGCGCACCGTGCGGTTCGCCGACGGCGGCTCGATCGACGCGCACGCGGTCATCCTGGCCACCGGCGTCGCCTACCGCCAGCTGCAGGCCGAGGGCTGCACCGAGCTGACGGGCTGCGGCATCTATTACGGCGCGGCCGTCTCCGTCGCCTCGGAGTGCGAAGACGAAGAGGTCTACGTGATCGGCGGGGCCAACTCGGCCGGCCAGGCCGCCATGTATCTGTCGCGGAGCGCCAAGACGGTCAACATCGTGGTGCGCGCCCCCTCGCTGGAGGCGTCGATGTCCTACTACCTCATCCAGCAGATCGAGGCGAACCCCAAAATCAACGTGCTGACCTGCACCGAGGTGCAGAGCGCCAGCGGCGCCGGCCACCTGGAGCAGCTGTCCCTGGTCAACAACCGCACCGGCGAAACCGAAGACGTCACCTGCGGCCGGATGTTCATCTTCATCGGCGCCGCCCCGCGCACCGACTGGCTCGACGGGGTGCTGGCACGCGACGACCACGGCTTCATCCTGACCGGTCCAGACCTGCGCAACGTGTGCGGCTGGACGCTGGAACGGCCGCCGCATCACCTCGAGACCAGCGTGCCCGGGGTGTTCGCCACCGGCGACGTCCGCTCGACG
>NZ_DASUHS010000001.1:0-3113 GCF_036273375.1 Mycobacterium sp. | reverse complement strand
GCCGCTGACTAGTCCTCGTCGGCGTTTTCGTCCAGCGCGACGCCGGCCCGAGTGCGCCTGCGTCGCATCCGATGCGACCCCTTGCCGGTCGGGCGTCGGTTGCGCAACCTGGCCTTCGACTCGTCGCCCTCGTCGCCGGCTGCCTCGGGCGTTTCTGTGGTGTCTTCGACGGGCGCCGCCTCGGTCGCCGGCTCCGCTGCCGCCTCAGAGTCGGCGGTTTCTGCGGTGACTTCACGGGCCGCCGGCTCAGCCAGCTCGGCTTCCTCGGTCTCTTCGGCTTCTGCGGCGGCGGTCTCCGCCTCGTCCGTCGCGTCCTCGTCGGCTTCTTCGGCGTCGGCCTCGTCGCCCTTCTTGCGTCGCACGCGACGCTCCTTGGGCTTTTTCGCCTTAATCGGTTTGGGCGGCGGTGGGGGCAGCTCGGCGACGAAGGAGAGATAGAACGCGAAAATGCCGAGCAACGCGATCGCGGCGGCCGCGCCGTAGATCCCGAACAACCACCGTCCGGCGGCGTCCAGGCTCAGCCAGATCTCGCTGATCGCCGTCCCGATGATCAGCACCCCCGCCAGCACGTGGGCCACGATCGACCAGATCCTGATGGACAGGGCCAGCTGCGGTGTGCCCAACTCGGGCTTGCGGGTGCGCAGCAGGGTGAACACCACGGGCAGCGCCGCGAGCGCAACGAGCGCACCCGTCACAATGCGCAGCGCCATGCCCAGCGTGCGCGAGGTGTCGCCCATCAACTCTGGCCACCGGGGCAGCACAAAGAAGAAGTAGAGGAAGCCGGCAGCAATCGAAAATAGCGCGTGCCACGGGATCGCGACCTTGCGCCCCATACCCCTCCTCGTGCTGGTGAGTTCACGCCAGCCTAAAGGCGGCCGACCCGAATCCATATCAATTCGTACGTGTCCGCTTGGCGGACCAATGGCGGAGGATGCGGGATTTGAACCCGCGAGGGCTGTTAACCCAACCCGCGTTCCAGGCGAGCGCCATAGGCCACTAGGCGAATCCTCCGTGGCCATGGTAACCGAGGGCCAGATGGCGCCCGCCAGTTGCTCGTCGTCCACTCCGGGGCAGGTATTAGACTCGTCGCTGGACCCCGCGCGGCGTCTATCCTGTGAACTCCCCCAGGGCCGGAAGGCCGCAAGGGTCAATGGGCTCTGTCGGGTGCGCGGGGTCCCCTATTTTTATGAGCGGCGACCCGCTTCGCCCGGCTTCGCCGCGCTTGCGATCGCCACTGGTTTCCCGCCTTCGATAGCGAAAGGGTTCATGGTGTCGCTGGAGTCCCTCACCCCGGCCGAACTCGCGGCCGCGAACGCTCGTCACCAGCAGGATTACGCGGACCTGCAGGCCAAGAAGCTCGCCCTGGACCTGACCCGCGGCAAACCCGCTCCCGCCCAGCTCGACCTGTCCAACCAGCTGCTGAGCCTGCCCGGGGATGACTTCCGCGACAGCGAGGGCACCGACACCCGCAACTACGGTGGCCTGCATGGCCTGCCCGAGCTGCGGGCCATCTTCGGAGAGCTCCTCGGCATCCCGGTGCAGAACCTGATCGCGGGCAACAACTCCAGCCTGGAGCTGATGCACGACCTCGTCGCCTTCTCGATGCTGTACGGCGGCGTCGACTCGCAGCGGCCCTGGAAGGACGAACCGAGCATCAAGTTCCTATGCCCGGCCCCGGGCTACGACCGGCACTTCACCATCACCGAGGCGATGGGCATCGAGATGATCCCCGTCCCGATGCTGTCCGACGGGCCGGATGTCGACCTGATCGAAGAGCTGGTCGCCGCCGATCCGGCCATCAAGGGCATGTGGACGGTGCCGGTGTTCGGCAACCCCACCGGAGTCACCTACTCCTGGGACACGGTCCTGCGACTCGTCCAGATGCGGACCGCGGCGCCTGACTTCCGGCTGTTCTGGGACAACGCCTATGCGGTGCACACCCTGACGCACGACTTCGTCCGGCAGGTCGACGTGCTCGGGCTGGCGGCCACGGCCGGCAACCCCCATCGGCCCTATGTGTTCGCGTCCACCTCCAAGATCACCTTCGCCGGCGCCGGCGTGAGCTTCCTGGGCGGATCGCTGGGCAACATCGCCTGGTACCTGCAATACGCGGCGAAAAAGTCGATCGGGCCGGACAAGATCAACCAGCTGCGGCACCTGCGCTTCTTACGCGACGCCGACGGGGTGCGGCTGCACATGCGGCGTCACCAGCAGATCCTGGCGCCAAAGTTCGCGCTGGCCGCCGAGATCCTGGATCAGCGGCTCAGCGACTCCAAGATCGCGTCATGGACCGACCCCAAGGGCGGCTACTTCATCAGCCTGGACGTGCTGCCCGGAACGGCGAAGCGGACCGTCGCGCTGGCCAAGGACGCCGGCATCGCGGTCACCGAGGCGGGTGCGTCGTTCCCGTACCGGAAAGATCCGAAGGACACGAACATCCGGATCGCGCCGACCTTTCCGTCGCTGCCGGACTTGCGCGACGCCGTGGACGGCCTGGCCACCTGCGCGCTGCTGGCTGCGTCGGAGTCGCTGCTGGCGTCGTCCGCGTCGAGTGTGTGAACCGACGGCGGGAAAATCGCCGCCAAAATCCCGCCCTACGTTCACACTCGACGGCCCGCGGGCCCCAGTCACCCGACGCCGGTAGCCTGCTGACCGTGGCCCTCTACCGCAAGTATCGACCGGCAACCTTCGCCGAAGTGGTGGGGCAGGAGCACGTCACCGAACCACTGTCGATCGCCCTGGAAGCCGGCCGGATCAACCACGCGTATTTGTTCTCGGGTCCGCGCGGCTGTGGGAAAACCTCGTCGGCGCGCATCCTGGCACGCTCGCTGAACTGCGTTCAGGGCCCGACGGCCACCCCGTGCGGGGTCTGCGACTCGTGCCAGGCGCTGGCGCCCAACGCGCCCGGCAGCATCGACGTGGTCGAACTCGACGCTGCCAGCCACGGCGGCGTGGATGACACCCGCGAGCTGCGCGACCGTGCGTTCTACGCGCCCGCCCAGTCGCGCTATCGGGTGTTCATCGTCGACGAGGCGCACATGGTCACCACGGCGGGGTTCAACGCGCTGCTCAAGATCGTGGAGGAGCCTCCCGAGCACCTCATCTTCATCTTC